>NZ_JBHTMU010000001.1:0-310499 GCF_042679605.1 Litorisediminicola beolgyonensis
GGGGCGGGGGCGTCCGCGCCACCGGCATCGCGCGCCAGGGGCCGGGCGGCGATCTCGGGCGCCGCTTCGGAGGCCCGCGCCTCGGGGCGCAGGGACTGTTCCGGGCCGGCCTGTGCGGCGCTAGCAAGAACGGTCATCAGAAGGATCGGCAGCGTGGTGCGCGACATCAGCTTGCATTTCCCGCATTGAGACATGATAGACACGCGCGACCATACCGTCTGCACGCCCCCGGGCAATTCACTTTCAGGACAGTCTGACCCGCGGGGGTTAAGGTCAGATGAAGCTTTTGGAGAGCGTCTCATGTTCAAGGGGTCTATGCCAGCCCTCGTCACGCCGTTCCGCAATGGAGCTGTGGATTTTGAGACGCTGAAATCTCTGGTCGACTGGCATGTGGAGCAGGGCAGCCACGGTCTGGTGCCCGTCGGCACCACCGGCGAGAGCCCGACGCTGACCCATGCAGAGCACGAGGCGGTCGTCGAGGCGGTGGTCACCGCCGCCGCCGGGCGCATCCCGGTGATCGCGGGTGCGGGGTCGAACAACACGGTCGAGGCGCTGCGCTTCATCCAGCACGCGCAGCGGGTCGGGGCCGATGGTGCGCTCGTTGTCACGCCCTATTACAACAAGCCGACCCAGGCCGGGCTCTATGCGCATTTCAAGATGCTGCATGACGAGAGCGATCTGCCGATAATCATCTACAACATCCCCGGCCGCTCCGCGGTGGACATGACGCCCGCCACCATGGGCGAGCTGGCCAAGCTGCCGCGCATCGTGGGCGTCAAGGACGCGACCGGCGATCTGGCGCGGGTCTGCGCGCAGCGGATCACCTGCGGCACCGAGTTCCTGCAGATCTCGGGCGAGGACGCGACGGCGCACGGGTTCAACGCCCAGGGCGGGGTCGGCTGCATCTCGGTCACGGCGAACGCGGCACCGGCGCTCTGCGCGGAGCTGCAGGAGGCCTGCCTTGCGGGCGATTATGGCCGGGCGCTGACGATCCAGGACCGGCTGATGCCGCTCCACCATGCGATCTTCACCGAGCCGGGGCTCTGCGGCGCGAAATACGCGATGGCGCGGCTCGGGCTCTGCGAAGAGGACGTGCGTCCGCCGCTCATGCCGCTGACCGCCGAGACGCGCGCCAAGGTCGATGCGGGCCTGCGCCATGCCGGGCTTCTGAACTGATCTTTACCGCAGGCGGCGCAATGCTAGGCTGGGTCCGTCCAAGGGAGGGACCCACATGCGTTTCACACCGATTGTCGCGGCGCTCGCTCTGAGCGCCACCGCCGCGTTCGCCGAAGGCAAGACCCATCACGTCGCGATCCATGTCGATCAGAACGATCCGCAGGTGATGAACATGGCGCTCAACAACGCGCAGAATGTCGCGTCCTATTATGCCGAGCAGGGCGACGAGGTGGTGATCGAAATGGTCGCCTACGGTCCCGGCCTGACCATGTTCGTCGCCGACAAATCGCCGGTTGCGGACCGGATCGCGGCGATGTCGCTCGAGCTCGACAACATCAGCTTCCAGGGCTGCGGCAACACGCTCAAGGGCATGGAGAAGAAGACCGGCGGGCCGGTCACGCTGCTCGACGAGGTGACCGTGACGCCGTCGGGCGTGGTGCGGCTGATCGAGTTGCAGGAGCAGGGCTACGCCTACGTTCGGCCGTAAACGGGCAGTCTGATCGATCCTGTGAATGAAAAAAGCGCCGGTGCCTGTCGGGCACCGGCGCTTCTGATATCCGAGAAGTCGAGCGTCAGCCGTCGACCAGCCCTTCCGGTTTGCCCACCACCAGGAACCGCAGCGCGTGGGGCTGCATCAGGCGCGCGGCGACGCGGGCGACGTCCTGGGCGGTGACGGCGTCGACCTTGTCGTTGCGGGTGTTGACGTAGTCCGGCGGCAGATCGTCCATCTGCATACCCACGAGGATGTTGGCGATGTTCGAGTTCGACGAGAAGCGCAGCGGGTAGGCGCCGGTCAGGTAGGTCTTGGCCTGCTCCAGGTCCTCCTCGGAGACGCCGTTCGCGGCGACCTCGGCCCAGATGTCGCGGATCACCGAAACCGCCTCGGCGATGCGGTCATTGGCCGAGGCAACCCGGCCCATCAGGAGATCGGCGTGGTCGCGATTGGCGAGATAGGAATAGACGCCGTAGGTCAGTCCGCGCTTCTCGCGCACCTCGTTCATGAGCTTCGATTCGAAGCCGCCGCCCCCGAGGATGTGATTCAGGACGAAGGCGGGGAAGAAGTCGTCATCGTGGCGGTCGATCCCGGAATGGCCGAACAGCGCCACCGATTGCGGGGTGTCGAACTCGACGATCGTGGTGCCGGAGGTGGTGTCCACCGCGACATCCTCGGGCTGCGGCGCGCCTTCGACGGGCAGATCGGCCAGGAGATCGTCGATCAGGGTGGCGAGCTCCTCGGCGGAGATGTCGCCGGATGCGCCGATGAAGACGCGGTCCTGCGCAATCGCGTTCTGCCAGGCGGTGACGAGGTCGTCGCGGGTCAGGGCGGCGACGCTGTCCTCGGTGCCGTCGCTGGACGTGCCGTAGGGGTGGCCCTCGAAGATCAGCGCCGACCATTCGCGGGACGCGATGGCGTCGGGGTCGGTACTGTCGCGGCGGATGCCCGAGAGGACCTGCTGGCGGACCCGCTCGATGGCATCGGCATCGAAGCGCGGCTCGGTCAGCGCGCTTTTCAGGAGCGCCACCGCCTCGTCGCGGTTTTCGGTCAGGAAGCGCGCGGATACCGAGAGCGCATCATCGCCGACATCGAAGCCGAAGCTCGCGGCGAGGCTTTCCTCGGCGGCCGCGAAGCCCTGCGCATCGAGATCGCCCGCGCCCTCGTTCAGAAGGCCGGTCATCAGGTTGGTAGCGCCGCGCTTGCCGGGCAGGTCGAGCGACGCACCGCCCTGGAAGCGCAGCTCGAGCGCGAGGAAGGGGATCGAGGGCTCTTCGACCAGCCAGGCGGTGTGGCCTGCTTGGGTCTCGATCACCTCGATATCGACGGCGGCCCGGGCGGGCAGGGCGGCGATGAGCGCGGCGCCGATCAGCGCGGTCAGGGAGAACAGGCGGGTCATTGGGTCACCTCCTCGGGCATCAGCCAGCCGGTTACCGAGGTCTTGCCCTCGAAGACGGCGCGGGCGGCGTCGACGATATGCTCCTCGGTCACGGCTTCCACGATGTCGGGCCAGGCCTGCACGTCCTCGACGGTCAGGCCCGCGGTCAGGGCCGAGCCGTAGCGGCGGGCCAGCGCGTCGGGGTTGTCGAGCGCGTAGATCTGATCGGCGCGGATCTGGAACTTGATCCGGTCGAGCTGTTCGGCGTCGACGCCTTCGACAAGAAACTCGTCGATCACGCGGTCGAGCGCGGCTTCCGCCTCGTCCAGCTCGATGCCCTCGCGCGGGACGACGATCAGCGAGAAGCTCGTGTCGTCAAGCGAGGTCGGGCTGTAATAGGCGTCCGCGAAGACCGCGATCTCCTCATCGAACTGGAGCTTCTGGTTCAGGATCGAGGTCTGGCCCGACCCGAGAAGCTGCGACAGCAGCAGAAGCGCCGCGGCGTCCTCCTGCGCGCCCGGATCCCGTTCCGGCGCCAGGTAGCTGCGGATCACGTAAGGCTGCGCCACGCGCGGATCGGTCATGGTCAGGCGGCGCGCAGCCAGTTGCGGCGGTTCCTGCGGACGTGCGCGCTCGCCGAGCTCTGGGTTGGCGGGCAGGGGGCCGTAGTATTCTTCGGCCAGCGTGCGCACCGCGTCGGGAGTGACGTCGCCCGCGACGATCAGGATCGCGTTGTTCGGGGCATAGTAGCGCTCGTAGAAGGCCAGAGCCTTGTCCAGATCGAGCGCTTCCATCTCGTGCTTCCAGCCGATGATCGGAATGCCGTAGGGGTGGTTGAGGTAGAGCGCCGCCTGCCGCTGCTCGCCGAAGAGCGTGGAGGGGTCGTTCTCGGTCCGGGTGTTGCGCTCTTCGAGGATCACGTCGCGCTCGGTGGCGATGTCTTCGGGGCGCAGTTGCAGGTTGACCATCCGGTCGGATTCCATCTCCATCATCCGCTCCAGCCGGTCGGCCGCGACGCGCTGGAAATAGCCGGTGTAGTCGTAGCTGGTGAAGGCGTTGTCGTCGCCGCCGTTCTCGGCCACCACGCGGCTGAACTCGCCGGGCTCGAGCGTCTCGGTGCCCTTGAAGAGCAGATGTTCGAGGAAATGCGCGATGCCGGAGGCGCCGGGCGGCTCGTCGGCGGCCCCGGCGCGATACCAGACCATGTGGGTGACCACCGGGGCGCGGTGATCCTCGATCACCACCACGTCCATGCCGTTGTCGAGCGTGAAGCTGGTGACGTTGTCGTCGATCCCCGCGGCGGTGGCCGGGCCGGAGAAGCCGGTCACCAGTGCGAGAACGGCAAGATAGCGATGCATGGCGGTCTCCCTGAGAGTGCTCCGAGGGAAGCTACCGTGCGTGGCGGAGGGTTCAAGCGCGCTGACGCAATTGTAACCGCGCTGTATAGACGCTCAGCGCGCCGCGGGCGGCGTGGCCGAGGGGTTGCGCACCGCCGCGCCGCTGGCCCGCCAGGCGTCGAGCTCGGCATCGGCGTTGAGCGTCTGGTTGGCATAGGCGCGCTCGTACTGATCGCGGCGGAACAGCTGCCAGGAGAAGATCGAGCGGCGCTTGCGGAGCTCGTAATCCTCGGTCGCGAGATCCTGCCGGACGTTCGGATCGACACCGTTGCGCGTCGCCGCGGCAATCAGCGCGCTGTCGCCTGCGGCACCCGCGCCGGGGCGCCCGCCGAGGGCCACGACCGCGTCGGAAAGCGGTGTCAGGTCGGCCCGGTTGGTGCCGCCGGGGGTCGGAACTGGCAGAGCGGAGGTCTCGGGTGTCTGCAGGGGCTGGTTCGGCACGATGGCGAACTCTTCCGGCGACGGCTGGTTCGAGCGCAGGTCACGCAGATTGGTCTCGCCGTTGCGAGCACCGCCGCAGGCGGCGAGGGCCAGACAGGCGAGGATCAGGAAAGGGGCGCGCATCACCGGCTCCGCATTGTCTTTGCCCACTTGTTAGCCGATCCGGTCGCGGGCGTCACGGGGTCTTTCCCCCGCTGCGCGCAGGCCAGAACACGAGGCCGATGGCCCCGGCGAAAATCGCGATGTCGGCGACGTTGAAGGCGTAGGGGTTCTGGATGCCGCAGCAGGACATGTTGAGGAAATCAGCGACCGCCCCGTAAAGAACCCGGTCGACCACGTTGCCGAGCGCCCCGCCGATCAGGAGGCCCGCCGAGACCAAGCCCTTCCAGCCCGGCGGGTCGCGCCGGAGCCAGACCAGGACGAAGAGCACGATCCCCAGCGCGACGGCGATCAGCACCCAGCGGGTCATGTCCTCGCGGCCCGAGAAGAGGCCGAAATTGATCCCGGTGTTCCAGGCCATGCGGAAGGTGAGGAAGGGCGGCCAGATCTCGATCAGCCCGCGCGTGTCGAGGCTCATGCCGTGCACGACCGCCCATTTCGTCACCTGGTCGAGGGCGAAGACCAGTGTCGCGACCCAGGCCACGATCTTCATGCGGCGCCCCCTGTCGCGCGCGCAGCCATCGGGACGGCCGTCGTCCGTGCGTGGGGGACGCCCGGTTCCGGGCGACGTGAAGGCCGCTGCCCGCTCAATGCCGGAAATGCCGCATGCCGGTGAAGACCATGGCGAGACCGGCCTCGTCGGCGGCCTCGATCACCTTGTCGTCCCGCATCGACCCGCCGGGCTGGATCACCGCGGTGGCCCCGGCCTCGGCGGCGGTCAGGAGACCGTCGGGGAAGGGGAAGAACGCGTCCGAGGCGACGACCGACCCTTGGGTGGTGGGGCTGCCGAGCCCCAGCGCCTCGGCCATGTCGGCGGATTTGCGGGCGGCGATCCGGGTCGAGTCGACCCGGCTCATCTGGCCTGCGCCGACCCCGACGGTGGCCCCGTCCTTGACGTAGACGATGGCGTTCGACTTGACGTGCTTGGCCACGGTCCAGGCGAAGAGCAGGTCGCGCAGCTCGTCGCGGGTGGGCGCGCGCTTGGTCACGGTCTTGAGCTCCCATTCGCCGATCCGGCCGTTGTCGCGGTCCTGGACCAGAAAGCCCCCCGAGACCTGCTTGATCGCGAGACCGGCCTCGGTGGGATCGCTCAGCCCGTCGGTCAGGAGCAGGCGGAGGTTCTTCTTGGCGGCGAAGATCTCGCGCGCGGCGTCGTCGGCGCCGGGGGCAATCACCACCTCGGTGAAGATCTCGGTGATCGCGCGGGCGGTGTCGGCATCGAGCGGCTGGTTCAGCGCGACGATGCCGCCGAAGGCCGAGGTGCGGTCGCAATCATAAGCACGGGAATAGGCCTCGGAGAGGCTGGCGCCGCGGGCCACGCCGCAGGGATTGGCGTGCTTGATGATCGCGCAGACGGGACCGTCCTCGGGGCTGAACTCCGAGACCAGCTCGAAGGCGGCGTCGGTGTCGTTGATGTTGTTGTAGCTCAGCTCCTTGCCCTGCAGCTGGCGGGCATTGGCGATGCCGGGCTTGGTGCTGCCATCGGTGTAGAAGGCGGCGGATTGGTGCGGGTTCTCACCGTAGCGGAGCGTCTGCGCGAGCGTCCCGGCGAAGACCCGGCGGCGCGGGGCGGTGTCGCCCAGAGCGCCCGCCATCCAGCCCGAGACGGCGGCATCATAGGCACCGGTGCGGGCATAGGCGGTCAGCGCGAGCTTCTGGCGGAAGGCGTAGGTCGTCTGGCCGTCATTGGCGTCGAGCTCGGCGAGGAGCGCGTCGTAATCCTGCACGTCGGTCACGACCGAGACGAAGGCATGGTTCTTGGCCGCCGCGCGGATCATCGCCGGGCCGCCGATGTCGATATTCTCGATCGCGGTGGCGTAATCGGCGCCTTTGGCGACGGTGGCCTCGAACGGGTATAGATTGACGACGAGCAGGTCGATCGGCCCGATCCCGTGCTCCTCCATCGCCGCGACATGCGCGGCATCGTCGCGGAGCGCCAGAAGACCGCCATGCACACCCGGGTGCAGCGTCTTCACCCGGCCGTCCATCATCTCGGGGAAGCCCGTGACCTCGGCGACATCGGTGACGGCGAGGCCCGCGTCGCGCAGCGCGGCGGCGCTGCCGCCGGTCGAGAGAAGCTCGACATCGCGGGCGGTCAGGGCGCGGGCGAGGTCGATGAGGCCCGTCTTGTCGGAGACGGAGAGAAGGGCGCGGCGGAGCGGGGCGAGATCGGTCATCGGTCTTCCGGTGTGGTGTCGGACAAGTCGTCCAGCTCCCCTCCGGCCAGGTCCCGCACGGCGATCGCCGTGTCTTGGGCCTTGGCCAGCGACCAGCGGACGCGGGTCGCATAGCCCATCGCGCGGCCGGATAAAACGATCTGTTGGGCGGCACGGGGCCGCAGGCGGCCTTTTTCCAGGTAAACCGACGGCTCGACCGCCAGATCCGCCGAAGAATCGTGCCGGAACACCCAGATTTCGCCGGAGCGGAGCACCAGGGACACCGCCGCGCCGCCCAGGTCGATCTCGGCATCGACCTCGGGATGCAGGTGGAAGCGGACCTGGAAGGGGATGCCCTCGAGTTTCACCCGGTCCATCCGCCCGTCGAAGCGGCGCTTGGCGGGATCGTCCAGCGCGGCGAGCAGGTCCTCGCCCGCGAGCCCACGCCCGTCGAAGGTCAGCTCCAGCTTGCGGGCATGGGTCAGGCCGTGGGTGGCTACATAGCCGTCATGGGCGCCGTGATACCCGGTGCCGTCGGGCGCGGCGCTGATCTCGGCGGGGGTATTCTTCGGCAGGTCGACCAGTTCCTCGCGCGGGGCGGCGCCGAGCTTGCCGGGCGGGCCGAGCCGCGCCGAGGAATAGCCGTCGAGGCAGAGCGCGCTGTGGGACGGCGTGGCGCGACCGGCGCGGCGCCATTCGGAACCGAAAACCGCGCCCGAGCCGCAGTTCACGATGAGCGGGCGGCGGCCCGAGGTCAGCTCGAAAGCCAGGGTGGAGGCATGGGCGTTGAAGCTCAGCCGGCCCGAGGGCGGCGGGCTCGCATCGACGATGATCGAGGTCCGGCCCGCCGAGAGACGGGCGAAGCCCATGGCGAGCCCCTCGGTCTGGCGGCGGCGCACGCCGGCCTCGGCCAGCGCCTCGCCGAGACGCCCCTCGACGCCGCGCCCGCCGCCGTGGAAGCGCGCAAGCCCGCCATCGGCGTGGCGGAGCGCGCGGAGGGTCGGAGCGATCCGGTGCAGCGCGCCGGTCAGTTCGGGCGGCGGGCGCATGTCGCTTTCGGTCAGCGCGGCGCTGGCCCAGGTCAGCAGCGCGAAGACCTCGAGCAGTTCCTCGGGATTGCGGGTGGCGATGCCGCCGTCCTTGTTGATCTCCGAGGCGCAATGGCGGTCGAGCGCGCGGCGGGCGGTCTCGACATGGCGCTCCATGCCTTCGAGCGAGAGCGCGGCATAGAGAAGGCCGGTCAGCGCTTCGAAGCGGGCAAGGCCGGGGCGGGCCACGGTCCAGGTCTTGGCGAGGAACCGGGTCTGGGCCGCCATGGCCTGGTGGAAGGCGCGGCTCTTCTCGGGCGACTGGCCGCGGAGCAGCATCAGCGCGTGATGGGTCCAGCGGATGATCCGGCGCCCGGCGAGCTCGGGCGCCCAGCCCGGACCGCCGCCGCGCCCGTAGCGGTCGATCCAGCCCCAGGTCCATTCCTGCGCCAGGCGGCGGGTGCGCGGATCGCCGACCGCGGCGAGATCGTCGAGCCAGACGAAGCCCTGGGCCTCTTCCTCGAAGGCGGCGTCGGGCGGGTGCAGATCCCAAAGCGCGCGGCCGCGGGTCTCGATCAGGGTTCCGGCAAAGAGCACGTTCCCGGCAGAGAGCTGGCGGCCGCGGGCGAAGGAGCCGACGGTGCGCGGCTCGGGCTGCGAGACGAAGGCGCTGGCCTCGCGGCTGCGACAGGCCATGCGCGCGTGGTAGCGAAGTTTCAGGCGCGTCATGCGGTCGCGCAAGCTGTCGGTCTGCGACATGTCCCTGCCTCTCGCCCGCTCTTCGGTTCGGGGCGTTCGAGAGGCAGGATACCGGCGGGACCTGCCTGTGTCACCTAGACGCTGCGCATTCGTGGTCAGGATGCGCACAGGCGGCGGCCGGTGCCGAATTCCGAACCGGAATTCGCGCGATCTCCGGTTCGGAGATCGGCTCAGGCGGCCAGGGTTCCGCCCAGACCGGTGAGCATCTCGAGGCACCGCGCCAGTTCGGAGCGCGCGACATACTCATCTGGCTTGTGGGCCTGGTGGATCGAGCCCGGCCCGCAGACCACCACGCTCATGCCCATCTCCTGGAAGAGACCCGCCTCGGTCCCGAAGGGCACCACATCCGCGCCGTTCTGCCCGGTCAGCGCGGCGACGAGCTCCTTGGCGGCGTTGTCGTCCATGGGTTCGAGCCCGACCACCTCGCCGATGACCTCGGTGTCGATCCGGGCACCCGGATGCACAGCCCGCATCGCGGGCAGGAGCGTGTCGCGCACATAGCCCGCCATGGCCTCCTTCACGAACTCCATGTCCCCGGCCTGAACCGGGCGCATTTCCCATTCGAGCTCGGCAAGGCCCGGGATCACGTTATGGGCGACCCCGCCCGACAGGCGCCCGACATTGACGCTGGTCCAGGGTGGATCGAAGCGCGAGCCGCGGGGCGCGCGGGTCTTCAACTCCTCGGCCAGCTCCATCAGCCGCGTGACGTAGCGCACCGCGTAGCCCACCGCGTTGACGCCGCGGTCGGGACCGGAGCCGTGGCCTTCGAGCCCGTGAAAGGTCGTCGTGTATTCGCAGCAGCCCTTGTGCCCCTCGATGATCCGCATCTCGGTCGGCTCGCCGACGATCGCGACCGAGGGCTGCGCCTCGCGCTTGCGCAGCTCCGGCACCAGCGCCTGTGCGCCGAGGCAGCCGGTCTCCTCGTCATGGGTGAAGCAGAAATGCACCGGGCGGCGCAGGTCGAGCGCCGCGTAATGCGGGGCCATCGCCAGGGCGCAGGCGATGAAGCCCTTCATGTCGCAGGTGCCGCGCCCGTAGAGAAGATCGTCGCTCTCGACCAGGTGAAACGGGTCCGACGTCCAGGCCTGGTCGGTCACCGGCACCACGTCGGAATGCCCCGAGAGCACCACGCCGCCCGAACGCTCGGGGCCGATGGTGGCGAAGAGATTGGCCTTGGCGCCGGTCGCGTCGCGATAGATGTCGCAGCGCGCCCCGGCGTCTTCGAGCAGCGCCGCCATGTGTTCGATCAGCGCAAGGTTCGGCTCGGTCGACACGGTCGGGTAGGCGATGATGTCGCGCAGGATGGCTTCTGTTCGGGCGAGATCGGTCATGTCTTGACGAACATCTTCCGGGGGCGGTGGCAGAAGGTCTCGGCCGGGCCGTCTTCGGTGATGCGGATCGACTCTGTGATCTCGAGCCCCCAGTCGGACATCCAGAGGCCGGGCATGAAGTGGAAGGTCATGTCCGGCTCGAGGATGGTCTCGTCCTCGGCGCGGAGGGAAATGGTGCGCTCGCCCCAGTCGGGCGGGTAGCTGAGGCCGATCGGGTAGCCGCAGCGGGCGCCGCGCTCGATCCCGGCGCTTTCCAGCGGCGCGGCCAGCGCATTGGCGATGTCGCAGGCGCGGTTCCCGGCGCGCGCGGCGTCGAGCCCGGCCTCGAGCCCCTCGACCAGCGCCGCCTCGGCGCGCTTGAAGAGGTCCGAGGGCTCGCCCAGGAAGATCGTCCGGCAGAACGGCACGTGATAGCGCCGGTAGCAGCCCGAGATCTCGAAGAAGGTCGCCTCGCCCTCGTTGAACGGGTTGCCGTCCCAGGTCAGGTGCGGCGCGGCGGCGTTCGAGCCCGAGGGCAGGAGCGGCACGATGGCGGCGTAATCGCCCCAATGCTCGTCCACGCCCCGGATCGCGTCGCGGTAGACCTCGGCCACGACCTCGTTCTTCGGCACACCCGGCTCGACCCGCTCCCAGAGCCCGTCGATCATCTTCTCGGAGATCAGCGCGGCGCGGCGCATGAAGACCAGCTCTTCCTCGGATTTCACCGCGCGCTGCCAGTTCACGAGCGCGGTCGCGTCGATCAGCGTGGCATCCGGAAGCTCGCGTTCGAGCGTCGCATGCGCCTTGGCGGAATAGTAGTAATTGTCCGTCTCCACGCCGATCCGCAGCTTGTCGAGCCCCATGCCGATGAGGCGTTGGGCCAGGTCCTCCATCGGATGACGGTCGGTGGATTGCACGTAATTGTCGGCATAGCCGATGACACGGTCGTCGCCCATCCAGACGGTGCGGATCGCGCCGTTGGCGTCCTGGTTGCGGCCCCACCAGATCGGATCGGCATCGCCGAAGACCAGAACCCCCTGGTGGACGTAGAAGGACCAGCCGTCATAGCCGGTGAGCCAGGCCATGTTCGAGGGATCGGTCACATAAAGGACGTCGATCCCGGCCCGTCCCATCGCCACGCGCGTCTTCTCGAGCCGCCTCGTATACTCTGTCTCGGAGAAGGGCAGATCTTTCGAGAACCGGTGGAATACCATGCGAGAGCCTTTCTGCCGCCCGCTCGATCGGGGGCGGCGCGATACGGTGGAACGCCGCCACGCAATCACGATCAGGCGAGGCTGAAAAGGTGCAAAAGCGTGGAATGGCCCTCTGCAAGGGCGGGATCCGGCGCGCGATTCTGGCGGGGTGAACGGGCGCACTGCCCTGGAAAGCGGCAGTCCACGCATGGGGCTGGCGGTCCCCTCGGCAGCGATTCGCGCTCAGGATTGGCGCATTTTCCTGCCAAAGGTCGCAAAACTGCGCGATCTTCCCGGAGGCCCCGATTTTCCACCGAGAATCGCTTGTGACAGTTGCATGTCGGGGCCTCTCCCTATTTAGTTTGGCCAGAAACGTGGGCAGCACGATCCGCGAGAGACACAACACAGGGAGCTACCGAGTGCCGGATAGCATGTCAGATGCATTCGTCGCCTTTGAGCGCGTGCAGAAGAGCTACGATGGCGAGACGCTCGTCGTAAAAGACCTCAATCTCGCGATGCCGAAGGGCGAGTTTCTCACGATGCTCGGGCCGTCGGGGTCGGGCAAGACCACCTGCCTGATGATGCTCGCGGGCTTCGAGACCGCCACCCATGGCGAGATCAAGCTCGACGGCAAGCCGATCAACAACATCCCGCCGCATAAGCGCGGCATCGGCATGGTGTTCCAGAACTACGCCCTGTTTCCGCACATGACCGTGGCCGAGAACCTGTCCTTTCCGCTGGAAGTGCGCGGCATGGACAAGTCGAAGCGCGAAGAGAAGATCAAGCGCGCGCTGGGCATGGTCCAGATGGAGGCCTTTGCGGGCCGCCGTCCCACCCAGCTTTCCGGCGGTCAGCAGCAGCGGATCGCGCTGGCCCGCGCGCTCGTGTTCGAGCCCGAGCTCGTTCTCATGGACGAACCGCTCGGCGCGCTCGACAAGCAGCTGCGCGAGACGCTGCAGTTCGAGATCACCAACCTGGCGCATGAGCTGGGCATCACCGTGGTCTACGTGACCCACGACCAGACCGAGGCGCTGACCATGTCGGACCGCGTCGCGGTGTTCGACGACGGCCGCATCCAGCAGCTGGCGCCGCCCGACGAGCTTTACGAGAAGCCGAAAAACAGCTTCGTGGCGCAGTTCATCGGCGAGAACAACACGCTCGAGGGCACGGTCGAGCAGATCTCCGGCGGGCGCTGCACGGTGAAACTCGACAATGGCGAGATGATCGATGCGATCCCCGTGAACGTGTCGAAGGCCGGCGAGCGCACGCGCGTCTCGATCCGCCCCGAGCGGGTCGAGTTCAACCCCGAGCTCGGTCCCGACGCGCACACGCTCGAGGCCGAGGTCAAGGAATTCATCTACATGGGCGACGTGTTCCGCACGCGCCTGAAAGTGGCCGGCAACGACCACTTCATCGTCAAGACCCGGAACCGCGCCGACCAGGTGCGGCTCGATCCGGGCGCGAAGGTGAAGATCGGCTGGCTGCCCGAGGATTGTCGCGCACTCGACGCGACATAAGACAAGTCCGTCACGTCCCGGCCGGCCGGATGCGACTGGCGCCGGTCTCGGGACGGTCGGACGCGATCCAGGGTTCGGCCCGCGATCCGGATCGGTATGCTTCACCAGCGGGCTGCTAGGGAGACCTGTATGACGTTCAAGAAAACCTTCATGGCAACCACCGCGCTCACCGTTTGCGCCGGTGCCGTTGCCTTCGCCGCAGAACACGCCGCAATGGCCGACAGCATGACGCTGGTCAGCTGGGGCGGTGCCTACCAGAACAGCCAGCAGAAAGCCTATGTCGAGCCCTATCTCGAGATGAACGAGGGCGTGTCCGCGACCTGGGACGAAAGCTCCGCCGAAGCCGTTGCCAAGCTGCGCGCGATGAACGAAGCGGGCAACGTGACCTGGGACGTGGTCGACGTGGTGGCCTCCGACGCCATCCGTCTCTGCGACGAGGGCCTCGCGCTCGAGATCGACCCCGAGGAAGACCTGGCAGCGGCGCCCGATGGCACCTCGGCCGAGGATGATTTCGGCGACCTGCTGGTCTCCGACTGCTTCATCCCGCAGATCGTCTACTCGACCACCTTCGGCTACCGCACCGACATGGTGCCCGAGGGCGTCGACGCGCCGTCCGACATCTGCTCGGTCTTCGACCTGGAGACCTATCCGGGCAAGCGCGCGCTCGAGAAGCGTCCGATCAACAACATGGAATGGGCCCTTCTCTGCGACGGCGTCGC
Organism: Litorisediminicola beolgyonensis; assembly: GCF_042679605.1. Lineage (NCBI taxonomy): Bacteria > Pseudomonadati > Pseudomonadota > Alphaproteobacteria > Rhodobacterales > Paracoccaceae > Litorisediminicola > Litorisediminicola beolgyonensis. The sequence continues at coordinate 13,727 of NZ_JBHTMU010000001.1, forward strand.
GAAGGACGAGGTCTATGACGTGCTGGCCACCGACGAAGGCCAGGACCAGGCGCTCGCCAAGCTCGAGACCATCAAGGACGACGTGATCTGGTGGTCGGCCGGTGCGGACACGCCCCAGCTGCTCGCCGATGGCGAGATCTTCATGGGCTCGACCTATAACGGCCGTCTCTTCTCGGTGATCGAGGAGCAGGACCAGCCCGTCGCGATGATGTGGGACGCCCAGGTGTTCGACCTGGACGGCTGGATCATTCCCGCCGGTCTGCCCGAAGATCGTCTGGCGCGTGCGATGGACTTCGTGAAGTTCGCGACCGACACCCAGCGCCTCGCCGACCAGGCGAAGTACATCTCCTACGGCCCGGCCCGCGCATCCTCGGCGCCGCTCGTTTCGACCCATGCCGAGCTCGGCATCGAAATGGCGCCGCACATGCCGACCGATCCGGAGAACTCGAAGAACACTTTCCTCTACAACTACGAGTTCTGGGCTGACTACCGCGACGACATCGACGCCAAGTTCCAGGCGTGGCTCGCGCAGTAATCTGACGTGACAGGCGCGGCGCACCCGCCGCGCCTGTTTCCGAGACATGCGAGATGCGCGGGCGACCGCGCATCTTCACCACAGCAGACGCACAAGGGCGGAAAGCCCGGCAACAGACGACGGGGACCTTGAGATGAGCGACAGCGCGACCGATCCGGACAAGATCGAGGGCCCGACGCCCGACAATGCCATCCGCGCCGCCGACAAGGCATCGCAGGATTCGGGCAAGATGCTGGCCGCCGACGGCACGCCTCTGAAGAAATCGCTCAACCGGGCGCTCCGGCGCCAGAAATTGCGGGCGCTCCTGTTGATCGCGCCGCTCCTGATTTTCGTTCTCGTGACCTTCATCGCGCCGATCGCGGACATGCTGTTCCGCTCGGTCGAGAACCAGATCGTGTCCGAGACGCTGCCGCGGTCCACGCCGCTTCTGGCCGAGTGGGATCACAACTCGGGCGAGGCGCCGAACGAGGAGGTGTTCGACGCCTTCTATTACGACATGGCCATCGCCGCGCAGCTCAAGAACCACACGCGCCTCGGCACCCGCCTGAACTACGAGCAGACCGGCATCTCGTCGCTCTTCCGCCAGTCGGGCCGGGATATCGAGGATATCGGCGACGAATATGTCGACCAGTTCGAAGATCTCGACGAGGCCTGGGAAGAGCCCGCGACCTGGCTTGCCCTGATGGGCGATGCGGATTGGCGCGAGCGCTACATGACCTGGTTCGAGGGCGAGCAGACAAGCCCGCCGCCGGCCTTCCGGGCCTCGGACGCCGCGCGTGAGAAGCTGCCGAAGACCACCGAGATCTACCGCGCCTTCGCAGGGTTCACGGCGGATGCCCGTCGCGACAGCCTGGCCGGTGACGAGCCCTGGCCGGTCGCCTATGCCGCGCTCTACGAGGATCTCGTCGCTCATCCGGACGCGGCCAGCGCCTTCTCCGGCGATATCGCGACGCTCGTGGGCAGTGCCGCGGACGCGGTCCCTGCGTTCGAGACCGTCGCGGTGCGCGACTACTTCATCAACGAGATCGACGAGGACTGGGGCAATCCCGAGGTCTGGGCCACGATCCAGGCCTTCTCGGGCAACTACACCTCGGGCTACTTCCTCAATGCCGTGGATATGGCGATGACGCCGGACGGTGCCGCGATGCGCGACGAGGACGAGCGCATCTACGGCCTGCTCTTCAAGCGCACCATGTTCATGTCGATGGTGATCACCTGCTCGTGCATCCTGCTCGGCTACCCGGTCGCCTGGATCCTCGCCAACCTTCCGGCGCGCAAGGCGAACCTCCTGATGATCCTGGTGCTCCTGCCGTTCTGGACCTCGCTTCTGGTCAGAACCTCGGCCTGGAAGGTGATGCTGCAGCAGCAGGGCGTGATCAACGACGTGCTGGTCTGGCTCGGGCTCGTCGCGGACGATGCGCGATTGGTCATGATCAACAACCAGTTCGGCACGATCGTGGCGATGACGCATATCCTTCTGCCGTTCATGATCCTGCCGCTCTACTCGGTGATGCAGACGATCCCGCCTACCTACCTGCGCGCGGCCAAGAGCCTTGGTGCAACCAACTGGACGGCGTTCTGGAGGGTCTACTTCCCGCAATCGGTGCCGGGCATCGGCGCGGGCTCGATCCTCGTCTTCATCCTCGCCATCGGCTACTACATCACGCCCGAGATCGTCGGCGGCACGACCGGCACGTTCATCTCGAACCGGATCGCCTACCACATCTCGTCCTCGCTTAACTGGGGTCTCGCGGCGGCGCTGGGGACGATCCTCCTGGCGGTGGTGCTGATCCTCTACTGGGCCTACGACAAGATCGTCGGCATCGACAACGTGAAGCTGGGGTAATCGGACATGGCGAAGCTCACTCTGACCGAAACCAAAACCCTGCCTCTGAACTTCACGCTGCCGGTCGTGGCTGCCGCGGGGGCCTTCTTCGGCCTCTTCGTCGGCACCGCGCAGGGCTCCGGGCTTCTGGGCATCCTGATCGGCGGCGCGCTCTGTGCGGGCCTTGCCTACCTGGCGATGGTCGTTCTCGGCGTCGACGGCGAACGGATGTTCAAATGGGGCGCCATCGTCGGCTTCGCCGTCGCGGGCTTCCTGATCGGAGGATTTCCGGGCCTTGTGATGGGCGCGCTTTTCGGCTGGTTCATCGGCTGGTTCATCTACTGGATCGGACGGGGCCGCTACCGCGAGAAGCTGGTTCCCTACCTGACCTCGGGACAGGTGCTCTGGTACTACACGTTTCGGGTCATCTGCGGTGCGATCTTCGTCTTTCTCATTACGCCGATCCTCGTGGTGATGCCGCTCTCGTTCAACTCCGAGAACTTCTTCACCTTCACGCCCGAGATGCTGCGCTTCGATCCCGAGGGCTATTCGCTGCGCCACTACCGCGACTTCCTGAACTCGTCGGAATGGCAGTCGGCGCTGAAAAACTCGCTCCTGATCGCGCCGGTCGCGACGCTCCTGTCGGTCGGCTTCGGCACGCTGGCGGCCATCGGTCTTAGCCAGCCGCACGTGCCCTTCCGCCGCGCGATCATGGCGATCCTGATCTCGCCGATGATCGTGCCGCTGATCATCTCGGCCGCGGGCATGTATTTCTTCTATTCGCGGATCGGCCTGCAGGGCACCTATCTGGGCGTCGTCCTGGCGCATGCGGCGCTGGGCATTCCCTTCGTGATCATCACCGTGACCGCGACGCTCGTGGGCTTCGACCGGAGCCTCGTGCGGGCGGCGGCGAATCTTGGCGCGAACCCGGTGCGGACCTTCTTCAAGGTGCAGATGCCGCTGATCCTGCCGGGCGTGATCTCGGGCGGTCTTTTCGCCTTCATCACCTCCTTCGACGAGGTGGTGGTGGTGATCTTCGTCGGCTCCGCGAACCAGCAGACGCTGCCCTGGCAGATGTTCACCGGCCTGCGCGAGCAGATTTCGCCGACCATCCTTGCCGTGGCGACGATCCTCGTCGGCATCTCCATCGCGCTTCTGACCACGGTCGAGATCCTGCGTCGCCGCTCCGAGCGGCTTCGGGGCATGAGCCCGGGCTGAGGTGCTCAAGCAGCGACTTGCGCCGCTCGCCCATCGGATCGAGCGCGGCATAGATCGGCTCCGACCGCGGCGCGCGCCCGAGCGTGTCGCGGTCGATCCGTATCTGGGCTATGCGACGCCGGAAGAGATCGTCCTGCGCGGGCGCGTGCTGAGCGCGCTCCGGCGCACCAATCCCAACCCCGAAGCGTCCTGGTGGGTGAACCTGCGCCAGATGGCGCAGCTGTTCTTCACCCGCGAGGTCGCAGAGATCTGCGTGCGCGTCGGCGAGGCCGAGGCGCTCTCGGACGAAGAGGGCTATTTCACCCTGCACCTGCAGCGCGGCGACGCCGCGCCGGGCTGGGTGTCTTTCGAGGCCGAGGTGGACCGCAGCGAGCCGGTGACGCTCGACGCAAGGGTCGCCCCGGCGGATGCGCCGTTCGGGGTGATCTCGGATATCGACGACACGGTGATGAAGACCGGCGCCTATTCGCTGGCCCGCAATCTCTGGACTTCCCTGACCGGCAACGCGCTCACGCGCGAGATCTTTCCCGATGCGGTGGAGCTTCTGAAAAGCTTCGAAGAGGCGGGCGCGCCGATCTATTTCGTCTCGTCCTCGCCCTGGAACCTGCACCATTTCCTGCGCCGGATCTTCGACCGCGCGAACATGCCGAAAGCGCCGATCTTCCTGCGCGATCTGGGCATCTCGGACACGCAGTTTATTTCGGGCACGCATGGCGACCACAAGGGCGCGTCCATCGACGTGCTGATGGCGGCGCATCCGGGGTTGAGCTTCATCCTGATCGGAGACACCGGCCAGCACGATCCGGGCGTCTACCTCGCCGCCGCCGAACGCCATCCGGGGCGGGTGCGGCAGGTGATCTTGAGAGAGCCGGGCAAGGGTGCCGATGCGCGGGACATGAAGGACATCCGGGCGATCGAGGCGCTGGGGATCGAGGTGATCCACGGTGTGGATTTCTCAATGATTACCCAATGAGAGTAAGGTCCGCAGACCCAATTTCTGACATCAACGCAGTTTCTCAAGGCCAGCGCTCTTCAGAATGCCATCGGCGGTATGGCGGCTCTTGAGATTTCTTGGCACGATTACGAGGCGCCCCGAGTATTCGTGTCGCCACTTTTCGTGAGAGCCTTTGCCACCCGCGATTTTTTGAAATCCCGCAATCCGCAGCTGTTCACTGACACGCCGGTAGAGGCTAGCCATCTATCAAGCGGCCGAGTCCTGATGGTGGATGATCACGGCAGGAATGATGTCTCGTAAATTCGTTTTGGAGAGATCAAGGTCCGAGTAGTGATTGGCGACGATTAGTTCGGCGGCGAAGTCTTGGACCAGGGACTGAAATTCCTCGAATGTCTCCGCTTCCACGTGAAGACCTTCAATGTCGCTTTCGGAAAGCCAGAGCCGCAATTCAGGATCCCAAATCGCTTTCACCTCAAATGCTCTTTGCATCAGGCACCCTCCTGCGAACATGCTGGTCATCTTACACCGAATGAGTGCGCGGGTCGCACCAAATCAAGTAAATTCGGTGCGACCGAGTCGGAAATCACACAATCAGGCGCGCACCTTCTTCTCGTAGCTTTCCGAGATGTCGCGGGTCAGGGCGCCGACCTCGAAATTGTAGTCGCCGATCTGGCCCACCGGAGTGACCTCGGCGGCGGTGCCGGTCAGCCAGCACTGCTCGAAGCCTTCGAGCTCTTCGGGCATGATGTGGCGCTCGTGGACCTTGACCTGCTTCTCTTCGAGCATGCCGATCACCGTCTGACGGGTCAGGCCGTTCAGGAAGCAGTCGGGCTTCGGCGTGTGCACCTCGCCGTCCTTGACGAAGAAGATGTTGGCGCCGGTCGCCTCGGCGACGTAGCCGCGGTAGTCGAACATCATCGCGTCGGAGCAGCCCTTGGCCTCGGCCGCGTGCTTGGACATGGTGCAGATCATGTAGAGACCGGCGGCCTTGGCATGGCTCGGCGCGGTATCGGGCGAGGGGCGCTTCCAGGACGCGATGTCGAGCTTGGCGCCCTTCATCTTGGCGTCGCCGTAGTAGTTGCCCCATTCCCAGGCGGCAATGGCGACGCGGACCGGGTTGCGCTTGGAGGCGACACCCATGTCCTCGCCCGCGCCGCGCCAGGCTACCGCGCGCACATAGGCGTCGGAGAAGCCGTTGGCCTCTAGCACGGCGGCCTTGGCGGCCTCGAGCTCGTCGACGGTGTAGGGGATCTCGAAATCGAGACAGTCGGCCGAGTAACGCAGCCGTTCGGAATGCTGGCGCGACAGGAAGATCTTGCCGCCATACGCGCGCTCGCCCTCGAAGACCGAAGAGGCGTAATGCATCGCGTGGGTCAGCACATGCACGTTGGCGCTGCGCCAGTCGATGAGCTGCCCGTCCATCCAGATCTTGCCGTCGCGGTCGTCATAAGCCCCGGCCATCACTCGGTCTCCTTTCGCGGCAGTCTTGCTGCCTTTTCATTTGTTGCGCGATCTACGTCCGTATCGGACATAATCTGTCAAAAAATCTGCGAGTCGCTACCAGTTCAGGCTGGTCATGTCAACAAGGCTGACTTAAAATGTGACCCGGGCAAGGGAGCAGGGAGGGCCGATATGGCCGAAACGGAGCGCGGCGGCGCGCAGGGTGGCGAGACGCTGCTCTACCTGACCGACGACCAGCTCAGGCAGGGGATCGAGGCGATGTTCTTCGCCTATCGCGGCTTCACCGCCGATCCAGACCGGATCCTCGCCGATCTCTCCTACGGTCGCGCCCATCATCGGGCGCTGCATTTCATCAACGGTGCGCCGGGCACGACGGTGAACAATCTCCTGTCGATCCTCGGCGTGACGAAGCAATCCCTCAACCGGGTGCTGCGCACGCTGATCGAGGACGGTCTTGTCGAAAGCCGCGTCGGGCGCGCCGACAAGCGTGAACGGCATCTCACCCTCACCGAGGCGGGCGAGGTGCTGGAGCGCAAGCTCTCGGACGCGCAGCGCGCGCGGATGCGGGCGGCCTACCGGCAGGTGGGACCGGAGGCTGTGGCCGGTTTCAAACTTGTGCTCGAGGCGATGATGGATCCGAAGATGCGCCGCATCTACCATGCTCTGAGGGAGGGCCGGGCATGACCGGAGACGAGGCACATCTGCTGATCGTCGATGACGACGAACGCATCCGCGGGCTTCTGCAGAAATTCCTGATGCGGCACGGCTTCCTGGTCAGCGCGGCGCGCGATGCGGGCCACGCGCGGCGTATCCTCGCGGGTCTCGATTTCGACCTGATCGTGCTCGACGTGATGATGCCGGGCGAGGATGGCGTCAGCCTGACCGCGCATATCCGCACCCGTTCGGACACGCCGATCCTGCTTCTGACGGCGCGGGCCGAGACCGAGGACCGGATCGCGGGGCTCGAGGCCGGGGCCGACGATTATCTCGCCAAGCCCTTCGAGCCCAAGGAACTGCTCCTGCGGATCAACGCCATCCTGCGCCGGATGCCGGAGACCGCGGCAGAGGCGGCGGCGCCGAAGCTCCTGATGCTGGGGCCGATCCGCTACGACATCGAGCGCGGCGAGATGTGGCGCGGGGAGGACCCCGTCCGCCTGACCGCCACCGAGGCGCATCTGATGCGGATCTTCGCCGCGCGTCCGGGCGAGCCCCTGAGCCGGGCGCAGCTTGTCGAGGATCTCGGGCGGGACCGGGGCCAGAGCCAGGAGAGGGCGGTGGACGTGCAGATCACCCGTCTGCGCCGCAAGCTCGAGGACGATCCGAAACAGCCGCGCTACCTGCAGACGGTGCGGGGCGCGGGATACATGTTGGCGCCCGAATAGCCGCGCGCCTCAGCCCGCCGAAAACAGTGCCTTTCCGTCGACGAGGAAGCGTTCGGAGAGCGGCAGGCTGGCCGCACCCATGACGCGCGCGTCCGGTCCGACCGATCCTTCGCGGATTTCGACCTGCGTCAGGCCCGCGAAATCGCTGTGCGCCAGCGCGTCCCGGGTTGCGTCGACGAGCTTCGCGCGCACCGAGGCGGGCATCCAGCCGTCGATCAGGACATGGGAGAAATCGATCACCGAGATCGCTGAGGTGATGGCGTGCGCCAGCGCCTGGGCCGCGGTCGCGACCCAGGCCGCGACCTGTGCCTCGTCGACCGACCATGCCTCTGCGTCGGTCCAGAGACCGCTGGCATCGCCGCCCTGCGCCTCGACCAGGGATTCGAGCCCGACAAGCGACGCGCGTTCGATCAGCTGGGTCCAGCCGCCCTTGCCATCGGGGACCGGCATGGAGCCGATGGCTCCGGCGTTGCCGGACGGGCCGGTGAAGAGCGACCGATTCAGGACGACCCCGCCGCCGATGAAGTAGCCGACATAGGCATAGAGGAAATCCTGCGCCGCACTCTGGTCTCCGAAGACCAGCTCGGCGCCGCAGGCCGAGGAGGCGTCGTTCTGCAGAAAGACCGGCCAGTCGAGCTTGTCGTCGAGATCGCGGCGGATGTCGCGGTGCTTCCAGGCGGCCATCGCGGAGGGTTCGAGGCCGATGGTCTCGGCCCAGTCCCAGATCTGGTAGGGCATCGCGATCCCGACACCGGCGACGCGCGCGGCGTGCTCGCGTCCGAGTTCGTCGGTCAGTTCGGCGATGCGGGTCGTGGCGAACTCGACAGTGGCCTCGGGCATCGGGAAGCGGTGGGTGGTGTGGCGGCGACCGACCACCTCGCCCACGAAATTGGTCAGCACCAGCTCGGTCGAGCGCCGTCCGACCTTGAGCCCGTAGAAGAACGCGCCCTCCGGATTGAGCGCCATCGGCACCGAGGGCTGGCCGACCTTGCCGCGCATCGGCTCGCCCTTGAGCAGGAGCCCCTCGGCCTCGAGCTGGCGCATGATCACCGAGACGGTCTGCGCCGACAGCCCGGTGAGGCGGGCGATTTCGGCTTTCGGCAAGGCGCCGTTCCGGCGCACGAGGGACAGCACCAGACGTTCGTTGTGAGCGCGCATTCCGCTCTGGTTTGACCCGCGTGCAAAGGCGGAGTTAACTAGGTCGGCCTTGTCCTGAGGTGCGATTCGGTCCACTGTTTAGCCCTCCCGGCCGCGGTGCATGGCACTGTTGCGACCCCAAATCTGCGTTGATTTTCGGTTTTTGGGGCGGACCTGTCAATAATAAATAAGAGTGATTTATTAATTGACAGCTTGTGGGAATCGCGTTTAACTCTAGGCTGCGCACGGTGAACTCAGTGCCGTGACGTGCACTCGGGCGGCCCCGCCGCACCGAACGAGTTTCTAAGGGAGGACCTTACATGATCACCAAGACCAGACTCGCAGGACTGCTCGGCGCTGCCGCGCTGTCGACCGTTTTCGCTTCGGGCGCCTTTGCTGGCGGCCACGGCATGACCTCGGCCTGCCTGATCACCAAGACCGACACCAACCCGTTCTTCGTGAAGATGAAAGAGGGCGCCACCGCCAAGGCGGAAGAGCTCGGCATCGAGCTGAAGACCTTCGCGGGCAAGATCGACGGCGACCACGAGACCCAGGTTCAGGCCATCGAGACCTGCATCGCCGATGGTGCCTCGGGTATCCTGATCACCGCGTCGGACACCTCGTCCATCGTGTCGTCGGTGGAGCAGGCCAAGGAAGCCGGTCTTCTGGTCATCGCGCTCGACACGCCGCTCAGCCCGGCTGACGCCGCGCACGCCACCTTCGCCACCGACAACTTCGTCGCGGGCGAGCTGATCGGCAAATGGGCCGCGGGCAAGCTCGGCGACGCAGCTGCGGACGCCAAGATCGCCATGCTCGACCTCGCCGTGAGCCAGCCGACCGTCGGCGTCCTGCGCGACCAGGGCTTCCTGTCGGGCTTCGGCATCGAGCTCAACGATCCGAACGTGAACGGTGACGAGGAAGATCCCCGCATCGTCGGCAACGACGTGACCGCCGGCAACGAAGAAGGCGGCCGCACCGCGATGGAGAACCTCCTCGCCGTCGATCCGATGATCAACGTGGTCTATACGATCAACGAGCCCGCCGCAGCCGGTGCCTATGAGGCGCTCAAGGCCATCGGCCGCGAGAACGACGTGATGATCGTGTCCGTCGACGGCGGCTGCCCGGGCGTGCAGAACGTCGCGGACGGCGTGATCGGCGCGACCTCGCAGCAGTACCCGCTGAAGATGGCCTCGCTCGGCATCGAGGCGATTGCCGCCTATGCCAAGGACGGCACCATTCCCGAGCCGACCGAAGGCAAGGACTTCTACGACACCGGCGTGGCGCTCGTGACCGGCGAGCCGGTCGACGGCGTCGAGTCGATCTCGGTCGAAGAGGGCACGGACCTCTGCTGGGGCTGATCTGATGCCCCTGGGGAGGCGCGCTCGGGCGCGCCTCCCCAGCCTCAGGCGCGCGCAAATCACTGCCCAGGACCGGCGTGACCGGTGCCGCGCCCGATTTGCGATACGTCGATAACGCAATTCTCGGGAGGACCCTATGTCAGAATCCGCCTCAAAGGGGCAGGACTACGAATCCTCGTTGTCGGGGGCCAGCCAGTCGGTGGCCCAGTTCGAGGACACTCGCAAAGGTCTTGTTCACAAAATCCAGCACGCGCTGCATGTCACGCCGTCGCTGGTTCCGCTGATCGTCCTGCTGCTGTCGATCGTGGTCTTCGGTGTCCTTCTCGGTTCGAAATTCTTTTCCCCCTTCGCGCTGACGCTGATCCTCCAGCAAGTTCAGATCGTCGGCATCCTCGCCGCCGCGCAGAGCCTCGTGATCCTCACCGCAGGCATCGACCTGTCGGTCGGCGCGATCATGGTTCTGTCTTCGGTCGTGATGGGGCAATTCACCTTCCGCTACGGAATCCCCGCGCCGATCTCGATCGTCTGCGGTCTGGCCTGCGGCACGCTCTGCGGCTTCCTGAACGGCTGGCTCGTCGCCAAGATCAAGCTGCCGCCCTTCATCGTGACGCTTGGCATGTGGCAGATCGTTCTCGCGACGAACTTCCTCTACTCCGCCAACGAAACCATCCGCGCCCAGGATATCGAGGCCAACGCCCCGCTGCTCCAGGCCTTCGGTTGGAAATTCAGCGTCGGAGGCGCGGTCTTCACCATCGGCGTTGTCTTCATGGTGCTGTTGATCCTGATCCTGACCTACGTGCTCAGGCAGACGGCCTGGGGGCGGCATGTCTATGCCATCGGTGACGACAAGGAAGCCGCCGAGCTGTCGGGCGTCCAGACCGACCGCGTGCTGATCTCGGTCTACATGCTCTCGGGCCTGATCTGCGCCTTCGCGGGCTGGGCGATCATCGGCCGCATCGGGTCAGTCTCGCCGACCTCGGGTCAGCTCGGCAACATCGAATCCATCACCGCCGTGGTGATCGGGGGCATCTCGCTCTTCGGCGGACGTGGCTCGATCCTGGGCTCGCTCTTCGGGGCGCTGATCGTCGGTGTGTTCACCCTCGGCCTGCGGCTTCTCGGAGCGGATGCGCAGTGGACCTACCTGCTCATCGGCGTGCTCATCATCGGCGCGGTCGCCGTCGACCAGTGGATCAGAAAGGTGTCGGTCTGATGGAACAGCAACAACCCATTCTGCAAGGCAAGAACCTGGTCAAGCGCTACGGTCGCGTGGTGGCCCTCGATCATTGCGATTTCGAGCTCTACCCGGGCGAGATCCTCGCGGTGATCGGAGACAACGGCGCGGGCAAGTCGACCCTCATCAAGGCGGTCTCCGGTGCGGTGACGCCCGATGACGGCGAGGTGCTTCTGGAGGGCAAGCGAGTGAACTTCCACTCGCCGCTCCACGCCCGCGAACACGGGATCGAGACGGTCTACCAGCAGCTTGCCATGTCGCCGGCGTTGTCGATTGCCGACAACATGTTCATGGGCCGCGAGATCCGCAAAGAGGGCTTCATGGGCAAGTATCTGCGGATGCTCGACCGTCCGGCGATGGAGAAGTTCGCGCGCCAGAAGCTGAACGACCTGGGCCTGATGACGATCCAGAACATCAACCAGGCGGTCGAGACGCTCTCGGGCGGTCAGCGCCAGGGCGTCGCCGTGGCCCGCGCCGCGGCCTTCGGGTCGAAGGTCATCATCCTCGACGAGCCGACGGCGGCCCTCGGCGTCAAGGAAAGCCGCAAGGTTCTGGAGCTGATCCAGGACGTGAAGTCGCGCGGTATTCCGATCGTTCTGATCTCGCACAACATGCCGCATGTCTTCGAACTGGCGGACCGCATCCATGTCCACCGTCTGGGCAAGCGGCTCTGCGTGATCCGTCCGCAGGACTACACGATGAACGACGCGGTGGCCTTCATGACCGGCGCCAAGGAAGCCCCGGACGAACTGGTCGCCGCCTGACCGTCATCGGTCCCATGTAAACGCCAAGCGGCCCGCACCCTGATGCGGGCCGTTTCGTTTCGCCTCGGCGGAATTTTGCTTGGCCGCAGAGATATTTGACCCGTATACACGGGGTTATGGCAGATATGACGAAGGCCCAGGCGCTCGACGACATGCGGGCGCGGATCCTGACCGGGGCGCTGGCGCCCGGGACCGATCTCGACGAGGCGCAGTTCTGCGCCGAATACAGCCTCTCCCGCACGCCGCTTCGCGAGATTTTCCATCGTCTGACGGGCGAAGGCGTGCTGGCACAGGCTCCGGGGCGTCCGCCGCGTGTCGCGGGTCTCGAGATGGGCGGCTTCCGCAATCTCCTGGCCACCGCGCCGGTGCTCTTCACCTCGGTCGCGCGCCACGCCGCCCAGCAGCACGTGGCCGACGATCTGGTGCGCCTGAAGGACGCGCAGCGCGATCTCATGCAGGCGCTTGCCGACGAGCGGCCGATGGCGCTGATCCTCGGCGATTACCGGTTTCACGAGACGCTCGCCGATCTCACGCTGAACGCCTACCTGATCCCGGGGCATCGCAGGCTCCTGATCGACGTCACCCGTTACGGGCGCGAGTTCTACGTCTTCGACAAGAAGAAGGAGCGCAAGGCGATCAAGAAGGCGCTGGAACAGCATGACCGCCTGATCGACGCCATCGAAGCGCGCGACGGCGATGCCGCCGCCGATATCGCGCTTGCGCATTGGAAGGTCGCCCGGGCGGCGATCGAAGAGGCGCTCACCCCCGAACCGCTGCCACTCGTCTCGTTCTGAGGCTCAGCTCTCGGCCCCGGCGAGATCCGCGAGGATCGGGCAGTCCGGGCGGGAATCGCCCTGGCATTGCTGGACCAGCCGCTTCAGCGTGCCGCGCATCTCTGTCAGGGCGGCGATCTTCTCTTCGATCTGGCGCAGGTGCTCTTCGGCGAGCCGCTTGACGTCGGCGCTGCTTCGGTCGCCGTCGTTGTAGAGGTCCAGAAGCGCGCGGCATTCCTCGATCGAGAAGCCGAGCGCGCGGGCCCGCGCGATGAAGGCAAGGCGCTGGGTATCCGCATCGCCGAAGACCCGATAGCCGTTATCCGCCCGGTTGGGGGAGATCAGGCCGATATCTTCGTAATACCGGATCGTCTTGGCGGGCAGCCCCGCTTTCTTTGCGACGTCTTTGATGTTCATGACGCATGCACCCGCGTGTTCAGGCCCGGGGATCGGGCGGAGAAGGGCCAGACTTGGAAGCTTGCTAGGAAGGATTCAAGTCCCGAGTGCCACATATTCTTGCCCGGCACTCGGTACAGAGCAGCGGCAGGCCGGTCGCTCCTGCTGCGGTGCAGAATGGCAAGAGCGCATCGGGGCGCAAGAGGAAGCAGGCCTCCTCCATCGCGGCCTCTGCACCGCCCTCGGTCGCGGCCAGGATGAGGCGGCAGAGCGTGTCCTCGTCGGCGCTCAGCGTCTCGGCATCCGGTGCATTGAGCTGCGGCATCTGCCAGCTCTTGGCGCGGATCAGCGCGTGGAGCGTCTCGAAGCCCGAAAGGCAGGCCCGCGCGCGTCCCGGCCCTATGGCGCGGCAGAGCCCGGTCCAGACAAGCGCCTGCGCCTCCGGTCCTTCGGGCCAAAGCCGGAGAAGGGTCAGGCACCAGGCCTCGGACAGGCGCAGATCGGATATCCGGCGGGTCATGACGTCTCCATCGGGATGAGCTCAATTCCTGATTAAAACTATCGGAATTGTCAAGCGATCCGATAAGCGGTCCTCGGCCTATCCTGAGATTTCCGGACAGGGATGCCGTGATTTCGCCTCAAAATTATGCAAGCTGGCCACAGCAACGCATTTGGAGACCGACATGAAATCATCCCTGATCGCAATTTGCGCCTCGCTCGGCCTGGCCGCCGCTGCCCACGCGGCGGTGTTCAGCGAGATCGACACCGATGGCGACGATCTGATCAGTGCGTCCGAATACGAGGCCGCTTTCGGCACCTCCGACGGGTTCGAGCGCTACGACACCGACGCCAGCGGCTATGCCAGCCGCGACGAGGTCACCGGTGCGGGCGGCAAGGTCCACAAATCCGGCAAGCTGACCTTCTCGGACATCGACGAGGATGACGATGGCGAGCTCGACGAGGAAGAGCTGGAGCACGCCTTCGGCGAGGGCGCCCAGGCGGCGCTCGCCAAGTTCGACCGTGACGGCGACGGCGTCGTGACCCTGGACGAAGTGCGCTCCTCCGACGATCCCAAAGGCGAGCGCGGCTGGAGCAAGTGGGGCGACAATCACCCCTCGAAAGGCACCGAAGCCGCGTCGGCCCGGGCCGAAAAGACCAATCGCGGCCAGAGCGGCAAGGACAGCCGCGGCGGTGGCGGCGGTAACAACGGCAATGGCAAAGGTGGCGGCGGCGGCAACAGCGGCGGCGGAAAGGGCGGCGGCAAGGATCGCTGAGCCACCCCGATCACAACATCGTAACGGCCTCGCATTTGCGGGGCCGTTTTGCGTTTTCGGGCAGGGGGCGCGCGCAATTCCAACTTCCAAGAGCGGCGCGCTCGGAGTAGCACTCCAAGCACGATGGATGTGGTCTATGTCACGGCGATCATCGCGTCGCTGTTCCTTCTTCTCGGTCTCGCAGAGCCGCTCGCGGCGCGTCTTCGGCTGCCCTACAGCGTCATCCTCGCCGGGATCGGCGTGGTCATCGCAACGGGTGCCGCGTTCTTCCTGCGCACCGAGCTGACCGACGCGCTGAACCCGGTCGCTTCGGCGATCTTGAACCTGCCGATCCGGTCGAACGTCTTCCTCTACGTCTTCCTGCCGACGCTTCTCTTCCAGGTGACGCTCGGCATGAACCTGCGCCGGATGGCGGATGACTGGGTGCCGATCCTGACGCTGGCCGTGGTGGCGGTGATCTTCTCGACCTTCGTGGTCGGCATGGCGCTCAACTGGGTGTCGGGCTTCGGTCTGGTCGCCTGCCTGCTTCTGGGCGCGATCGTCTCGACCACCGATCCCTCGGCGGTGGTCTCGATCTTCCGCTCCATCGCCGCGCCGCGGCGGCTCGCCCGGATCATCGAAGGCGAGAGCCTGATGAACGACGCCGCGGCCATCGCGCTTTTCGGCCTGCTGATGGGTTTCGTGATGCGCGGAGTGCCCGACCCCGAACTGGCCGGGGCGCTCCGGCAGTTTCCCTGGCTGATCTTCGGCGGCGCGGCGGTGGGCATCATCATGGCGCGGATCGCGGTCTGGTCGATGAGCTTCTTCGACCGGTTCGAGACCGCGCAGATCTCGGCCTCGGTCGCTTTGCCCTATCTCGCCTATATCGCCGCCGAGCAGCTCTTCGGAGCCTCGGGCGTGATCGCCGTGGTGGCGGCGGGCCTCATGGTCAACGTCTCGGCACCGGGCGCACTGGCGCCGGGCGCCTGGGAGAACATGCGCGACACCTGGGGGCTTCTGGCGCATTGGGCGGGGGCGCTGATCTTCGTGCTCGCCGCGCTCCTAATCCCGCGGCTGCTCGAGGATGTCACCTGGGTCGATTTCGGCCTGACGCTCGTGGTCGTCGTCGCGGCGCTTGCGGCGCGGGCGGGCATCCTTTTCGTGCTGCTGCCGCTTCTGTCCCTTCTGAAGCTCAGCCCGCAGGTCGATCCGCCCTATCGCGCGGCGATCCTCTGGGGCGGCTTGCGCGGCGCGGTCACCTTGGCGCTGGCGCTGGCGGTGACCGAAAGCCTGCGCGTCCCGCCCGAGACGCGCCGCATGGTGGGTGTGCTCGCGACCGGCTACACGCTTTTCACGCTGGTGGTGCAGGGCTCGACCCTGCGGCTGGTGATCTCGCGCCTCGGGCTCGACCGGCTCTCGGCGCTCGATGCGGCGCTCGCCCGGCAGGTCGTCGCCGTGGCGCTGCAGGAGGTCCGCGAGCGCGTCGCCGAGACGACCGAGAACTACGATCTCAGCCATGACATAGTGCGCTCCGAGGCCAAGATCTTCGGCGAACGGCTCGACGGGTCGGTGAAATCCGCCGAGAAGTCCGAGGCCATCGCCGACCGAGACCGGATCACGCTGGGTCTCGTCGCGCTTGCCTCCGCCGAGCGTGACCTCGTGCTCGAACGCTTCCGCGAACGCGCCGTGTCCTCGCGGCTGCGCGATCGCATCCTGACCGATGTCGACCGGATGATCGAAGCGGCGCGCGTCGGTGGACGGACCGGGTATCGGCAGGCCGCTAGGCGCGCCGTCGGTCTGAATCGCAGCTTCCAGATCGCGGTCGGGCTCTATAACCGGCTGCGGCTCTCCTGGCCCTTGGCGCGGCTCACCGCGGATCGGTTCGAGATCCTGCTCTTGCAGGGGCTGGTGCTGCGCGATCTCGACGGGTTCATCGACCGCCGCATCCGCCGCATCCACGGTCGCCGCGTCGCCGATCTGCTGCACGAGCTGCTCGCGCGCCGCGCCGAGCTGATCGAGCAGGCGCTCGACGGGTTGCGGCTGCAATATCCGGGCTATGCCGAAGAGCTGGAGCGCCGGTTCATCCGCCGCACCGCGCTTCGGATCGAGCGGCAGGAATACGACGCGCTTCTCGAGGACGGGCTGATCGGGGTCGAGCTTCACACCGATCTGACCCACCGACTGGCCCGCAGGCAAGCGCAGGAGGAAAAGCGTCCCGCGCTCGACATCGCGCTCCAGAAGGCCGAGATCGCGCGCCAGTTCCCGCTCTTCTCCGAGCTGGACGAGCCGACGGTGCGGCGGCTCTCGAAGGCGCTGGTCACCCGCTATGCCTCGGAAGGCGATCTGATCCTGAGCCGCGACCGGGTGCCCGACACCGTCTATTTCATCGCCTCGGGGGCGGTCGAGCTGAAGACGGCGGGGGTGAGCCACCGGCTGGGGCGGGGCGAGCTCTTCGGGCAGTTGGCCATGCTCACCCGCAACGCCCGCCGCACCGAGGTGCGCGCCATCGCGCCCTCGACGCTTCTGGCGCTCGACGAACGGCGCTTTCGCCGTCTCCTGCGCCGCTCCGACGCCGTCCAGCAGGCGGTGCGCGAAAGCGCCGAGAAACGCGGGATCGAGGTGCCCTATCTCGACGAGCTGGCCGAGCGCGCCGACAAGGCCGCCTGAGGGGCCGAGAACGGTGCGTTTCCGCCGGTTCCGGCCCTGTCATTGAGATTTCGCATCCGAGATGCTACATTTCAGCCATGGCCCGGCGCCGGGGTCCCTGATCGGCGTTTACGGTAGAAGGAGGACGATGTCCTGTTACCCCATGTTGACGCGGCCCCTGCCGCTGACACCGGGCGCCCGATGAGCGGTGCGACCCTCGACGTGACGAGCGAGATTCTGCTCGAATCCGTCCTGAAAAGCCTCGATGACATGAAAGCCGAAGACCTCGTGCAGATCGACCTGCGCGGCAAGACGGCCATCGGCGATTACATGGTGATCTGCTCCGGCCGGTCGTCGCGCCAGGTGGCGGCGATCTCGGACAAGCTCGTCGAGGATCTGAAGGCCCAGCACGGCGTGCTCTCCAAGACCGAGGGGAAGGAGACCGGCGATTGGGTCCTGATCGATACCGGGGACGTGATCGTTCACGTCTTCCGTCCCGAGGTGCGCGAGTTCTACCAGCTCGAGAAGATGTGGCTGCCCGCAGGTGCGGTGAAGACCCCGGCCACGCAGTAGCGTGCGCGTGCATCTCTGCGTCGTGGGTCGGCTGAGGGCCGGCCCGGAACGCGCGCTTCTCGACGATTATCTCGAACGGTTCGACAAGACCGGCCGGGGCCTTGGCCTCGGGCCGGTATCCGTGTCCGAGGTCGAGGACCGCAAGGGCGGCGGGATGGCCGCCGAGGCGCAGCTTCTGCGCCGCGCGCTGCCCAAGGGCGCGGTTCTCTGCGCGATGGACGAGCGGGGCGAGACGCTGTCGTCGCCCGAGTTCTCGGACCGGCTTGCCGGGTTCCGCGATCAGGGCGCGCAGGATCTGGCCTTCGTGATCGGCGGCGCGGACGGGATCGATCCGGCGCTTCGCGCCGAGGCGCGCATGTCGCTGAGCCTCGGGCGCATGGTCTGGCCGCATATGCTGGCGCGGGTGATGCTGGCCGAACAGCTCTACCGCGCCGCCTCGATCCTTGCAGGCAGCCCCTATCACCGTGCCTGAGCGGCGATCTCATCAACAGACAAGGCCCCGCAGGAGCGGTTCCGAACGGTTGCCACAGGCTGTCCGGAAGACGCGCCAGAGGCGCGGCTGACATGACCTGTCTGCGGGCGCGTTGCGCCCGCAGTCCGCTGGATCGACGGACGGCTCAGATGCCCACGTCGATGATGGCGCGGGCGAGCTTCGGCACGGTCTCGTCGTTCAGCCCGGCGATGTTCATCCGGCTGTCGCCGACCATGTAGATGCCGTGCTTCTCGCGCAGCGCCTCGACCTTGTCGGGCGCGCAGCCCAGCCGCGAGAACATGCCGCGATGCTGCGCCAGAAACCCGAAGCGGTCCGACCCCGAGAGCTCGCGCAGCTCACCGGCCAGCCTCTCGCGCAGCCGCAACATGCCGGTGCGCACCTCTTCCAGCTCCGCCTGCCAATCGGCGCGCAGCGCGTCGTCGCCCAGGACCATCAGCACCAGCCGCGCGCCGTGATCGGGCGGGAAGGAGTAGTTCTGGCGGTTGAGATAGGCGAGGTTGCCCTGGTTGGTCTTCTGCCGTCCGGCCTCGTGCGCGACTGCCATCAGAAGGCCGGTGCGCTCGCGGTAGATGCCGAAATTCTTCGAACAGGACGCCGCGATGATCGTCTCGGGGCAATGCGCCGCGATGAGCCGCGTGCCCGCCGCGTCCTCTTCGAGCCCGTCACCGAAGCCCTGGTAGGCGATGTCGATCATCGGCACCGCGCCCTGCTTGTTGACGAGATCGGCGACCTCCTGCCACTGCGACATGGTCAGGTTCGCGCCGGTCGGGTTGTGGCAGCAGCCGTGCAGAAGGACGATGTCGCCCTTTTCGGCATGCTTCAGATCCTCGACCATCCCGTCGAAATCGACGCCGCCGGTCTCGCTGTCGAAATAGCGGTAGGGCACCACGGGCAGGCCCATGTGCTTCAGGATGGAAAGGTGGTTCGGCCAGGTCGGGTCGGAGACGAAGACCTTGGCGCCCGGATTGGCGAGCCGCACGAGATCAAAGCCCTGCCGCACCGCACCGGTGCCGCCGGGCGTCGCCACGGCAGCGACGGCGCCGCGCTCGACCGCGTCGCCGAGGATGAGCTCGATCATGCGGTCGGCAAAGGCCGGATCGCCCGCGAGCCCGGTATAGGATTTGGTCTCCTCGGTCTCCCAGAGCTGCTTTTCGGCAGCCTTGATCGCCCGCATGATCGGCGTGTGGCCCTGCGCGTCCTTGTAGACGCCGACGCCCAGGTCGATCTTGTCCTCGCGTGGGTCGTCCTTGAAGGCCTGCATCAGGGCGAGGATCTTGTCCGCGGGTTGGTCCTTGAGATGTTCGAACATCAGTTTTCTCCGGTGGCGACGGGCAGCGTGGGGAACTGGCCCCATTCCGACCAGGACCCGTCATAAAGGGAATGGTCCGTCTTGCCGATGCGCTCCATGGCAAGCGAGAGAATGGCGGCGGTGACGCCGGAGCCGCAGGTCGTGATGGCGGGCTTCGACAGGTCGACGCCGGCGGCCTCGAACACCTGTTTCAGCTCTTGCGGCTCCTTCATGGTGCCATCGGCGTCGAAAAGCGTCGCGTAATGGACGTTCTTCGAGCCGGGGATGTGGCCCGCGCGCATGCCGGGGCGCGGCTCGGCCTCTTCGCCGCGGAAGCGGCCGGGCGAGCGGGCGTCGATGATCTCGTGATCGCCGAGCTTGGAGGCGGCCGAGACCTGGGTCACGTCGCGCACCATCTGCGCGTGGCGGCGCACGGTCATGTGCCGGTCGCGGACGACGGGGGCGAGGTCCTCGGTCGGGCGGTCCTCGCGCTGCCATTTCGGGAAGCCGCCATCGAGCACGGCGACATCGAACTGGCCCATCAGCCGGAAGAGCCACCAGATGCGCGCGGCCGAGAACATGCCCGCGCCGTCATAGACGACGACCTGGTGGCCGTCGCCCACGCCCATCGCCCGCATCCGCGACATGAACTTCTCGATCGGCGGCGCCATGTGCGGCAGGTCCGAGCGCTGGTCGGAGATATCGTCGATATCGACATAGCGCGCGCCGGGGATATGAGCTTCCGCGTATTCCGCCTTGGCGTCGCGGTTCATGTCCGGCAGGTACCAGGACGCATCGAGAACCCGCAGGTCGGGATCCTTCAGATGCCGGGCCAGCCACTCGGTGGACACCAGCGTTTTCGGGTCGTCGGCGGACATCGCGGGCCTCATGCGTATGACGCGACCGTGTTAGTGCTGCAGGCGGCGAAGGGCAAGCGCGGGCCGGTCAGCCGTGCTCCTTCAGGAGCCGCTGTTTCTGCCGGTTCCAGTCGCGTTTCGCCTCGGTTTCGCGTTTGTCATGGGTTTTCTTGCCCTTCGCGATGCCGATCTTGATCTTCGCAATGCCGCGATGGTTGAAATAGAGCACCAGCGGAACGAGCGTCATGCCCTTGCGCTGGGTGTCGTTCCAGAGCCGCGCCAGTTCCCGCTTCGAGCAGAGAAGCTTGCGGCGGCGTCGATCCTCGTGACCGAACATCGCCTGGTCGTAGGGCGCGATGTAGGAGTTCACCAGCCAGAGCTCGCCGTTTTCGACCGCGGCATAGCTCTCGGCGATATTGGCGGTGTTGAGCCGGAGCGACTTCACCTCCGAGCCGGTCAGCATCATGCCGCATTCGAGATCGTCCTCGATCGCGTAATCGAAGCGCGCCCGCCGGTTCTCGGCGATCACCTTGTAATTCGGGTTGTCCTTGGGCTTTGCCATAGGGCGAGACATAGGCGTCGCGGAGGGTGCTGCCAAGACGGAAGCAGAGCGGTCATTCGCGCGATTCCGGGGTCAATCCGGGCTGTGGCCGAAGATTTTCCAGAAATCTGAAACTGAAGGGCCCCGCCTCTCGTGGCTGCAGCACTGATTGAGAGGAGTTTACAGATGACCATTCTTCGTATCACCGCCGCCGCCCTTGCCCTCGGCCTCGCGATGCCGGCCGTCGCGGCGCACGGACCCTATTCGGCGGACAGCGGCAAGACGCCGGGCGGATTCGAGCCGTCGGGCACCAACAAGGCCGCGCCTGCGACCCGCGCGCCGGGCGAGAACGGCGCCATCGCGAGCGGCGCCGAAAAGGGCAACCCAACCGCAGATGGCACCAACGACACCATCGACGACGGTGAAGGCGGGCTCTTCGGGGGCCAGAGCGAAGGCTTCCCCGGCTCCAAGTGACACCGGGACGCCCCCCGCTCGCGGAGCGGGTCGGGGGGCGTCATGCAGCGCGGAGGCTTAGGCGCCGTAGGGGATCCATACGGTCTTGATCTCGGTTGCGGCGGCCAGCCAGTCGCGCGTGGTCACCGCCGACAGGTCGCGCCCGCCCGACACCCAGCTGCGCTTGAGATTGCCCGCCGAGGCCCGTTCCACGGACGCGTCGAGATCGCCGGACGAGAAGCACCAGACCGCATCGACATCCGCATGTGCCGCCAGAGTGGGCGCGAGTTCGGCGTGAGTTCCGGTCAGCAGGTTCACCGCGCCCGCAGGTACGTCCGAGGTTTCCAGAAGCTGGATCATCTCGGCGGCGATCAGCGGGAACGGCTCCGAGGCGACCGCGACCAGCCGGTTGCCCATCGCCAGCGCTGGCGCCATCACCGACACGAGACCCGAGAGCGGAGCGGCATCCGGGCAGAGCGTCCCGATCACGCCGACCGGCTCGCGCATGCCCAGAGCGACGCCCCGGATCGGCACCTGCTTGACCTCGCCGCCCGCCTTGTCGGCCATCGCGGCCCAGGTGAAGAGCGTATCGACCGAGGCCTCGACCTCTGTCTTTCCCGTGCGGCCCCCGGTCATCCGGTCGATGAGCTTCGCGATCTCGTCGCCCCGCGCCGACAGGTTCTCGGCCAGGTAGTAAAGCACCTGCGCGCGGTTATGCGCTGTCGCGGCCGCCCAGCCGCCTGCGCCGCGCGCCGCCTCGACGGCATTGCGGACATCCTTGCGATTGGCGATCGGAGCCTGCCCGATCAGCTTGCCCGCGCGGGTGTAGACCGTGCGAGAATAGCCGCCATCGGGCCGCGCCTGCTTGCCGCCGATATAGAGCTTGGCGGTGCGATCCACGGGCTGCGGCTCGGCCGTCTCGCCGGTGAAGGCCGCAACCGGCTTCAAAGCCTTGCCCTCGGCCGGAGCCAGGTAGGCGTCGAGACCCTCCCAGCCGCCCTCGCGCCCGAAGCCCGATTCGCGCAGCCCGCCGAACCCGGCAGCGGCGTCGAACATATTCGTCCCGTTCACCCAGACCACGCCCGCGGCCAGCTTCGGCGCGATGTCGAGCGCGGTGTTGATGTTCTCGGACCAGACCGATGCAGCGAGCCCGTAACGCGTGTTGTTTGCGATCTCCACGGCTTCCGAGGGCGTCCGGAACGTGGTCGCGGTCAGGACAGGGCCGAAGATTTCCTCCTGCATGAGCTCGGAGGCGGGCGAGAGACCGGTGATCAGCGTCGGCGGGTAATAGCAGCCCTCGGGCATCGCGGTCTTGGCCCGGTAGGGCGTGCCCTCGCCGCGCCCGTCGACCAGTTGCCGGATGCGCGAGAGGTGATCGGGATGCACGATGGCGCCGACGTCGATGGACTTGTCGAGCGGGTTGCCGACGCGCAGAGTGTCCATCCTCGCGCGCAGCTTGCCGTGGAACCGCTGGGCGATGCCCTCCTGCACCAGCAGCCGTGAGCCCGCGCAGCAGACCTGCCCGCCGTTGAACCAGATCGCATCGACCAGCCCTTCGACGGCGCTGTCGAGATCGGCGTCCTCGAAGACGATGTAAGGCGATTTCCCGCCAAGCTCGAGCGTCAGCGCCTTGCCCTGACCGGCGGTCGCCTCGCGGATGGCGCGGCCGACCTCGGTCGAGCCGGTGAAGGCGATCTTGTCGACCTCCGCGCCGACCAGCGCCGCGCCCGTCGTGCCGTCTCCGGTCACGATATTGACGACGCCCTTCGGCAGTCCCGCCTGACGGCAGAGATCGGCGAAGAAGAGCGCCGTGAGCGAGGTCCACTCCGCCGGTTTCAGCACCACCGTGTTGCCCGCGGCCAGCGCGGGCGCGACCTTCCAGGCCAGCATCAGAAGCGGGAAGTTCCACGGGATGACCTGACCGCAGACGCCATGGGCCTTCGTATCGGGTCGTTCTTCGTCCAGAAGCTGGGCGAGCCCGGCATGGTAGTAGAAATGCCGCTGCGCCAGCGGCACGTCGATGTCGCGCGCCTCCCGGATCGGCTTGCCGCTGTCGAGCGTCTCAAGAACGGCGGCGAGGCGCGCATGCTTCTGCAGGAGCCGGGCGAGGGCATAGAGAAACCGCGCACGCGCCTTGCCACCCTGCTTTTCCCAGCGCGGCTGGGCGCGGCGGGCGGCGGCGATCGCCGCGTCCATATCGGCACCGGACCCTTTGGTGATCTCGGCCAGGACCTCGCCTGAGGCGGGGTTGATGGTTGCGAACGTGTCGCCGGGATCGGTAAACGCGCCATCGATGAAATGCCCGAAGCGCGCGCCCTGATCGGTGATCCAGGCGAGCGCGTCGCCCGCGCTTTCAGGCGCTGTGCCATAATCCATGGTCTCGAAGATCTCTTTCACGGTCATGCCGTCCGTCTCCTTCAGAGGCTCAGAGTGCGGTCCCGCCAGGCGCGGTCCAGCGTGTCGATATCGAGCGCCACCTGGCGCCACTCCGCGTCGAGCGGATAGAAGACCCAGACCTTGGGATGGCCGTCGCGGATGGCGAACTCCAGCCCGTCGACGCCAGCGGTTCCGACGATCAGGACCGACCCGTCTTCGGCGAGGCGCGCGCGGTCCTGCGGGTAGATGTAGCCAAGCTGGGCGTCATCGTCCCAGCGCCCCTCGGCAAAGGCGTCGAAATAGCGCGCGGCCTCGGGCGGAGAGCGCGACGGGTCGGCCCGGGTCATGCCATCGCGTGCCGCCAGGCGGCGGAATAGGCTCCGGTGACATGATGTTCGAGCTGCCGCTCGATATCGCCCAGAAGCGAGGAGGCTCCGAACCGGAACAGATCGGGGCGGAGCCAGCGGTCGCCCAGCTCCTCCTTGATCAGCGCCAGGTAGGTCAGCGCGTCCTTGGCCTTGGAGATGCCGCCCGCGGGCTTGTAGCCGACGCGGATGCCGGTTTCCTGATAATAGTCGCGGATCGCCCGGATCATCACGAGGCTCACCGGCAGCGTGGCATTGACGCTTTCCTTGCCGGTGGAGGTCTTGATGAAATCCGCGCCCGCCATCATGCAGACGAGGCTCGCGCGGGCGACGTTGCGCAGGGTGCCAAGCTCGCCGGTCGCGAGGATCGCCTTAACATGGGCGGGTCCCGAGGCGCGGCGGAAGGCGGCCATCTCGTCATAGAGCGCCTGCCAGTCGCCGGTCAGGACATGGCGGCGCGAGATCACGATGTCGATCTCGGTCGCGCCCGCGGTGACGGACTCGCCGATCTCGGCGACGCGCAGATGGAAAGGCGAGAGCCCGGCGGGAAATCCGGTCGAGACGGCGGCGACGGGGATGTTCGCGCCGTCGAGCGCGGCGACCGCGTGCGGCACCATGTCGTGATAGACGCAGACCGCCCCGGTGGTCAGGCCCGGAAGGCCGAGCGCGTCGAGCAGGTCGCGCCGCACCGGCTGGCGCGACTTGGCGCAGAGCCGCGCGACGCGGCCGGGCGTGTCGTCGCCCGCGAGCGTCGTCAGGTCGATGCAGGAGATCGCGCGCGCCAGCCACGCGGCCTGGTGGTCCTTCTTGACGCTGCGCCGTCCCGGCAGCGTCGCGGCGCGACGCTCGATCGCCGAGCGATTGGCGGTCGCCCGCATCACCCAGTCAAGATCGAGAGGCATGCCGTCGTTCCGCGGCTCGACGGTCTGGGGCAGCGTGTCATGGGCGGTGAGGGTGGTCATGGGAACTGTGGGTCTGTCCTGAAACGAAGGCTAGACCGTGGCACGGCCATCCCGCCGAGGCAAGGCGAACGCCGGGTCGCTTTCGCACAGACCTCAACGTGGCGCGGATGGAGAGCGGGGGATGCGTATTTGGAAAAAGAAGAAACGCGCAAGTGCGGCGCGCGCGATCGGAGGTCTCTTGCTCTTATAGGCTTCTTCTTTTTTCAAATACGCCTCGTCACGCCGAGGCCGGGCGACCGGGCGGATCTCTTTGCCGGCTCACCCATTGCGGACTCCACGCTATTGCGGACTCCACGTTGGAACAAAAGTAGAACATATTGTCCTGCATGACCGTGGAGCTCTCGATCACCACCAATTTCACCTTTCTCACCGGGGCCGCCCACCCCGAGGAGATGGTCGAGCGCGCGGCGCTTCTCGGGATCGAGGCGCTGGCGGTGGCCGATGTGAACAGCGTTGCGGGTATTGTCCGGGCCTGGACGCAGGCGCGCGAGATCGGGCGGCTTCTGAAAGAGCGGGCGCGGGTCGAAGCGGCGGAGGGCCCGATCGGTCCTCCCGCGCCCGCGGGGCACATGCGCGGGCCGCTTCTGACCTGCGTTCCCCGGCTCATCCCCGCGGCGCGGCTGGTCCTGTGCGACGGGATCGAGATCACCGCGCTCGCCGCAACGCGGGCGGGCTGGGCGCGGCTGTGCCGGCTTCTGTCGACGGGGCGGCTGCGCGCGGGGAAGGGCGCCTGCGATCTGGAGCTCGACGACCTGATGGACGGCGCCGAGGGCTTGGAGCTTCTGCTCTTCGCCCCGCCGGGACTGGCGGGTGACGACGGTATCGCGCCCTGGCTCGCGGTCGCGCGGCGACTGGCGCGCCGCTTTCCGGAGCAGCTCGCCCTGGCGCTCGACCCGCTTTATGACGGGCGCGACGCGGAGCGGTTCGACCGGATCGCCCGGATCGCGGCCGAGCTCGGTCTGCCCACCGCCGCCACCGCCCGCCCTCTCATGCATCACGGCAGCCGCCGCCGCCTCGCCGATGTACTGACCGCCATCCGACAGGGCTGCCGGGTCTCCGACCTGGGCCGCGCCGCACTGGCCAATGGCGAGCAGGGCCTGCGCGCGCCCGACGCGATGCGCCGTCTCCTGGGGCTCCATGCCGGGGCGCTCGACCGGGCCGCGGAGATCGCCGCGCGCTGCCGGTTCGACCTGGGCGAGCTGCGCTACGAATACCCCTCCGAGATCGCGCCGGGCGAGACCGCGCAGGCGCGGCTGGCCCGGCTTGCCGCCGAGGGCCTCTGCTGGCGCTATCCGGGCGGTGCGCCCGACAAGGTGCGCGGGCTTCTCGAGCACGAGCTGGCGCTGATCGGCAAGCTCGATTACGCGCCCTATTTCCTGACCGTGCGCGACATCGTCGCCTTCGCGCGCGAGCGCGGCATCCTCTGCCAGGGGCGCGGCTCGGCGGCCAATTCGGTGGTTTGCTATTGCCTCGGCGTCACCTCGGTCAGTCCCGAGGTGGGCACCATGGTCTTCGAGCGGTTCGTCTCGGAGGCCCGCGACGAGCCGCCTGATATCGACGTCGATTTCGAGCACGAGCGCCGCGAGGAGGTGATCCAGCACATCTATGCCCGCTACGGCCGCCACCGCGCCGGGCTCTGCGCCACCGTCATTCATTACCGCGGCAAGCGCGCCATCCGCGAGGTCGGCGCGGCGATGGGGCTCAGCCAGGACCTGATCGGGGCGCTCTCGTCGCAGCTTTGGGGCTTCTTCTCGACCAACGGGCTCGAGGAGAGGCGCATGCGCGAGATCGGGCTCGATCCGCGCGACCGGCAGCTGCGCCTCACGCTCGACCTGATCCAGGAGATCATCGGCTTTCCCCGCCATCTCAGCCAGCATGTCGGCGGGTTCGTCATCACCGAGGGGCGGCTGGACGAGCTGGTGCCGATCGAGAACGCGGCGATGGAGGACCGCACCGTCATCTGCTGGGACAAGGACGATATCGACAGCCTCGGCATCCTCAAGGTCGACGTCTTGGCGCTTGGCATGCTGACCTGTCTGCGCAAGGCCTTCGGGCTTCTGAAGCTGCATCACCGGCAGAGCTACGACCTGGCGAGCCTGCCGCCCGAGGATCCGGCGGTCTATGACATGCTCTGCCGCGCCGACAGCATCGGCGTCTTCCAGGTCGAGAGCCGGGCGCAGATGAACTTCCTGCCCCGGATGAAGCCGCGCAGCTTCTACGACCTGGTGATCGAGGTGGCGATCATCCGGCCCGGGCCGATCCAGGGCGACATGGTCCACCCCTATATCCGCCGCCGCAACGGCGAGGAGGAGGTGAGCTTTCCCTCGGACGCGCTGGGCGCGGTGCTGGGCAAGACGCTGGGCGTGCCGCTTTTCCAGGAGCAGGCGATGCAGATCGCCATCATCGGTGCAGGGTTCACCCCCGACGAGGCCGATCGGCTGCGCCGCTCGCTCGCCACCTTCAAGAAGCACGGCAATGTCAGCGAGTTCCGCGACCGCTTCCTGCGCGGCATGGCGCGGAACGGCTATACCGAGGAGTTCGCCGAGCGCTGCTTTTCCCAGATCGAGGGCTTCGGCTCCTACGGGTTTCCCGAAAGCCATGCGGCGAGCTTCGCGCTGCTGGTCTATGCCTCGGCCTGGGTGAAGTGCCACCATCCCGGCATCTTCGCCTGCGCGCTGCTGAACGCCCAGCCGATGGGGTTCTACGCGCCTGCGCAGATCGTGCGCGATGCCCGCGCCCACGGGGTCGAGGTGCGGCCCGTGTCGATCAATGACAGCTACTGGGACAACGTGATGGAGCCCGACGGGGCGGGCGGGCTGGCGCTGCGGCTGGGGTTCCGGCAGATCAAGGGGCTGCGCGACGAGGATGCCGCCTGGATCGCGTCGTCGCGCGGCAACGGCTATGTCACGCTCCGCGACGTCTGGCGGCGCGCCGGGATCGGCGCGGGCGTGCTGGCGCGGCTGGCCGAGGCCGATGTCTTCGCGCCCCTGGGCCTCAGCCGCCGTCAGGCGCTCTGGGAGGCCAAGGCCTTGGCGGGCGACAAGCCTCTGCCGCTCTTCGCGGGCGATATGGAGGGCGAGGGCATCGTCGAGCCCGCCGCGCATCTGCCCGAGATGAGCGAGGGCGAGGAGATCGTCGAGGATTACGTCGCCCTGCGCCTGACGCTGCGCCGCCACCCGCTGGCGCTGTTGCGTCCGCTTCTGACGCCGGGGGCGGGCGATGGCGCGTCCGACGCAGGGCGCTGAGCGCCGCGGGCTCTTCCGGCCACCCGGCCGGTCATGCTAGCGCAAGGCCCATGCGACCGTTCTGCCTCACCCTCGACAGCTGGACCGGATTGCCCGCGGGGGCGGTGTTCGACGGCTATGCGTTCCAGGGCGCCGATGTGATCCTCGGGGCCGAGGGCTTCGCCGAGGTCGCGCCGCGCTTCGATCTTCCCGCCGACGGGGCCTTTGTCCTGGCCCGTCCCCGGCCAGACGGCTGGGAGATCGCGGCGGATGCGGCGGGATACCGGCACGTCTTCTGGTGGCGGAACGGCCGCGACTGGGCAGTTTCCGAGAGCTTTCTCGAGCTGGTCTCTCGTCTGCGCGCGCGCGGCGTGGCTCTGCGGCTTGATCCCGGAGAGATGGGCGCCTGGCTGGGGCGGCGGCAGCTTTTCGAGCAATTGACCACCCGCGCGACCTGCGTGGCGGGCATCTCGGTTCTCGGGCGGGACGAGACGTTGCGCATCGGCCCCGAGGGGATGAGCGTCCGTCAGACGCCTCGCCTAGCCGCCGAAACCTATCCTGACGGTCTCCGCGCGTTTCTCGAGACATGGCTCGGACGTCTCGCGGCACTGCGTGCGGCGGATATGCCGATGCGCGTGCATCTGTCCGGCGGTGTCGACAGCCGCGCCATCGCTGCGCTGCATCTTTGGCTCGACCGACAACTCGGTCCTCACAAGCGCTGCGGGCTCTTCTGTTCGGGCGGGGGCGCGGACCGGGAGGTGGCCGAACGTGTCGCCGCCGAGACCGGCGCGGCGCTCAATGCTCTCGGGAACCCGCCGCGCATCGCGATCGGTCCCGAGGCCGCGCTTGCGGCGTGGGAGGCGCGCGCGGTCGGGGCCTACGCGCCGGTGCGGCTCTATCCCGAGGTGCAGGATCCCGACTGGATCGAGCTCTCGGGCCATGGCGGCGGCGGCTACAAACAGCCGCTCTCGCCCGGTGCCGTCCGACGGCAGGTCTGGCTGATGACCTCCGTGCATGGGTTTTACGGGATGGGCGACCGCTGGTCCTGGAAGCGCGGCTTCGAGGCCCAACTTGCCCGTCTCGCACCCGAACCCGGCCCTGCCTGGATGCGCTGGCAGCGCGCCAGCCGCGCGCGGTTCCACGGCGCGCAGGCCTTGGTGACGCGCAGCCAGGTCTCGCCCTTCGATTCGCTCTCCGCCGAAGCGGCGGGGGATGCGCGGCGCGGCCCGCAGATGCGCGCGCGGCAGATGCATTACGACATCATGGCGAGCCTCGCGCCCGATCTTCTGGACCTGCCCTTCGACAGCGCCGCAAAGGCCCCCGACGCGCAGCACCGCGCCGCGCTCACCCGGATCGACCGGCTGGAGCTGCACACGGGAAGGGTGTTCGGCCGCCTCACGCCGCCCGAGCCAGGCGCTCCCGGCCCCGACCCGCTGAGGCTGGTGCTGGAGCGGGTGGACACCGGCCTCCCCGAGCTTCCGTCGGGCGCGGTCAATCACTGGTTCCGTCGCGAGCTGCGGCAGCTGGGTCGCATGATCCGTTCGGGCGCATCTCCGAGACCGAAGGATATGCGGCATCTTCACTCGGGCTGGCTTATGCTCCGGCTCATGGAGTTGGGCGTCACGGGATGGCCCGGAGGAGAGACATGATCGCGATCATTTTCGAAGTCATTCCCGCCGAGGGCAAGCGGGACGAGTATCTCGATATCGCCGCGAAGATGCGCCCGATGGTCAAGGAGGTCGAAGGCTTCCTCGGGGTCGAGCGTTTCCAGAGCCTGACCAACCCCGGAAAGCTCCTGTCGATCTCGTTCTTCGAGGATGAGGCGGCTGTGGACCGGTGGCGCCAGCTGTCCGCGCATCGCGGTGCGCAGGCGCGGGGCCGGGGCGGGGTGTTCTCGGATTACCGGCTCAAGGTCTGCCACGTCTTACGCGACTATGGCATGTTCGACCGCGGCGACGCTCCGGAAGACAGCCGCGCCCATCACGACGCCGCTCAGGAATAGGCGTAGACCAAGAGCGCGATCCCGAGGATGACGCGGTAGATCACGTAGGGCGTGAAGCTCACCGAGCGCAGGAGCCGCATCATCAGCGCCAGCGCCGCGAGCGCCGCGACGAAGGCCATGACCGCGGCAATCGCGCCGTCCCGCGCGGCGGCCGCATCCGCGGTCGCGACCACTTCGATGCCCAAGAGCGCCGCCGATGCGAGGATGGTCGGGATCGACATCAGCATCGACAGTTTCGCCGCGCCGTGCCGGTCGTAGCCCAATTGCCGCGCGCCGGTGATGGTGATGCCCGAGCGCGAGGTCCCGGGGATCAGTGCGAGCACCTGCCAGAGCCCCATGATCAGCGCGTGTTTCAAGGTCCAGTCGCCATCGGTCCGCGTCGCGGGCGAGCGGGTATCGGCCCACCAGAGCACGATCCCGAAGCCCAGCATCGCCCAGCCGATCACCGCGACGGAACGC
This sequence comes from Litorisediminicola beolgyonensis, assembly GCF_042679605.1. Lineage (NCBI taxonomy): Bacteria > Pseudomonadati > Pseudomonadota > Alphaproteobacteria > Rhodobacterales > Paracoccaceae > Litorisediminicola > Litorisediminicola beolgyonensis. The sequence continues at coordinate 44,254 of NZ_JBHTMU010000001.1, forward strand.
AGCGCCTCGTCGAGACCGGTCAGCTTGAGCGCGAGACCGGCGAGGATGACCGGCACCGTCGCGACCAGGAGGCAGAGCGCGAGAAACCCGTCCGCGTCCCGGACCCGGAAGGTCAGCGCCTGCGGTGTGCCGCGCAGAGCGCGCGCCACATCGGCCCGGAAATAGAGACAGACGGCTAGGAGCGTGCCGACATGGACGGCCACGTCGATGGCCTGTCCCTGGTCCTGCATCCCGGTCAGGCCGGGCAGGAGAATCAGGTGACCGGAGGACGAGATCGGCAAGAATTCGGTAACCCCCTGGATCAGCGCAAGGATCAGAAGCTGTGTCAGGGGCATGGCAGGCTGTCCGGTCAGAGGTCTCGGTCCGGGTATAAATCCCAGAAAAACAAACGGAAGAGCGAATTTTGTTCCGATTCGGACCTAAATAACGCTGTGAAGATGATCAAATTCCCCCAATGAGGGAAAAGAAACTGCATTAAGGTCAGTAATTATGACTTTAATATCATTTTGGCCTTATGTATACGAAGCTCTCATGCGCGGAGACGCGGAAGGACGGAGTTGGTCTATGGCGAAGCAGCCGATGCTGAAATTTGTAAGCGTCAAACGTGACATGCCGGTGAAGCGCGAGGCCGAGGAACGGTCGCATGATTTCGATGAAATCTACGCGGAATTCGCCGACCAGAAGGCCAAGGAACAGGCCGGACGCTGCAGCCAGTGCGGCGTGCCCTACTGCCAGAGCCATTGTCCTCTGCACAACAACATCCCCGACTGGCTGAAGCTCACCGCCGAGGGGCGGCTTCAGGAAGCCTACGAGATCAGCCAGGCGACCAATACCTTCCCCGAGATCTGCGGACGCATCTGCCCGCAGGACCGGCTCTGCGAAGGCAATTGCGTGATCGAGCAATCCGGCCACGGCACCGTCACCATCGGCGCGGTCGAGAAATACATCACCGACAGCGCCTGGGAGCGCGGCTGGGTCAAGGCGATCGCGCCGCATGAGCAGCGCACCGAGAGCGTCGGCATCATCGGCGCGGGCCCGGGCGGGCTTGCCGCGGCCGACGTGCTGCGCCGTGCGGGCGTGCAGGTCACGATCTACGACCGCTACGACCGCTCGGGCGGGCTGCTGACCTACGGCATTCCCGGCTTCAAGCTGGAGAAGGACGTGGTCATGCGCCGCAACGCCCAGCTCGAAGAGGGCGGCGTCAGCTTCGTGATGAACTGCAATGTCGGCGAGGACATCACCTTTGCCGAGCTGCGCGAGAAGCATGACGCGATCATCGTCGCCACCGGCGTCTACAAGTCGCGCGATCTTCAGGGGCCCGGATCGGGCGCGTCGGGCATCGTCAAGGCCATCGACTTCCTGACCGCGTCGAACCGGGCGATGAATTTCGGCGACAGCGTGCCGGAGTTCGAGAGCGGCGAGCTCAACGCGAAGGGCAAGCGCGTCGTGGTGATCGGCGGCGGCGACACGGCGATGGACTGCGTGCGCACCTCGATCCGGCAGGGCGCCGAAAGCGTGAAATGCCTCTATCGCCGCGACCGCGCCAACATGCCCGGCTCGCAGCGCGAAGTGCAGAACGCCGAGGAAGAGGGCGTCGTCTTCGAGTGGCTGACCGCCCCCAAGGGCTTCAAGGGCGATCCGGTCTCGGCGGTCGTGGTGCAGAAGATGCGCCTCGGTGCGCCGGACGCGACCGGGCGGCAGAGCCCGGAGCTGATCGACGGGTCCGATTACGACGAGCCCGCCGATCTGGTGATCAAGGCGCTGGGCTTCGAGCCGGAGGAGCTGCCGAAGCTCTGGGACGAGGACGGTCTCGAGGTGACCCGCTGGGGCACCGTCAAGGCCGAGTTCACCTCGGGCCGCACGGCGCTTCCGGGGGTCTACGCGGTGGGCGACATCGTCCGCGGCGCGAGCCTCGTGGTCTGGGCGATCCGTGACGGGCGCGATTGCGCGCAGGCGGTGCTCGACGATCTGGCGGGCGCGGGCGCGATGGCGGCCGAGTAAGCCGCGGCCCGCACCGTAATTTTGGACAGATGTTTCGCTGCGAAACATGGCGCGGTCCTCGGATCGCATCACGGGATGGAGAGAGATGAGCGAGCGGACGGGACAGTGCCTCTGCGGCGCGGTGAGCTTCACCGCGAGCGATGTGCCGTCCCGCGCAGGCATCTGCCATTGCGAGCAGTGCCGCCGCTGGACCGGCTCGGCGCTGATCGGCGTCACGGTGCCGCGCGCCGGGCTGACCTGGCAGGGGGCCGAGCACATCGCCGAACATGTCTCGTCGGATTGGGCCAAGCGCGGGTTCTGCGCTCGGTGCGGCAGCACGCTCTTTTTCCAGTTCACCGGTGGCGATCCGAAATGGGCCGAGGGCACGGAGATCCCCGTGGGCCTTTTCGACGATCCCGACGGGTTCGAGATCAAGAGCGAGATCTTCATCGACCACAAGCCCGACAGCTACGCCTTCGCGGGCGAGGGCCGCACGGTCCTGACCCGGGCCGAGGTGATCGAGAAGGCACCTCAGGTCGGAGGCGCATCATGAGCGATCAGGACGCCCCGCTGGTCGTCTGGGAAGACGAAGATCTTCTGGTCCGCGCGGCGCCGGGGCAGACCGACACGCTTGTCGTCGCCTTCACCGGCGTCAAGTTCGGGCTCGCCGGCGTCCCGATGACCGAGTTCTACGGATCCGCGCGCGGGGCCGAGGGGCATCACATCCTGTTCGTCTCGGACCTGTTGCGGAGCTGGTATTCGCGGCCCGGTCTCTGCGACCGGGTGTGCCGCGCGATCACGGCCTATGCCGCGGAGCATGGCATCACGCGGCTGCACGCGGTCGGCAACTCCATGGGCGGCTACGGCGCGCTTCTCCTGTCCGACCGTCTTCCGTTTTCGAGCGTCCTGGCCTTCGCGCCGCAGGTCTCGATGGACCCGGGTGTCATCCGCGAGCTGCGCTGGATCGAGTTCCGGCCGTTCTTCGGCCGGGAACTTGCGCAGAGCGTCAATCCGAACATCGCGCGTGCGGAATGCCCGGTGACGATCGTCGTGGGCGATGGCGATGCCGAGGACGCGCGTCAGACCGCGCTGCTCGAACCGGCGGAGAACCTGACACTCTTCCGGATCGCGCGCGGGCGGCACAATGCGGTGCGCGGGCTGAAGGATGAAGGGATTCTGAAGCCCTTTATGAGCGCCGTGTTCGCAGGCGACCGCGCAGAAGCCGAGGCCCTGATCGCGGCTTACGAGGCGGAGCAGGTCCCGGCCGAGGTCTCGCTCGACATGCATGGAGGTGTCGCATGATCCGGTGCACGAGCCTTCTCGCAGCTGCGCTGACCGCAGCCTGGGCTGTCGCGGCGCAGGCCACCGAGACGCAGCCCTATGCCGGGCAGGACAGCCGCGGCATCGCGGCGCTCTCCGAAGACGACATCGCGGCGCTCCGGGCGGGCGAGGGCTGGGGCTTTGCAAAGCCCGCCGAGCTCAATGGCTATCCCGGCCCTGCGCATGTGCTCGACCTTGCCGAAAAGCTGTCGCTCGAGCCCGACCAGGAAGCGAAGATCGCCGCGATCTTCGAGGCGATGCGCAGCGAAGCGGTCAGCCTTGGACGCGACTACGTCGCCGCCGAAGCCGCGCTCGATGCGGCCTTCGAGGCGGGCGACCTGTCGTCCGAGACGCTCCGCGCGCTCGTGGCCGAGGCCGAGACGACCCGCGCCGAGCTGCGCGCTGTGCATCTGGCCGCGCATCTGGAAACGACGCCGCTTCTGACGCGGCACCAACGCATGATCTACGCTCAGGCGCGCGGTTACGGCGCACCGGGCGGTGACGACCACACCGGCCACGATGGCCATTGAAGGAGAGCTTGCCATGACCAAGTTTGACGAGACCTGGGCCGCGGAGATGGACGCGAAGCGCAAGTGGCTTGCCGAGAACGGGCTCTATTCCGAAGAGGAAGAGCATTCGTCCTGCGGCGTCGGCCTCGTCGTGTCGATCGACGGGCAAAAGAGCCGCAAGGTCGTCGAGGCGGGCATAACCGCGCTCAAGGCGATCTGGCATCGCGGCGCGGTCGATGCGGATGGCAAGACCGGTGACGGCGCGGGCATCCATGTGCAGATCCCGGTCAATTTCTTCTATGACCAGATCGACCGCACCGGCCACTCGCCGCGCAAGGATCAGCTCATGGCCGTGGGCCAGGTGTTCCTGCCGCGGACCGATTTCGGCGCGCAGGAAACCTGCCGGACCATCGTCGAGACCGAGGTCCTGCGGATGGGCCACTACATCTATGGCTGGCGCCACGTTCCGGTGAATGTCGACTGCCTGGGCGAGAAAGCCAACGCCACTCGGCCCGAGATCGAGCAGATCCTGATCTCGAACGCGAAGGGCATCGACGAAGAGACCTTCGAGCGCGAGCTCTACGTCATCCGCCGCCGGATCGAGAAGGCCGCCGCGTCGGCGGGCGTCGGTCAGTTCTACATCGCCTCGCTCTCCTGCCGCTCGATCATCTACAAGGGCATGATGCTGGCGCAGGACGTGGCCGAGTTCTATCCCGACCTGCAGGACGAGCGCTTCGAGAGTGCCTTTGCGATCTACCACCAGCGCTACTCGACCAACACCTTCCCGCAATGGTGGCTGGCGCAGCCGTTCCGGATGCTGGCGCATAACGGCGAGATCAACACGCTGAAGGGCAACATCAACTGGATGAAGTCGCACGAGATCCGCATGGCCTCGAGCACGTTCGGAGACATGGCGGGCGACATCAAGCCGATCATCGCCAGCGGCGCGTCCGACTCGGCCGCGCTCGACGCGGTGTTCGAGGTCCTGGTGCGCGCGGGCCGCTCGGCGCCGATGGCCAAGACCATGCTGGTGCCCGAGAGCTGGTCGAAGCAGGCCGAGGAGCTGCCGCAGGCGTGGCGCGACATGTATTCCTACTGCAACTCGGTGATGGAGCCCTGGGACGGTCCCGCGGCGCTCGCCATGACCGACGGTCGCTGGGTCTGCGGCGGCCTCGACCGCAACGGCTTGCGGCCGATGCGGTACGTCGTGACCGGCGACGGCCTTCTGATCGCGGGCTCCGAGGCCGGGATGGTCCCGGTGAACGAGGCCACGGTGCGCGAGAAGGGTGCGCTTGGCCCGGGCCAGATGATCGCCGTCGATATGTCCGAGGGCAAGCTCTACCACGATGTCGAGATCAAGAACCGTCTCGCCGGGGCGCAGCCCTTCGGCGAGTGGGTCGGCAAGATCAACGATCTCGACGAGGTGCTGGGAACGGTCGAGGAAAGCCCGTTCTTCGAAGGCTCCGAGCTGCGCCGCCGCCAGATCGCGGCGGGCTACACCATCGAGGAGCTCGAGCAGATCCTCGCGCCGATGGCCGAAGACGGCAAGGAGACGGTCGCGTCCATGGGCGATGACACGCCGTCGGCGGTCTTGTCCAAGCGCTACCGCCCGCTGTCGCATTTCTTCCGGCAGAACTTCAGCCAAGTGACCAACCCGCCGATCGACAGCCTGCGCGAGTTCCGCGTAATGAGCCTCAAAACGCGGTTCGGCAACCTCAAGAACGTGCTCGACGAAAGCTCGGCGCAGACCGAGATCCTCGTGCTAGACAGCCCGTTCGTGGGCAACACGCAGTATGAAAAGCTCACCGAGCAGTTCAACGCGGACATGGTCGAGATCGACTGCACCTTCCCTGCGGGCGGCGGTCGCAACGCGCTGCGCGAGGGGCTCGAGCGCATCCGCGCCGAGGCCGAGGACGCGGTGCGCTCGGGTGCCGGGCATATCACGCTGACGGACCATCACCTGAACGAGGAGAAGGTCGGCATGCCGATGATCCTCGCGACGAGTGCGGTGCACAGCCACCTGACGCGCAAGGGCCTTCGGACTTTCTGCTCGATCAACGTGCGCTCGGCGGAATGCATCGACCCGCATTACTTCGCGGTCCTGATCGGGGCCGGTGCGACCGTGGTGAACCCCTATCTGGCGGAAGACTCGATTGCCGACCGGATCCGGCGCGGGCTGATCGACGGCTCGCTGACCGATGCGGTCGCGCGCTACCGCGAGGCCATCGACATGGGGCTTCTGAAGATCATGTCGAAGATGGGGATCTCGGTGATCTCGTCCTATCGCGGCGGTCTGAACTTCGAGGCCGTGGGCCTCAGCCGCGCGATGTGCGCCGAGTATTTCCCCGGTATGATCAGCCGTATCTCGGGCATCGGCGTCGCGGGCGTGCAGTCCAAGACCGAGGAGGTCCATGCTCTGGGCTTCCGCGGCGGGCGCGACGTGCTGCCCATCGGCGGCTTCTACAAGGCGCGGAAATCCGGCGAGACCCACGCCTGGGGCGCGCAGACCATGCACCTGATGCAGGCGGCCTGCGACCGTGCCTCCTACGAGATGTGGAAGAGCTACTCGAAGGCGATGCAGGCGAACCCGCCGATCCATCTGCGCGATCTCCTGGCCATCAAGCCTTTGGGCGAGGCCGTGCCGCTGGAAGAGGTCGAGAGCATCACCTCGATCCGGAAGCGCTTCGTCACACCGGGCATGTCGCTGGGCGCGCTGTCGCCCGAAGCGCACCGCACGCTGTCGATCGCGATGAACCGGATCGGCGCCAAGTCCGATTCGGGCGAGGGCGGCGAGAGCCCGGACGATTTCACGCCCGACTCGAACGGCGACAACCGCTCGGCCAAGATCAAGCAGGTGGCCTCGGGACGCTTTGGCGTGACGGCGGAATATCTGCTCGCTTGCGAAGAGCTCGAGATCAAGGTCGCGCAGGGCGCCAAGCCCGGCGAGGGCGGCCAGCTTCCGGGGATGAAGGTCACCGACCTGATCGCCAAGCTGCGGCACTCGACCAAGGGTGTGACGCTGATCTCGCCGCCGCCGCATCACGACATCTACTCGATCGAGGATCTGGCGCAGCTGATCTACGACCTGAAGCAGATCAACCCCAAGGCCAAGGTCACCGTAAAGCTGGTGGCCTCCTCGGGCGTCGGCACCATCGCGGCGGGCGTGGCCAAGGCCAAGGCCGACATCATCCTGATCTCGGGCCACAATGGCGGCACCGGGGCGTCGCCGGCGACCTCGATCAAATATGCCGGCCTGCCGTGGGAGATGGGCCTCACCGAGGCGCATCAGGTCCTGTCGATGAACAACCTGCGCTCGCGCGTGACGCTTCGGACCGATGGCGGTCTGCGGACCGGTCGCGACATCGTCATGGCGGCGATGATGGGGGCCGAGGAATACGGCATCGGCACCGCCGCGCTGATCGCGATGGGCTGCATCATGGTGCGCCAGTGCCAGTCGAACACCTGCCCGGTGGGCGTCTGCACCCAGGACGAGGCGCTGCGCGGCAAGTTCACCGGCAATGCCGACAAGGTGGTGAACCTGATCACCTTCTACGCACAGGAAGTGCGGGAAATCCTCGCTTCCATCGGCGCGCGGTCGCTCGATGACGTGATCGGACGCGCCGATCTCCTGCGCCAGGTGAGCCGCGGGTCGGATCATCTCGACGATCTCGACCTGAACCCGCTCCTGATCCGTGTCGATGGCTCGGACCAGACCGTCTACGACCGCAACCAGCCGCGCAACGTGGTGGACGACACGCTGGACGCCGAGATCGTGAAGGACGCCGCGCGGTTCCTGAACGAGGGCGAGAAGATGCAGCTCAGCTACGCGGTGATGAACACGCACCGCACGGTCGGGACGCGGACCTCGAGCCATATCGTGCAGAAATTCGGCATGCGGAACGCGCTTCAGCCGAACCACCTGACCGTCAAGCTGACCGGCTCGGCAGGTCAGTCGCTCGGGGCCTTCGCGGCGCCGGGTCTGAAGATCGAGGTGTCTGGCGATGCCAACGACTATGTCGGCAAGGGCCTGTCCGGCGGCATCATCGTGGTACGCCCGCCGATGCATTCGCCGCTCGTCGCTGCCGACAACACCATCATCGGCAACACCGTGCTCTACGGCGCGACCGACGGCTACCTCTTCGCGGCGGGCCGTGCGGGAGAGCGCTTCGCGGTGCGGAACTCCGGCGCGCGGGTCGTGGTCGAGGGCTGCGGCTCGAACGGCTGCGAATACATGACCGGCGGCATCGCCGTGATCCTGGGCGAGATCGGCGCGAATTTCGGCGCCGGGATGACCGGTGGCATGGCTTATCTCTACGACCCCGAGGGCAAGGCCGAGACCCTGATGAACATGGAGAGCCTGGTGACCTGCCCGGTGAGTGTGGATCACTGGCAGGAAGAGCTTCGCGGTCTGGTCGAGCGCCATGCCGAGGAGACGAACTCGGCCAAGGCCAAGGAGCTTCTGCAGAACTGGGACGAGGCGTTGCCGCATTTCGTGCAGGTCTGCCCCAAGGAGATGCTCGACAAGATCGCGCATCCGCTCGGGATCGAAAGCCGCGCCGTCCCGGCCGAGTAAGCCTTTGTCCCGCCCCGGTGCCGCTGCACCGGGGCGGGACGCGCCGCAGTCGCCTTATGCGGTTGTTGCTCCAAGCTCGCCACAATTCGACGGAATTGCCGCGAAAGCGCCTTGACGCGGTCCGATATTGACCCCGGTTGTCGGCGATCTTTTGCCTGTTCGCACATGTTCTCCGGTACGTGCGGATTGGTAACGGGTTCCCCGGGGTCCCACCCTGGGCGGTGCGATGTCGGATGGTCCCGGCGTCGCATTGCCCGGACCCCGCGCGGACCGGTCCGACCCGGGCCCTCCCCCTCCGTCCCTGTTGCCTGAACCGCCCGGTTGCGGCGATCTCGTGTGCTTTGCGGCTAGGAGGGGCGCGGCCCGCGCGCTAGAGAAAGGCCATGGGCAAGAGCGCTTCAAAAACCAGAAAGCCTCGCGGCAAAACGGCGGCCTCCGCACCGGCGCAGCCCGGCGGCGTGCGGCGACTTTTGCGCCTCATTGTCCGGATCGTGGTTGTCGCGGCGGTTCTGCTCTTCGGATATGTCGCCCTGATCCGCGTCGTGAACCCGCCGGTCACGATCTACATGCTGCAGGAGCGCGCCCGCCTCGGCCCGCTCGATCAAGAGTGGGTCGATGCTGACGAGATTGCTCCGGTCATGCTGCGCGCGGCCGTGGCGGCGGAAGATGCGAATTTCTGCCTGCACTGGGGCTTCGACATGGACGCGATCCGCCAAGTGATCGAGGAGGGCGAGAGCCGCGGTGCCTCGACCATCAGCCAGCAGGTCGCCAAGAACGTGTTTCTCTGGCACGGACGGACCTGGACGCGGAAGGCGCTCGAGGCGGTGATCACCCCGGCAATGGAGGCGCTGTGGCCGAAGCGGCGTATCCTCGAACTATATCTGAACGTGGCCGAGTTCGACGATGGCGTCTTTGGCATCGAGGCCGCGTCGCAGCATTATTTCGGCGTCTCGGCGGCAGAGCTTTCGGACAGCCAGGCATCGCGCCTGGCCGCGATCCTGCCCGATCCCAAGGACCGCGACGCGGCGCGGCCTTCGGGTTTTGTCGAGCGTCGGGCACGGTCGATCCGCGACGGCGCGGCGACGATCGAGCGCGACGGGCGCGCGGCATGTTTTCAATAGCTTGATTCCGGCGCGCCGACCGTCCCGCATGGTTGCACGCAGGGTCGCGGAGGCTGTAGGACGAGAGGGCGTGTCGCGCGGAGGGACCCCCCAGAATGGCCAAGCTCTATCACGTTCCGTTGTCGCCCTTCTGCCGGAAGGTGCGCCTGAGCCTGGCGGAGAAGAAGATCGAGCTCGAGTTGATCGAGGAGCGCTACTGGGAAAAGGAGGCGGATTTTCTGCGCCGCAACCCGGCGGCCAAGGTCCCGGTCCTCAAGATCGACGGCAAGACGCTCGCGGAGTCGACCGCGATCTGTGAATATATCGAAGAGCGCTACCCCGAGCCGCCGCTGATGCCGCGCGCCGCCGAGGCGCGCTACGAGGTGCGGCGCCTGGTCGGCTGGTTCGACGACAAGTTCCATAACGAGGTGACCTCGAAGCTGCTCTACGAGCGGATCAACAAGAAGGTCATGGGGCTCGGATTTCCCGACAGCGGCAACATCAAGTCCGGGGCCCGGGCGATCAAGTATCACCTCGATTACATGGCCTGGCTCCTGGATCATCGCCGCTGGCTCGCAGGCGATACGATGACGCTCGCGGATTTCTGTGCCGCCGCGCATCTCTCGGCGCTCGACTATATCTCGGACGTGGACTGGAACCGGCAGGATTCGGTCAAGGACTGGTACGCGAAGATCAAGTCGCGTCCGGCCTTCCGCTCGATCCTCGCGGACGTGATCCCGGGCTTCCCGCCGCCCCGGCACTATGCCGACCTGGATTTCTGAGCGGCCGGGGCGGGCAGGGGGCGCTGCCCCCTCTTGGCCTTCGGCCAATTCACCCCCGGCGGTATTTGGAAAAAGAAGAAGCCTCGGCGGGCGGTCATGAGCCTCACCGGGCGGCTCAAGGCGGAGGCGCGCGCGCTGGGCTTTGCCGAGGCCGGAGTGTGCCGTCCCTGGGACGTGCCGCAGGTGGCGCCGCGGCTCCGTGCGTTTCTGGAAGCCGGGCGTCATGGGACGATGGGCTGGCTGGCGGAGCGCGAGGGCTGGCGCGGCAATCCGGCGGCGCTCTGGCCCGAGGCGCGCTCGGTGCTGATGTTGGGCGAGAGCTATACGCCGGGCCATGATCCGCTGGAGGTGCTGGAGCGTCCCGAGGCGGCGGCGATCTCGGTCTATGCGCAGAACCGCGATTACCACGACGTGCTGAAGAAGAAGCTGAAGCGGCTCGGGCGCTGGCTGATCGAGGAGGCGGGCGCGGGCACCGAGATCAAGGTCTTTGTCGATACCGCGCCGGTGCCGGAGAAGCCGCTCGGAGAGGCGGCAGGGCTGGGCTGGCAGGGCAAGCACACCAATCTCGTATCGCGGCGGATGGGGTCGTGGTTCTTTCTGGGCGCGATCTTCACGACGGTCGACCTGGAGGTCGACGCGCGCGAGAGCGACCATTGCGGCTCCTGCCGCGCCTGTCTCGACATCTGCCCGACGGACGCGTTTCCGGCTCCCTATCAGCTCGATGCGCGGCGCTGCATTTCCTATCTGACAATCGAGCACAAAGGCCCCGTCGCGCCGGAGCTGCGCGCGAAGATGGGCAACAGGATCTATGGCTGCGACGATTGCCTTGCGGTCTGCCCGTGGAACAAGTTCGCGGTCGAGGCGCGAGAGGCGAAATATCAGGCGCGGGCTGACCTGGTCGCGCCGGATCTCGAGGCTCTGGCGCAGCTGGACGATGCCGAGTTCCGAGCCCGGTTTTCCGGCTCGCCCATCAAGCGGATCGGGCGGGGGCGCTTCGTCCGGAACGTGCTCTACGCGATCGGCAATTCCGGGATGGCGCGGTTGATCCCGGTGGCGCAAGGGCTGTGCGCCGACGAGGAGGCCGTGGTCGCCGATGCTGCCCGTTGGGCGGTGGCGCGGCTCACTGCAGTGTAGCGCCACGCAAAAACGCCCCCGGGCGCGTGCTGCGCGGGGGCGGTTCTTGGTGATTGCGCCGGATCAGTTGGACGCTGTGTTTTTCTCGGCGCCGCCTTCGGCCATCGTGTCGCAGGACCCGGTGGTCGTGTCATCGCAGTTTTCCGCGTCTGCGGTGGGCGATTGGTCGACGGCCACCGTCCCGTCCATGAGTTTCTCACCGTCCCCGTTGATCTCGACATCGGTCTCGATCTCGGTCGTCGTCGCGCCGTCCTCCGCCGCGCTGTCGTCCATCTGAGCGTCGGTGTCGCCCTCGGCATTGGACCGGTCTATCGCGACCGTGCCGTCCATCACCTTGGCGCCGTCTTCGTTGATCTGCACATCGGTCGCGACCTCGGCCGTCGAGCTTGTGTCGCCTGCGGCAAAGGCCGGGGCGGAGAGGGTAGCCAAAACGGCGGCGAGTGCGGTGCTGCGGGTCAGAAAGGTCATCAGGTCCTCATCGGGTTTGGGGCGGGCAGCGGGGGACCGGAACATGTCGATCCGCGCTGTGGGGAAGGAACCCGACACATGTCCTGCGGGTCCACCGGGCGCGGCGGCTGGCGGAACTCGGCGCGATGCCGCGTTTTTCCGCGCTGCGGCGGAGCGGGAAGCCGCTCTGCGGCAAAGGGCCCCGGGAACTCGGCAGGGTGCTGTGGTGCTTGGCTCTGGTCTGTCTGCTGGCGCCTTGGAGGTGCGAAATCGGACGAGTGTGATGGAGGCTCTTCGACGCGCCTATCCGGCTGGAGTGTTTCACGCCGCGCGCCATTCCTCACGCCGAGGAGAGCGGGGATGTATATCGACATCCGAACCTTATCTATACGAGCTGAACTGAGACGAGTGAGGGGGACCCGATGGCCCAATACGAAAAGCGCCCCGAAGCGATCGACGCCTTGTCGCCGGAGCAGTACCGGGTGACGCAGGAAAACGGCACCGAGCGGCCGGGAACCGGGGAATATCTGCACAACAAGGAGGTCGGCATCTATGTCGACATCGTCTCGGGCGAGCCGCTCTTCGCCTCCGGAGACAAGTACGAGTCGGGATGTGGCTGGCCGAGCTTTACCAAGCCGATCGAGCCTGCCCATGTCAGCGAGCTGCGCGATACTTCGCACGGGATGATCCGCACGGAGGTGCGCTCTGCCCATGGCGACTCGCATCTCGGGCATGTGTTTCCGGACGGGCCGGCCGATCGCGGTGGCCTGAGATATTGCATCAATTCGGCGTCGCTGCGCTTCATCCCGAAAGCGGATATGGAGGCGGAAGGCTATGGCGCCTATCTGGACCAGGTGGAGGACGTGACATGAGCAACCAAGAACGCGCAGTGCTGGCCGGTGGCTGCTTCTGGGGGATGCAGGACCTGATCCGCAAGCTTCCGGGCGTCTCCGCGACGCGGGTCGGCTATACGGGCGGCGATGTCGAAAACGCGACCTATCGCAACCACGGCACCCATGCAGAGGGGATCGAGATTCTCTTCGATCCGGACGTGATCTCCTATCGGCGTATCCTCGAGTATTTCTTCCAGATCCACGATCCCACGACCCGCAATCGGCAGGGCAACGACATGGGGATGAGCTATCGCTCGGCGATCTACTATGTCGATGAGGCGCAGAAGGCCTGTGCGCTCGAGACCATCGCCGATGTGGAGGCCTCCGGTCTCTGGCCTGGCAAGGTGGTGACCGAGGTCGAACCGGTCGGCGCGTTCTGGGAGGCCGAGCCCGAGCATCAGGACTACCTGGAGCGGTTTCCGAACGGTTACACCTGCCATTTCCCGCGTGCGGATTGGGTGCTGCCACGGCGCGACGCGGCAGAATAGGTAGGCCGCGCGTTAAGCGCAGATTCATCAGTTTACGTGAAGGTTCGGGACATGACATCCCGGGCCTTCTCCGATTCTGCACCAAGCCTGTTCTGCTTCGACGAGGTCGTGGGCAGCGCTTCCGCGCCGTCCTACCTGCGCGATCACCGCGCGCGATTGCGCGAGCGGTTCATGGGGGGCGGCGCGGGCGCGGTCGCCGAGTACGAGCTTCTGGAACTGGTGCTGTTCCGCGCCATCCCGCGGCGCGACGTGAAGCCGTTGGCGCGGTCGCTGATCGAGCGGTTCGGATCCTTCGGTGCGGCGGTGTCGGCGCCTGCGGAGCGGCTTGCCGAGGTTGGCGGTGTCGGACCGGCGGTGATCTGCGAGTTGAAGCTCGTCGTCGCTGCGGCAGAACGGCTGGCCCGCGCGCGGGTGATGCAGCGCGAGGTCATCTCGAGCTGGGATGCGCTTTTGGATTACTGCCACACGGCGCTGGCGCATCGCGAGACCGAAGGGTTCCGCGTGCTCTACCTCGACCGCAAGAACGTGCTGATCGCCGACGAGGCCCAGGCGGACGGCACGGTCGACCATGTGCCCGTCTATCCGCGAGAGGTGGTCAAGCGCGCCTTGGCGCTCAACGCGTCGGCGCTGATCCTCGTGCACAACCATCCCTCCGGTGACCCGACGCCGTCCGAGGCCGATATCGCCATGACGGAAGAGGTCGCACGCGCGTCCGAGGCGCTCGGGATCGTCCTCCACGACCACCTGGTGATCGGACGCGGGCGGGAGCTGAGCTTTCGGAGCGAGGGGTTGCTTTGACGCCGGGGCGCATCTGAGCGCGTTCTGCGCGAACGCGACGCTCGGCCTGACGAGGCTGGTGCGGGAACAGACGGCGGGCTCAGATCCTGAGCGCGGTGCCCTGGATCATCTGTTCTGGGGGGATGGATCATTTTTGCGGGAGAAAGGCGCCAAGATTTTTAATTAAAAATCTTGGGTTTCCAGCCAATTTGGCGCGCATCTGTGCTGAGAGCCTCGGCCTTGTCCCGGTTGGCCGCTTGATCTGCTGCCGTCACAGACCAAGCCTGGCGCCAGTTCTACCTTATCCAGATCTCGACACGACGGTTTGCTTGCCGCCCCCACTCCGTATCGTCGCAGGCGATTGGAAGCGCCTCGCCGAAGGCCTCGGTGGCCAGGGTGACTTGTTGCAGGTCGGCGGTTTCGGCGGCAGCGAGAACTTCGGCCAGCACGGCGCGGGCGCGCTCGTCGGCAATGGCGCGATTGGCGGCCACATCGCCGATCCCGTCGGAAAACCCGACGAAGAGGATCGTCCGCCCGTCGTAGAGGCCCTCCTCGAGTCGACGGGCAAGGCGGGTGATCTGATCGCGCGATGGGGCGTCGAGCCGTGTCGCACCGGGCTCGAATCGGAAGGTCGGGGTCAGGCGCCAAGCGATCCGGCGCAGCGCCGCGAGGCGTTGCAGAAGAGCCCAGTCCTCCGGTGATGAGGCACTCAGAATAGCGTTGGCGAGACGCGCGCCTTCGTCGGCCAAGGGCACTGCCTCGGGGGTCTGATCGACGAACCCGGCGCGACGGATCACGGGCTGGGCGGCGTCGGAGGCCGCGTAACGGAGAAAGTCGCGGGCGATCTTGGGAAGTCTCCGCGCCGGGAGGTAGAGATAGATCGGCGCGGTCAGAGGATAATCTTCGGTCTTAACCGATTGTCGGGTGGCCGACAGCGTGAAGCCGCATGATCCGGTCAAGCTGAGCGCGCGCGCAGGTGTCGCTGCGCTTTGGCCGCCAAGGCCGATGGCCAGGGGGCTGTCCGCGACGGCCATCGCCAGGCTCTCGGCGTCGGAATGATGGCGGAGACGCGCTGGACTGGGCGGCGTTCCGGCGCCGAGCAACCGGTCGCTGGCACTTTGGGTCAGGCCGGAACCCGGAGCGGCCAGGTTCACCTCGATGCCTGCATCCGGACCGCCGAGCTCGGTCCACTCGGTCAGGTCTCCCGAAAGAATATCCGCCAGGTCGGTAAGGGAGATCGACGACAGCGGGTTTTCGGGCGCGACCAGGGGCACCAGGGCGTCGAAGGCCAGAACGAGGCTCCGGTTGGTGGCCGTCAGATCCCCGAGGCCCGCGGATCGGGCAAAGGAGGTCTCGCTTGGGCGGATCGCGCGACGGGTCAGCGCGATATCGGCCTCGTCGGCCAGAAGGTCGGCGAAGCCTTCGTCGCTGGTCGTCAAACGGAAGGAGATGCGCGCCAGAACCCGGTCTCCCTCGGGATCGACGAGGTGATAGGCCAGATGCTCGCTGTCGATCTCGTCGCGCCGGGTTTCCAGGCGTTGCTCGGCGGCGAAGCTCTCGAGGAGCGCCGGGAGCAGCACGCGGCCGAGATCGGCGGCCCCGGAGATGCGCAGCTCGGCGACGAAATCGGTGAGCGACGGACAGCCCGGTCCCGCGCAGGTCACGCCGGAGGCGTCGACGGTCAATTCGCCATATTGCGACAGCAGTCGGTAATATTCCCCGTCGAAGCCGAGCATCGTTCCGGCAAGCGAGATCGCGCCATCGCGCGAGCGCAGCGTCACGTCCTGAGCGTCCGCTTGCGCCGCGCCGATCACGAAAAGCGCGGCGAGGATCGCCGCACGCAGAAAGCTCATGGATGGTGTCGCCCGAACCCGTTTACCGGGCCGCGACTGTCAGGTCTTCCAGCAGGTTTTTCAACACCAGAATATCGCCTGCCGCGTCGCAGCCCGGCATTGCCACGGTTAACTCGCGCATGGTTGGACGGCCCCCTCCGCGCAGATCGAGCACCTGCGCTTCGAGATCGCTGTCGCAATTGGCGGCGGTCACTTCGGCCTCGACCGAGACGGCGACATGCCCCGCGCGGGCGGCGGTGCCTGCGGGGAAGGAATAGACCTGAACCCGGCGCGCGGGCGCGGTGTGATCGGGGCCGAGGGTCACGAGGAACCCGCCTTCGCCGCGGCTGGCGGCGGCGAGCGTTCCGGGCGTTTCCTGCCAGATGTGACCGTCGGAGAAGGGGGCAGCGCCGTATTCGAGCGCGTGAAGCTGCAGGCCTGCGGGCCCCTCCCATTGCAACGCGATCCGGTCGTAGAAATCGAGCGAGGAGACCTCGGTCTGGGCGACGGCACCGTCGCCATCGGCGAAGGACAGCACAAAGACAGCCTTGGTCGAGATCGCAGGGATGTCGAGCTGGGCGCTGCCGGTGGCATCTGTGCGACCGTCGATCATCAGACCGTTATGGTGCAGTGTGAACGCCTCGGACGCGTGGCAGGCGGCGTCGATCTTGAGGGTGACCATGGCGGCGGCGCCGGTGTCGGCAGTGAGGCCGGTGGAGCAGTCTTGTTGCGGGACTGCGGTTTCGCCCGGAGCCGGGGCCGGAGCGGCCTGCGGGATCGCGGGGATCGGGCTTGGGAAATCGGTGCCGCCGTCGAGAGCGGCCAGACGCAGGTCCGGCGCGCTGGGCAGATCGGTGGGCGCGGGCGGCAGAGGCGCGGGCAGATCGGCCGAGACCGACGCGTCGGGCAGGCGCGGCGCCGCCGGGTCGACGGGCATGCCGAGCGCACAGAGATCCGACGTCATGGCGCTGTCGCGGCCGGGCAGAAGCGCCACCGGAAGCGCGCCGGTCGTGGCGACCAGCATCGCCGAGGTGTCGTGCACATCGCTGACGGGCAACGGGCCGCGCGCGGCCTGTTCGGTCGGCAAAGAGAAGCCGAACTGCATGACATAGCCGATTGCCAACGCGCAGAAGAGCGTGCCGGAGACGTAGCGAATGGATTTTGAACGGAGCATCTTGGCCTCGGACCCATATCAGGATGAGCGGAGAATCGCCGATAAACCCGGCACGTTTGCGGCGATGGAGGGGGCATCCTGTGGCTATTCGCCAAAGGACATGGCGCGCTAGAGGATCGCTTTCCCCAATGCGACGGCCCAGGAGAGGGCCGCGAATCCGAGCGAGAGGCAGACCGCCAGGGCCCCCAGATCCTTGGCTGCGCCGGAGAGCGGATGGCGCTCGAGCGAGATGCGGTCGATCGTGACCTCGATCGCGGTATTGAGCACCTCGGCGATCAGCACCATCACGCCTGAGCCGATCAGGACAAGCGCGAGAACCGGCTCGGCGATCCAGAAGGCGAGCGGGATGGACAGCGCGAAGATCACCGCCTCCTGTCGGAAGGCGGCCTCGGCGGTCCAGATGTACCGGGCGCCCACGGACGCGGTGCGGAGCGCGCGCAGGAGACGCCAGCCGTCATCGGTTTGCGGAGAACGATCGGTGCGCATGTCAGTGCCTCGGAGCATCGGACCGGGGAAGCCCCGGCAGTTCCGCCCCGGCCGCGCTCAGGCGAGACGGCCGTGGCAGTGCTTGAACTTGTTGCCGGAGCCGCAGGGGCAGGGATCGTTGCGGCCGGGATTGCCCCAGGTGTCGGGGTTGGTCTCGTCGAAGCCCTCGACCAGCGGTTCCTGCGGGGCGACCGCGGGGCCGACAGCCTCCTGTTCGGGATTCGTCGCACCGGCAGGCGCCTGCGCGGCGGCAACCTCGCTCCGCTGTTGCTGGCGCATCATCTGCTCGGCCATCTGGCGGCGCTCTTCCTCGGTCATCGGCCGGATCTGGCCGAGCTTCGAGGTCACGTCGGCGCGCAGGCTTTCGAGCATGCCTTCGAACAGCTGGAAGGCCTCGGTCTTGTACTCGTTCAGCGGATCGCGCTGCGCATAACCCCGGAACCCCACCACCGAGCGGAGATGCTCTAGCGTCAGAAGATGCTCGCGCCACTTGCCGTCGATGGTCTGCAGGATGAGCTGCTTCTCGATCTGGCGCATCGTGTCCGGTCCGAACGCCTCGGCCTTGTCGGCCATCTGCTTGTCGGCAAGTTCGGTCAGGCGGTCGCGGATCACGTCCTGGTCGACGCCATCCTCGTCGGCCCAGGCCAGGACCGGAGCGTCGAGGCCGAGCTTTTCGAGAACCCCGGCATAGAGACCCTGCGTGTCCCACTGATCGGCGTAGCTCTTGGGCGGGCAGTAGCCGTCCACGAGGTCGTCGATCACCTGGTCGCGCATGTCCTCGGTGGTCTCGGACAGATCCTCGGCCTCCATGATCTCGCGGCGCTGGGCGAAGATCACCTTGCGCTGGTCGTTCATGACGTCGTCGAACTTCAGGAGCTGCTTGCGGATGTCGAAGTTGCGGCCCTCGACCTTGGCCTGCGCGCGCTCGAGCGACTTGTTCACCCACGGGTGCACGATCGCCTCGCCTTCCTGCATGCCGAGCTTGCCCAGCACGTTGTCGAGCCGCTCCGAGCCGAAGATGCGCATCAGGTCGTCTTCGAGCGAGAGGAAGAAGGACGACCGGCCCGGGTCGCCCTGACGGCCAGAGCGGCCGCGCAGCTGGTTGTCGATGCGGCGGCTTTCATGCCGCTCGGTTGCGAGCACGAACAGCCCGCCCGCGTCCATCACGGCCTGCTCCTCGTCGGCATGCTCGGCCTCGATCCGGCGGCGGATCTCGTCGGGGTTGCCGTTCGGGTCGGCATCGAGCGCCTCGATCACCTTCATCTCGACATTGCCGCCGAGTTTGATGTCGGTGCCGCGTCCGGCCATGTTCGTGGCAATGGTGATGGCGCCGAGCTTGCCGGCATCGCCGACGATCTGCGCTTCCATCTCGTGCTGGCGCGCGTTCAGGACGTTATGGGGAAGGCCCTCTTTCTTGAGAAGCTCCGAGAGCATCTCGGATTTCTCAATGGAGGTCGTGCCCACGAGAACCGGCTGGCGCTTTTCATGCGCAACCTTGATCTCGGCGACGATGGCGTCGTATTTCTCGCGCCCCGTGCGGTAGACCTTGTCGTCCTCGTCGATCCGGGCAATCGGCTTGTTGGTCGGAACCTCGACCACGCCCAGCCCGTAGATCTCGGCGAATTCCTCGGCTTCGGTAGACGCCGTGCCGGTCATGCCCGCGAGCTTGGAATAGAGCCGGAAGTAGTTCTGGAAGGTCACCTGCGCCAGCGTCACGTTCTCGGGCTGGATCTTGCACTGCTCCTTGGCCTCGATGGCCTGGTGCAGGCCTTCGGACAGGCGGCGGCCCAGCATCATACGGCCGGTGAACTCGTCGATCAGCACGACCTCGTTGTCGCGGACGATGTAGTCCTTGTCCTTCTGGAAAAGCTTATGCGCCCGCAGCGCCTGGTTGACGTGGTGGACGACGGTGGTCGACTCGGGGTCGTAGAGCGTGCGCTCGTCCTCGAGCAGGCCTGCGAGCTTCAACCGGTCTTCGAGGAACTCGTTGCCCTCGTCGGTGAAGGTGACGTTCCGGGTCTTCTCGTCGATGGTGAAATGGTCGTCCGACAGGCTCGGGATGATCCGGTCGATGGCGATGTAGAGCTCGGAGCGGTCGTCGGAGGGGCCCGAGATGATGAGCGGCGTCCGCGCCTCGTCGATCAGGATCGAGTCGACCTCGTCCACGATCGCGAAATTGTGCCCGCGCTGATACATCTGGCTCAGCTCGGACTTCATGTTGTCGCGCAGGTAGTCGAAGCCCAGCTCGTTGTTGGTCGCGTAGGTGATGTCGGCCTGGTAGGCGGCGCGCTTCTCGTCCTCGGGCTGGCGCGGGTAGACCACGCCGGTGGTCAGGCCGAGCGCGGCATAGACCTTGCCCATCCAGTCGGCGTCGCGGCGGGCGAGGTAGTCGTTCACGGTGACGATGTGGACGCCCTTGCCCGAGAGCGCGTTGAGATAGGCGGGGAAGGTCGCGACCAGCGTCTTGCCTTCGCCGGTCTTCATCTCGGCGATGTTGCCCTGGTGCATGAAGATGCCGCCCATGAGCTGGACGTCGAAGGCGCGCAGACCCAGTGCCCGATGCGCGGCCTCGCGGCAGGTCGCGAAGGCTTCGGGCAGAAGATCGTCGAGGCTCTCGCCATTGGAATGGCGCGCCTTCATCTGCTCGGTCTTCTGGACCAGTTCTTCGTCCGAGAGGGCGCGGGTCTCTTCTTCGAGCGCATTGATCCGCTCGACCAGCGGGCGCACCGACTTGACCTTGCGGTCGTTCGGGGTGCCGAACACCTTGCGCGTGAGGGTACCGATCCCAAGCATGGACTGCTCTCTTCTTGCCTTTGACAAACCCGTGTGCGGCATCCGCTTGCCCGTCCCGGTCCGAGCCCATAGACAAACGGAAAGAGAGCGGCCGTGCAGCGCCACGCAGGCGATGTAAGGACAGGCTGGTGGCGTGTCAACGTCGCCCCCTTGGGTCGCTGCGACAGAGAGACGAAGGGAGAGTCCTCGATGCACAGGTTTACCATCGGCGCCGCGCTCATGGCGGCCCTCATGGCCGGTCCGGTCACGGCGCAGGAAACGGCGTCCGACACCGCCACCCCCGACGCCGCTCCGGAGGCCGACCTCGGCCAGGTCGTGGCCACGGTCAACGGTCAGGACATCACGCTCGGAGAGATGCTCATGATCCGCTCCGGCCTGCCCGAGCAGTATCAGCAGCTGCCCGATACGGTGCTCTGGGACGGCATCCTCGACCAGCTCATCCAGCAGGAAGTCCTGAGCCAGACCGACATGGCGGAAGAGACCGAGCGGGTGCGGATTGCGCTCAAGAACGAGCGCCGCGCGCTGATCGCCTCGGAAGCGCTGGCCAAGCTCTCGGAACAGCTTTGGACCGAAGAGGATGTCCAGAAAGCCTATGAAGAGGCCTTTGCGGGCCAGGAGATGGGCGAGGAGTACAACGCGCAGCACATTCTCGTGGAAACCGAGGAAGACGCGCTCGCGATCAAGGAAGAGCTCGATGGCGGCGCCGATTTCGACACGCTCGCCAAGGAGCGCTCGACCGGACCGTCCGGTCCGCAGGGCGGCCAGCTTGGCTGGTTCGGCCAGGGCCAGATGGTCGAGCCCTTCGAGAAGGCCGTGATGGCGCTCGAGGCCGGCCAGGTCTCGGAGCCGGTCCAGACCCAGTTCGGCTGGCACGTCATCCGTCTGAATGAGACTCGCGACCGCCAGGCGCCGCCGCTCGATCAGGTGCGTGACCAGATCGTCGCGCAGCTCGAACGCCAGGGCGTCGAGGAGAAGATCAAGGAACTCGTGGACGGCGCCGAGGTGACACGCACCGATACCGCCGATGTCGACACCTCGGTGCTGTCGCGCACCGATCTTATCGAGAACTGACATGGCCAAGATCACCCAGGTCTCACCGCTGGCGCCCGAGGCGTTTCCCGATCTGCCGGTGATCAAGGGCCTGCGCTTCGCCGCCACGGCGGCGGGCGTGCGCTATGCGGGCCGGACGGACGTGATGCTCGCGCATCTGGCGCCCGGCTCGGTCATGACCGGGGTCTTCACCCGGTCCAAGACCCGCTCGGCCAACGTGCTCGACTGCCAGGCCAAGATCGGCGGCGAGACCGGCGACGGTGCGGCGATCCTCGTGAATTCGGGTAACTCCAACGCTTTCACGGGGCGGGCGGGCGACGAGTCGGTCGGGGCGCTCTGCCAGGCGGTGGGGCGGGCGATGGACCTTCCGGAGACGCGGGTCTTCACCTCTTCGACCGGCGTGATCGGCGAGCGGCTGCCGCATGACCGCATCATCGCGAAGGTCGACGACCTTGTCGCCGCGCTCGACGAGGGCGGCATTGCCGAGGCCGCGCGTGCCATCATGACCACCGACACCTTCCCCAAGGGCGCCTGCGAAACCGTTGCGCTCGAGGGCGGCGAGGTGCGGATCGCGGGCATCGCCAAGGGCTCGGGCATGATCGCGCCCGACATGGCCACGATGCTCGTCTACGTCTTCACCGATGCCAAGATCGACCGGGCCGACCTGCAGGCGCTGGTCTCCGAGATCACCGACCGGACCTTCAACGCGATCACCGTGGACAGCGACACCTCGACCTCGGACACGCTCCTGATGGGCGCGACCGGGGCGTCGGGCGTCGCCGTGGACCGCAACAACGAGGCCTTTGCCCAGGCCTTGGAGCGTGTCTTCCGCGATCTCGCGCATCAGGTCGTCCGGGACGGCGAGGGCGCGACCAAGTTCGTCACCGTCGAGGTCACCGGCGCCGAGAGTGACGCGGACGCGCGGGTGCATGCGATGTCGATCGCCAACTCGCCGCTCGTGAAGACCGCCATCGCGGGCGAGGACCCGAACTGGGGCCGCGTCGTCATGGCCATCGGCAAGTCCGGAGCCGCCGCGGATCGCGATCTCCTGACCATCCGCTTCGGTGACGTGCTCGTCGCCGAAAAGGGGTGGGTTTCGCCCGACTACCGCGAGGAGCAGGGCGCGTCGGAGATGAAGAAGGCCGAGATCACCATCTCGGTCGATCTGGGTCTCGGCGACGGTCAATACACCGCCTGGACCTGCGATCTGACCCACGGCTACATCTCGATCAACGCGGATTACCGGTCTTGATCCGGAAGAACGTGCCCGGCGTCGGTCTTTTCATGCGCGGGGAACGCGCGTGAAGATCGTCCTCGTTTCGGCCGTGGCGCTGATCGATGTCGACGGGCGCGTGCTGCTGGCGCAGCGGCCCGAGGGCAAGTCGATGGCCGGTCTCTGGGAGTTTCCCGGCGGCAAGGTCGAGGCTGGCGAGTCGCCCGAAGCGGCGCTGATCCGGGAGCTTCAGGAAGAGCTGGGCATCGACACCTGGGCCTCCTGCCTCGCGCCCCTGACCTTTGCCAGCCACAGCTATGACGAGTTCCATCTCCTGATGCCGCTCTTCGCCTGCCGCAAATGGGAGGGCACGCCGCAAAGCCGCGAAGGCCAGTCGCTCGCCTGGGTCAAGGCGCGCGATCTGGCGAAATACGAGATGCCGCCCGCCGATATCCCGTTGATTCCGATCCTGCGCGATTGGCTTTGACCCAGATATCGCCGCGCGAACGAAAGAAACTTACAATACCTAGTGTTTCCTTAAAATTTCATAACATTGCGACCTCTGTCGCGTGGATTTCTCTACCGCCTTGCTCTATTTTTTAGCGCAGAGCTGGATTGGGGGATTCAGAATGCTTCGCACGATCATCATGGGCAGCTGCGTGTCCGTTCAAGGAATTCTTGAAAAAACCTTGCCCGACGGACGCCTCGTCGTCCGCGTAGGGCAACGCCTCTTCACCGGGCTCCCGGTCGCCATCTGAGCCGCGAATGCGGCGCAAAGCGGAGGGCCGGTCGGCCCTCCTGTCGGCGTGGCGTCTGACCTGCGCTCAACCCACCAGCGGCGTGTCGGCGACGTAGGTCGTCTCGTAGCCCATGTCTGCCAGCGAGGCGATGGTCATCGCCGAGAGCGTGTTCGACGCGTCTATGAGGCCCGTCATCAGCTCGTTTCCGAAGGTCTCCTCGTCCCAGTGGACACCGGCGGTTCCCGGCCCGTAATCCTGCTCGATGGGGATGAGCCCGGTGCCACCGGCCGCGGCATATTCGGCATTGGCGAGCGCCCCGGTGAAATAGAGCCCGTCCTCGGAGACCAGGTTCAGATTGTCCCACTGCCCGCCGATCCCGACGGCATGCAGCATCTCGTGCAGGACGATGTCTCCGAAGAGACCGCTGTCGAGATAGGTCTGCGCGTCGGCGGTGTCGAACTGCATGAAGGAATAGGCCGGAAGCTGGTCATGGGTCCGGTAGGCGACCACGCCGGTCTGTCCCAGCACGTTGCCCGCCCCGTCGATCGCGGTCATCTCGGCGTCGATATAGAGATCGTCCACCCGTCCGGCCATCGGCACGCGCTCGTCGCTGAGCTCGCCGATGATGATCGAGCAGATGAAATCGGCCGCGTCGGTGAAGAGCGTTTGCAGCTCCGTCGTCCAGCCTTCGCCGGAAAAGCCCAGATCGATATTGTAGCTGGTCTTGGTGTCGCCGCCCGCGGTGTAGGAGGTGAGAAGCCCGCTATCGGTGCCGGAGCCCGGCTTGCCGCCGCCTCCGCCGCCGCCACCTCCCTTGCCGCCGCCGCCCCCGCCATCGGTGCCGGGTTTCGCCGAGGCGAGCCCGTCCAGACGACCGAGAAGCTCGCCGAGCGATCCCTCGAAGGCGATGCCCTGGGTGTCGGTGAGGATCGGGGCGCTGATGGCGTTCTCGGCGGCGCGCTCGAGGCCGTCAGCCGCGGGACCCGTGAAGACGAAGCTGTCTTCTCCGGCCCAAGACAGAAGATCGGGAAGGTCGCTGGCGTCTGAAGGAGATGGGGGAGCGGCGGGTGCGGGCGTGAGAGCCGTGCCGAGGGAGAGATCGAGGGGCTGGAAAGGCATCATGGAAAGGGTCTCCGCGGAAGAATGAAGTCAGACCATGCGAGCCCGCGGCGGATCGCGCAAATTTTCCTGAAAACTGGCGACAAACGCGCGACGAACGGAAGATACGCCCCCGGATCGTTTCTCGCATCCGCCTCCCTCGGGCAGGTCTGCCCGCATCTCAGCACATTTCGAAATGCTCTGGCGAAACGAAAACGGGCGGACCCTGAGGTCCGCCCGTTTTAAATGTCCGACTGCGCCTAAGGTCAGGCGAGCGTGCGCTCGACCTCTTCGCGCTCGAAGATCTCGATGACGTCGCCGGGGCGAACGTCGTCGTAATTCTCGAAGGCCATGCCGCATTCCTGACCGGACTGAACCTCGGAGACCTCGTCCTTGAAGCGCTTGAGCGTCTTCAGCGTGCCTTCGTGGATCACCACGTCGTCGCGCAGGAGGCGCACACCGGCGGAGCGGCGCGCGACGCCTTCGGTGACGAGGCAGCCCGCGACCTTGCCGACATTGGAGACCTTGAAGACCTCCTTGATCTGGGCGTAGCCGATGAAGTTCTCGCGAACCTCGTTCGACAGAAGGCCCGAAGCCGCCGCTTTCACGTCGTCCACGAGGTCGTAGATCACGCTGTAGTAGCGGATCTCGACGCCCTTCTGGTTCGCGGAGTTCCGCGCCGGAGCGTTGGCCCGGACGTTGAAGCCCATGATCGGAGCGCCGGAGGCCTCGGCCAGACCCACATCGGTTTCGGTGATCGCACCGACGCCGTAATGCAGAACGCGGACGCGGACCTCGTCGTTGCCGATCTTTTCCATCGCCTGAACGATGGCTTCGGCGGAGCCCTGCACGTCGGCTTTGACCAGGATCGGCAGTTCGGAGACGTTCTCGTCGTCCTTGGCCTTCTGCATCAGCTGCTCGAGCGTGGTTGCGGCACCGGCTGCGGCGCGCTTGTCCTTGGCCGCCTGCTGGCGGTACTCGGCGATCTCGCGGGCCTGCGCCTCGGTCTCGACGACGTTCAGAACGTCACCTGCCTCGGGCGTGCCGTTGATGCCCAGAACCTCGACCGGAACGGACGGACCGGCTTCCTTGACCCGCTTGCCCTGGTCGTTCTCCATGGCGCGGACCTTGCCGTACTGCTCGCCGACGACGAAGATGTCGCCCTGCTTCAGCGTGCCGTTCTGGACCAGGACGGTGGCGACCGGACCGCGGCCCACGTCGAGCTTGGCTTCGATCACCGCGCCCTGGGCGGGACGGTTCGGGTTCGCCTTGAGTTCGAGGATCTCGGCCTGCAGCGCGATGGCTTCCAGAAGCTCGTCCAGACCCTGACCCGTCTGGGCGGAGACCTCGACATCCTGCACGTCGCCGGACATCTGCTCGACGACCACCTCATGCTGGAGAAGGTCGGTGCGCACCTTGGTCGGGTTCGCTTCGGGCTTGTCGATCTTGTTGATCGCCACGATCATCGGGACCTTGGCGGCCTTCGCGTGGGCGATCGCCTCGACGGTCTGCGGCATCACGGCGTCATCCGCGGCCACCACCAGCACGACGATATCCGTCACCTGCGCGCCGCGAGAGCGCATCGAGGTGAAGGCCGCGTGGCCGGGCGTGTCGAGGAACGACAGGGTCGTGCCACCTTCGGTCGTCACCTGGTAGGCGCCGATATGCTGGGTGATGCCGCCGGCTTCGCCCGCGACGACCTTGGTCTTGCGGATCGCGTCGAGCAGCGAGGTCTTGCCGTGGTCGACATGGCCCATGATCGTGATGACCGGCGGACGCGGCTGCAGATCCTCGGGCTTGTCCTCGGTCTGCTCGATCACCTGCTCGACGTCGGCGTCGGAGACGCGGGTCACGCGGTGGCCGAACTCTTCGATGATGAGTTCCGCGGTATCGGCATCGATGGACTGGTTCTGGGTCGCCATGACGCCGTTGTTCATCAGCGACTTGATGACGTCGCCCACGCGCTCGGCCATGCGGTTGGCAAGCTCGGCGACGGTGATCGCCTCGGGCAGTTGCACGTCGCGCATGACCTTTTCACGCTGCACGGGGCCGCCCATCGCCTTCTGGCGGGCGCGCTCCTGCTTGCGCTTCATCGCGGCCATGGACTTCTGACGCCCGCCTTCGCCCGAAAGGGCCTGGTTCAGGGTCAGCTTGCCGGAGCGGCGGTTGCCGTCGTCGCGTGTCTTGACCGAGCGGCCACGCTCTTCGCGCTCGCGCTCGGATTTGCGCGGGCCGGTATCGGTTTTCTTCACGGCGGGCTTGGCGGCGGCGGAGTCGGCAGCGGGCTCGGGCTGCGCCGGGGCGTTCTTCGCCTCTTCGGCGGCCTTGCGGGCGCGCTCTTCTTCCTCGGCCTTGGCGCGAGCCTTTTCCTCGGCTTCGCGCTGCTCGCGCTCTTTCTGTTCCTTCTCGGCGCGCAGGCGATCACGCTCTTCGGCGCGGGCCTTTTCCTCGGCCTCACGCTGAGCGGCCTCGTCGGCCTCGCGTGCCTTGGCGGCCTGCAGCGCCTTCAGGCGGCGCTCCATCTCGGCATCGGAAATGCCCGCGGGCCGCTTTGCGCTGGCGGCCGCGGCCTGCAGCTTGGGATCGGACTTGCCGCTCCCGCCCCCGGCGGATGCGCCAGAGCCTGCCGCGGCGCCGGGCTTCGGCACCACGACCCGCTTGCGCTTGGTCTCGACTACGACATTCTTGGTCCGTCCGTGGCTGAAGCTCTGCTTCACTTGCCCCGACCGGGGACCGCCGCGCACACCCAAAGTCTTTTTGCCGTCGTTATCGCTCATGAAGCTCTCTTATCCTTTCCGGCGGCCCCTGCCACCGTCTCCTGCATCGGCGGTTCCGATGCGGAAGCCCTTCAGACGCTGGGCTTCCTCTACAACACGTTTCGCGAGTCCACCAGCACCTAGAGCCGCGTGGATCACGGTTTCCCGGCCAAAGGCCTGGCCCAGTTCATCCGCGGTGAGCCAGCCGATATAGCGGCCGTAATGCGGGGTCGACAGCTTCGACTTGCCACGGGCGGAGCCGTCTTCTGCCTGGATCAGGACGGTCGCCTGTTCCTTGGCGAGCATGTCCTTGACCTTTTCGTACCCGGCGACCGCGTCCCCGGATTTGCGCGCGAGACTGATAAGATCCACAACGCGCCGCGCCAGCATGCGTTCCAGATGGTCGGCGAGGCCCTCGGGGGCCTCGACCGGTTGGCGGGCGGCGCGGGCGAAGAGCTTCTTGCTCTCCGCCCGGTCAATCGCTGTGCGGGTCGCCGACACCCAGATGCCGCGCCCCGGAAGCTTGCCCGCGAGATCGGGGGCAAGCGCGCCGTCAGGCGCCACGACGAAGCGGATCAGCCCGCTTGCAGGCTGCACCTCGCCGGTGGCGATGCATTTGCGCTCGGGACCCTCGTCCCGCGCCTTCTGGGCGCCGCCGCGGCTCACGTCAGGCCTGCGCCTCTTCGTCCTCGTCGTCGCCGTCCTCGTCGTCCGATGCGGCTTCGAGCTCGGTCGGATCGACCCAGCCGAGAAGGACGCGCGCGGTCATGACCATCGTCTGCGCCTCTTCGAGGCTCACGTCGAAGGGTTCGAGAATGCCGTCGTCCTTGACCCGCTGACCATCCACCGTGGTCCAGCCGCCGGCCAGTTCCCAGTCGGCGCAGGTGGCGAAGTCTTCCAGCGTCTTCACGCCATCCTTCGCCAGTGCCTCTACCATCTGGGGAGTGAGGCCCTCGAAATCAATGAGGCTCTGCTCGGCGCCGAGCTCGCGGGCGTTCTCGAGCGCGGCAGCCGCCTGTGCATCGAGCACGTCGCGGGCGCGGGCCTGCAGTTCCTGCGCGGTGTCCTCGTCCACACCGTCGATAACGGTCAGCTCGTCGAGCTCGACATAGGCGACCTCTTCGAGGTTGGTGAAGCCTTCCGAGACCAGGAGCTGGGCGAAGAACTCGTCGAGATCGAGCGTGTCGACGAAGAGCTTGGTGCGCTCCTCGAACTCGGCCTGGCGACGCTTGGATTCCTCTTCCTCGGTCAGGATGTCGATATCGAGACCGGTGAGCTGGCTGGCCAGACGCACGTTCTGGCCGCGACGGCCGATGGCGAGCGACAGCTGCTCGTCGGGAACGACGACCTCGATGCGCTCGGCATCTTCGTCGAGAACCACCTTGGAGACCTCGGCGGGCTGCAGCGCGTTCACGAGGAAGGTGGGGACGTCCTCGTTCCACGGGATGATGTCGATCTTCTCGCCCTGAAGCTCGTTGACGACCGCCTGAACGCGGCTGCCGCGCATGCCGACGCAGGCGCCGACGGGGTCGATCGAGTTGTCATAGGAGATGACGGCGATCTTGGCGCGCGAGCCCGGGTCGCGGGCGACGGCCTTGATCTCGATGATGCCGTCGTAGATCTCGGGCACTTCCATCTTGAAGAGCTCGGCCATGAACTCGGGCGCGGTGCGGCTGAGGAAGATCTGCGGGCCGCGGACCTCGCGGCGCACATCCTTGATGTAGCAGCGGATGCGGTCGTTCGGGCGATAGGCTTCGCGGCCGATCTTGTCGTTGCGACGCAGGATGCCTTCGCCACGGCCGATATCGACGATGACGTTGCCGTATTCCTCGCGCTTGACGACGCCATTGATGATGGTGCCGGCGCGGTCCTTGAACTCTTCGTACTGACGATCACGCTCGGCTTCGCGGACCTTTTGCAGGATCACCTGCTTGGCCGATTGCGCGGCGATCCGGCCCATCTCGACCGGCGGGACCTCTTCGACGAAGGTGTCGCCGACCTTGGGATCGGCCATGTATTGCTTGGCCTGCTCGACGGTCAGCTCGGCCTGGTAGTTCTCGAGCTCTTCATCCTCGACCACGGTGCGGACGCGGGTGAAGGTCGCGCGACCAGTCTTGCGGTCGATCTTGACGCGGATGTCCATCTCGGAGCCGTAGCGGGACTTGGCGGCGCGGGCGAGGCTCTCCTCCATCGCCTCGACGACGAGCGACGGGTCGATCATCTTCTCGCGTGCGACGGCCTCGGCCGTCTGCAGAAGTTCCAACTGGTTGGCAGAGGTGATTGCCATCTCTCTTACTCCTCGTCCTGGCCGCTGTCCTCGGCCTCGATGGTGTCGAAATTGTCTTCGTTCAGCGACTGCGCCTTGCGGGCCTTGAGCATCTCGCGGATCAGCTCGTCGGTCAGGACGAGCTTCGCGTCGGCCAGCCAGTCGAACTGGAGGCCGACGGTGCCCTCGTCGATATTGATCAGAACCTCGGAGCCTTCGATGCCCGCGAGCATGCCGCGGAAGCGCTTGCGGCCGTCGATCAGCTCCTGCGTCTCGAGCTTGGCCTCGTACCCCTCGTAGGTGTCGAAATCCTTGAGCCGGGTCAGCGGGCGGTCGATGCCGGGGCTCGAAACCTCGAGCGTGTAGGCGTCGAGGATTGGATCCTCGACATCGAGCGTGGCCGAGAGCGCGGTCGAGATCTCGGCGCACTCGTCGACTTCGATGCCGCCCTCTGGGCGTTCGGCCATGATCTGCAGAAGCGGCGTGTTGCCCCCCTGCAGGCGGACGCGCACAAGCTCGAAGCCCATGTCCTCGATGACGGGGCGGACGATCTCGGCGATGCGCCGGTCCATGGCGGTTTTGGCGATCAGGTCGGTCATTCTGTCCTGTTCGGTCGAATTGCGGAGCCTGGCGATCAGGCACAAAAAAACGGGCGCGCGGCCCGTTCACGTGTTCGGTGGAGCTTCGGGTGTGGACCCCGAGGCGCCGCTGTTGAGGTGGATATACGGAGGACGGCCCGAGTCTGCAAGGGCTCTTTGGGATCGGCCCTAGCTCTCCGACAGAAGCGCCGCCAGATCCGCCGCCAGGCTGTCGGGCAGGGCAGGCTTCAGATGGACCGGAGCGCCGGCGAACTCGCTGGAAAACTCGGGCCGGTTGCAGCCGGTGTGGAACACGAAGGGCACGCCGTTGGCGCGCAGGTGCTGGGCCAGGGGCAGCGAATCCACCTCGCCGAGATCGGCATCGAGGATCGCGGCGTCAATGCGGTTTTCCTGGACCAGGCGCAGCCCGTCCTCGAGGCTGTCGGCCGGGCCGATCACAACCGCGCCGTGATCCTCCAGCGTCAGCCGGAGATCGAGCGCAATCATGGCTTCGTCCTCGAGTACGAGAACCCGTCGACCACGCAAACATTCATTCATTGTAACACCGCCGTGGATCGGTCTTTGAATTACCTATCTGCGAGGAAGGTAACGTGATCCGTTGGGAAAGACGAGAGTGACGCGCAATCCTTCGGGGGCCCAGTCGCGTCGGATTTCGCCGCCAAGCTGGGCCACCGAAGCGTCGATCACGAGCGATCCCTGACCCGATTCCCGGGACGTCGCGGTGGGGGGTGCACCGCCGGTTTCATGCCAGGTGAGCGTCACGTTCGACGCGGCATCCCAGGTGACCGACACGGTGCCGTCCGGAGCGGCAAGGGCACCGTATTTGAGCGCGTTGGTGGCCAGCTCATGCAGGATCAGCCCGAGCGAGGTCCTCGCCTGATGGTCGAGTTCGACATCCGGTCCCGACACGCTCACCCGCTCGATGCCGTTCTCGTGCCGGTAGGGGGCGAGAACGGTCGACACGACGGCGTTCAGAAGACCGTCGACCCCGGGGGTCGGCGAGGTGGCGACGAGATGCGCCTGGGACAGCGCGCGGATCCGGGAGCGAATGTCCGAGACGACCTGCGGGACGTCGGTCTTGCCGCGGCCGGAGATCGAGACGATGGAGCTTATCACACCGAAAAGATTGGCGTTTCTATGGGTTAGCTCGCGGCTGAGAAGCTCGAGCTCCTCGGCCTTCGTCTGTGCCAGAGCCCGCTGCGTTTCGGCCTCTCGCTCGAGCGATTGCGCCAGCCGGCGTGCGCTCTGCGCACCAAGGACCGAGCTGCGCAGCGCCAGCGTCAGGATGAGAATGCTGCCGCCCGACAGAACGGCGAACCCGGTCTGCAGGATCTGCCTCTCCAGGTTCCCGGACTCGGGCAAAAGCAGCGCCCAGCCCGCGATCATGATCCCGCCAAAGGCGAGTGTGGAGGGCAGCGGACCGCAGAGCAGACCGATCAGGATCAGGAAGGGCGGAAACAGCGCGAAGGGCACCGCGTCGCCGATCCTCGGGACCAGCAGAACGCTCAGGACGACCGCGATCACGGCGAGCGCGAACGCCACGGCGTAAGCCATGGGGCCGTCGAGACCCTTGCGGTCGCGCCAGTCGGTTTTCGTCACACCATGTCCAGTTTCGATATCGCGGGTTTGCGTATCTGTAGCTACCCGCTCGCATGGCGACAAGCAGGTCGGGCGGCCCATAAGCATAGGTGAGGGAGGCCCGCCTCGGGGAGGCGGGCGCAGGCGCGGTGACTAGAACGCGGCCTCGAAGAGCCCGCGCAATCCGGCGGCGTCGAGCGCGATGGGGTTGCCGCCGCAGGAGGGATCCTCGAGCGCCATGGCCACGAGATCGTCCATCCGACTTGCGTCGGCGCCGAGCTCGGTCAGCGTCCGGGGGATGGCGAGGCTGTCGTTCAGATCCTGCACGTAGTGCTGGAAGCCCGCGAACCCGCCCTCGATCCCCAGATAGGCCGCTGCCATGTCGAAGCGGTCCTTGATCGCGGAGGCGTTGAAGGCCAGCACGGCGGGCATGCAGACGGCGTTGGTGGTGCCGTGATGGGTGTTGAAGACCGCGCCGATGGGATGGGACATGGCATGGATCGCGCCGAGACCTTTCTGGAAGGCCGTCGCCCCCATCATCGCCGCCGACATCATATGCGCGCGCGCCGTCAGGTTCTCGGGCTCGGCATAGGCGATGGGCAGGTTCTCTTTCACAAGCCGCATGCCTTCGAGCGCGATGCCCTGGCTCATCGGGTGGTAATGCGGGCTCGAGAACGCCTCGACGCAATGGGCGAAGGCGTCGAGACCGGTGCCCGCGGTGATCGCCTTGGGCATGCCGACGGTCAGTTCGGGGTCGCAGATCGTGACCGCGGGCAGGACTTTGGGATGGAAGATGATCTTCTTCACATGGGTCTCGGAATTGGTCAGGACGCTGGCGCGCCCGACCTCGGACCCGGTGCCGGCCGTGGTGGGCACGGCGACGATGGGGGCGATGCCCGCGGGATCGGCGCGGGTCCACCAGTCGCCGATATCCTCGAACTCCCAGACCGGGCGGGACTGGCCTGCCATGAAGGCGACCATCTTGCCCAGATCGAGCCCCGAGCCGCCGCCGAAGGCGATCACCCCGTCATGGCCGCCATCGCGATAGACCTTGAGGCCCGCCTCGAGGTTCAGCTCGGTCGGGTTGGCATCGACCTCGGAGAAGAGCGCGCGGCCAAGTCCCGCCTCTTCCATCAGGTCGAGTGTGCGCGCCGTGATCGGCAGGGACGCGAGGCCCTTGTCGGTGACGAGCAGCGGCTTTTTCATGCCCGCCGCGGCGCAGGCAGCGCCGATCTCGGCGATGCGGCCTGCACCGAAGCGGATGGCGGTGGGATAGGACCAGGTGCCTTTGAGTTCCATGATGCGTGTCCTTGGGAGCCGGGGCCCGAAGCCCGTCAGGCTTTCTTGAGGTGGTAGGATTTCGGACGGGTCAGGGCGTGGTAGCCCAGAACCGAGAGGCCCGCGCCCTGGCCGGTGTCCTTGCAACCGGTCCAGCAGAGCGCCGGGTCGAGGTAGTCGCAGCGGTTCATGAAGACCGTGCCGGTCTCCAGCCGGTCGCCGATCCGCTCGGCGGCCTCGGCATCGGCGGTGAAGATCGCGGCGGTCAGGCCGAACTGGCAATTGTTCATCAGCGCCACCGCTTCGTCGTCGTCCTTGACCGGCATGATGCCGACCACGGGGCCGAAGCTTTCGTCGCGCATGACGCGCATGTCATGGGTGACGCCGGTGAGGATCTGCGGCGTCAGATAGGCGCCGCCGTCATCCTGCGGGAAGGGCTCGATCAGCGCGGTGGCGCCGTCGGCGATGGCCTCGTCGATCTGGGCGCGAACCTCCGCGGCGAAGCGGACATTGGCCATCGGGCCGATCGTGGTCTCGGTGTCGAGAGGGTTGCCGAGCTTCAGCGCCTTCACCCAGGCCACGGCCTTTTCGACATAGGCGTCGTAGAGGCTTTCATGGACATAGATGCGCTCGATCCCGCAGCAGCACTGGCCCGCGTTGAACATCGCGCCGTCCATCAGCCCGTTCACCGCGGCATCGAGATCGGCATCGGCGCGGACATAGCCCGGATCCTTGCCGCCAAGCTCGGTCGCCACCGGGGTGAAGGTGCCCGCGGCGGCGTGCTCCATCGCGCGCCCGCCCCCGACCGAGCCGGTGAAGTTCACGAAGCCGAAGCGACGCTCGGAGATCAGCGCGCTGGTGGTGTCGTGGTCGAGGAAGACGTTCTGGAAGACGTCCTTGGGCACACCCGCGGCATGGAAGGCCTCGGCCAGCCGTTCGCCGACGCGCAATGTCTGGGTGGCGTGCTTCAGGACCACGGTGTTTCCGGCGATGAGCGCGGGCGCGACCGTGTTGATCGCGGTCATGTAGGGGTAGTTCCAGGGGGCGACCACAAGGACCACGCCGCGCGGCACGCGCTTGATCTGGCGGGTGGCGGTGGCGCTGTCCTCGATGACGATCGGCGCGAGCGCCTCCTCGGCGATCTCGGCCATGTAGCTGGCACGCTCGTTAAAGCCGCCGAACTCGCCGCCGTAGCGGACCGGGCGTCCCATCTGATGGGCGAGCTCCTCGGCCATGCGGTCGGTATGCTTGCCGACCTCGGCGACGGCGGCGCGCACCAGATCGGCGCGTTCGGCGATGGAGCGCGCGGCCCAGTCCTCTTGCGCGGCCGAGGCCCGGTCACAGGCGGCGCGGGCCTCGTCGAGCGACAGGACGGGGCGTTCGAGATAGACCGATCCGTCGATGGGAGAGATGCATTTCAGTGTGTTGGTCATGGGGCTCTCTTGGCGTTCAGCGCGGCCGGACGTCCTGGTCCGCCATGAACAGGACGGGCCCGTGGATGGCGAGGAATTCGCGCTGTTGGTAAGGCTGGTCGAAAGGCGGGCACATCCGTCCCTCGGGCAGGTCCTCGAGGGCGGCGCGAGGGCGGACGACATACGCGTCGACGTCGTCGGTATCGATAGAGACGATCACCTGCCGCGCCGGGTCGTCCATATCGGCCTCCTCGGGAGCCTCGATCACGCGGATGCCGCCCGCGGCGTGGCGCATGTAGGCGTAGCCCTCCACCCGGAAGCTCTGTTCGGAGCCGAGGCAGTCGCACAGGACACCGGAGGTGGCGTCGATATCCGCGACCGCGATCATCGGGGTGACGTTCAGGACGCTCATGCCCGCTCGAAACCGCGCGCGATTTCCCAGTCGGTGACGACGCGGTCGAATTCTTCCTGCTCCCACTCGGCGGCGCGGGTGTAGTGGTCGATCACCGCATCGCCCATCGCCGCGCGCAGCATGGCGCTGTCATGCAGCGTCTGGGTGGCTGCGCGGAGCGTGCGGGGGATCTCGGTGACGGTGTCGTCCTCGTAGACATCGCCCTTGGTCGGCGGATCGAGATCGAGACCGTCCTCGATCCCCTTGATCCCGGCGGCCAGAAGGGCTGCCTGCGCGAGATAGGGGTTCAGGTCCGAGCCGCCGATCCGGCACTCGACGCGGATGCCCTTGGTCCCGTCGCCGCAAAGGCGGAAGCCCGCGGTGCGGTTGTCGACGGACCAGACCGTCTTGGTCGGCGCGAAGGTGCCCTTGGCGAAGCGCTTGTAGGAGTTCACGTAGGGCGCGAGGAAATAGGTGATGTCGGGCGCGTAGCGGATGAGACCCGCCATGAAGTTCTGCATCAGCTCGGACATGCCGAGCTCGCTGCCCTCGTCGTAGAAGGCGGGGCTGCCGTCCTGCCAGAGCGACATGTGCACATGGCTCGACGAGCCGACCTTGTCGTTTGCCCATTTCGGCAGGAACGAGGCCGAGCAACCCTTGGCCCAGGCGATTTCCTTGGTGGCGTGCTTGGCGATGGTGTGATGATCGGCGCATGCCAGTGCGTCGGCGTAGCGGATATTCAGCTCCTGCTGCCCCAGCTCGGCCTCGCCCTTGGTGTTTTCCACCGGGATGCCCGCCTCAACGAGTGCGTTCCGCAGGGGGCGGAGGATCGGCTCTTCCTTGGTGGTCTGGAAGAGATTGTAATCCTCGTTATGGCCATTGAGCGGCACGAGGTTGCGATAGCCGTCTTTCTGGAGCGTGCGGTAATCGCCCTCGAACAGAAAGAACTCGAGCTCGGTCGCCATCATCGCCTCGAGCCCCATGTCCTTGAGCCGGGCGATCTGGCGCTTGAGCATCTCCCGCGGCGAGTGGGGGACCGGCTCGTGGCTGTGGTGGTCGAGCACGTCGCCCAGGACCAGCACGGTCTTTTCCAGCCAGGGCACCAGGCGCAGCGTCGAGAGGTCGGGTCGCAGCACGTAATCGCCGTAACCGGTGCGCCAGCTTGTCGAGGCGTAGCCGTCCGGCGTCGACATCACGAGATCGGTGGCGAGCAGGTAATTGCAGCAATGGGTCTCTTCGACCGAATGGTCGAGGAAGTTCGAGACATGGAACCGCTTGCCCATGAGGCGGCCCTGCATGTCGACCAGAGCGACGAGCACGGTGTCGATCTCGCCGGTGGCGGCCATCTCCTGAAGCGTATCGAACGAGAAGGGAGCGGTCATGCGGGGTCTCCTTTGAAGCGGGGAGGGCGGCCCCTGTCGCGGGGCCGCCCGTCAAGTCGTCGCGGGCGATCAGCCGTTGGTATAGGGCGCGCCGGCCTGGTTGATGACCGAGTTGTACTCGCGGAAGATCGACACGATCTTCTGGTGCACTTCGCCTTCCTGGGCGATCTCGTCCCAGAAGGTCTTGGCCGCTTCTTCGACCTGCATCCACTCATCGGCGGGAACCGAGCGCAGCTCGAGCTTGTCGCCGGTCGCGCGCAGGCGGGCCTCGCCGCCCCAGTACCACTGGTTGCGATAGGTGTGGCCGGCCTCGATCCCGGCCATGACGACCGATTTCAGGTGCTCGGGCAGCTCGGCCCAGCGCTCCTGGTTGACGAAGAACGAGCCGATCCAGGCGCCGGAGATGTTGTTGGTCAGGAAGTAGTCGGTCACATCCGCCCAGCCGACGGTGTAATCCTCGGTGATGCCCGACCACGCCATGCCGTCAAGCTCGCCGGTCTGAACTGCGACCTCGGCGTCTTCGTAGGGGATGTTCACCGGCACCACGCCGAACTGCGCGAGGAACCGGCCCGCGGTGGGGAAGGTGTAGAGCTTCAGCCCGTCGAGATCGGAGACCGAGGTGATTTCCTTCTTGGTGTTGAAGTTGCACGGATCCTGACCGGCGGCCGAGAGCCACTGCACGCCAACCTTGGCGTATTCGTCGCGCCAGATATCGGCGAGACCGTACTGGTTGAAGAGCACGGGCACGTCGAGGATGTGCTTGGTCGCGAAGGGGAAGTAGCCGCCGAAGACGCGCAGCGGCGTGGGCGAGGCCATGCTGTCGTCGTCCGAATGCACGCCGTCGATGGTGCCGCGCTGCAGCGCCTGGAAGAGCTCGCCCGTGGGCACGATCTGGTCGGCATAGAACAGCTCGACCTCGAGCTCGCCATTGGCGTTGGCGTTGATGTAGTCGATGATCGGCTTGGTCACCTGCTCGCCGAGCGCGGCGCCGGCATAGGTCTGGAAGCGCCAGCGGATCGGCTCCTGCGCATGGGCGATGGAGGGGGCGGCGAGGGCCGCGGGGCCCGCGAGGGCCGCGCCTTTGAGCATCTTGCGTCGGGTCAGGGTCATTTCATCAATCTCCTTGTCGGGTTATTTGAGGCCGGTTTGCCCGGCTCTTCGGGATCAGTTTCCGTAGACCTGGCTGGGCAGCCAGAGCGCGATCTGGGGAAAGATCATCACCAGCGCCAGCGCCAGGATCATCACTCCGACGAAGGGGATGATCGAACGGTAGATGTCGCGGATGGTGATCTCGGGCGGGGCCATCGCCCGCATCAGAAATAGGTTATAGCCGAAGGGCGGCGTCATGTAGGCGATCTGGCAGGTGATGGTGTAGAGCACACCGTACCACACCAGATCGAAGCCGAGCGCACCGACGAGCGGGACGTAGAGCGGCGCGACGATCACCAGCATGGCCGTATCGTCGAGAAAGGTGCCCATCAACAGGAATGACAGCTGCATCAGGATCAGAATGATCCAGGGGTTCAGGCCCCATTTCTCGGTGAAGAGATCCTCGATCGCCTTGACCGCGCCCAGTCCGTCGAACACCGCCCCGAAGGCCAGCGCGGCCAGGATGATCCACATGAACATGCAGGTGATGGCGAGGGTCTGGCGGACGCTCGTCTCGAACACCGTCCAGGTCATCCGGCGCTTCAGCACCGCGGCGACGAAGGCCGCGATGGCGCCGATGGCCGAGCTTTCGACGAGGCTCGTCCAGCCGTTCACGAAGGGCACCATCATCACCGCGAAGATCACCACCGGCAGAAGGCCCGCGCGCAGGAGGCGGAGCTTCTCGGCCCAGGTGATCTCGGCCCGTTCCTCTTCCGAGAGGGTGGGTCCGAGCGAGGGCGTGATCTTGCAGCGGATCACGATGTAGAGGACGAAAAGCGCCGCCATCATCAGGCCCGGGAGGGCGCCCGCCAGCCAGAGCTGGCCCACCGGCTGGCGCGCGATCATCGCGTAAAGGACCAGCACGACCGAGGGCGGCACGAGGATCCCGAGCGAGCTTCCTGCCTGGATTACCCCGGTGACCATGAGCTTGTCGTAATTGCGTTTCAGAAGCTCCGGCAGCGCGATGGTCGCGCCGATGGCCATGCCCGCGACCGAGAGGCCATTCATCGCCGAGATCAGCACCATCAGCCCGATGGTCCCGATGGCGAGACCGCCCGAAAGCCCGCCCATCCAGACATGGAACATGCGGTAGAGATCGTCGGCGATCTTCGATTCCGACAGCACGTAGCCCATGAAGATGAACATCGGCAGGGTCAGGAGCGGATACCACCGCATAACCTTGATCGCGGCGGAAAACCCGATGTCGTAGCCGCCGCGGTCGCCCCAGAGCAGGATCGCCGCCATCACCGCGACGAAGCCGATCGCGCCGAAGACGCGCTGACCGGTGAAGAGCATCACCATCATCGTCGAGAACATGAGAAGGGCGATCAGCTCATAGGGCATCGCCTTGCTCCTCGTTCTGATGGCGCACGGGCGTGCCGGTGCGGATGAAGAGGATGTCCTTGAAGAGCTCCGAGATCGCCTGCAGCAACATCAGGAAGATACCCGCGCACATGATCGTCTTGATCGGCCAGAGATAGGGTCTCCAGGCGGACGGGCTCCGCTCGCCGCCATACTGGAAGCTGTAGATCGTGCTGTCGATCCCGCCCCAGAGGAGGACGCCCAGATAGGCGATCAGGAAGAGGACGGTGAAGCTGTCTGTCCAGGCCTTCTTGCGCGGCGTAAGCTCGCCATAGAGGAGGTCCATGCGGACATTGGCGCCCATCTGCATCGCGAACGGCCCACCAAGGATGTAGTAGCCGACCATGACGAACTGCGCCATTTCCAGCGTCCAGAGCGTCGGCGTGAAGAAGGTCTTGTTGATCGACGAGATCAGCAGGATGCCCATCAGCACGAAAATCCCGAACATGATCACCCGGCCGAGCCCGTAGTTGAACGCGTCCACCCAGCGGACGTATTTGCGCATCGCGGTGTCAAGCATCGTGGCGCGTCCGCTCAGGCGTGACCGCGAGCACGGTCGCGAGCGCGCGGGCGAGATGCTCGGCCACGCGCCGGACCCCGGCCTCGTCGGCGATCAGGTCGTTGCGGATCTCGATCATCGCGTTGCTCCGTCCCGCGCGCGTTCCGTGCCGTTCGAGCGTGTGCGTCACGCCATCGGCCGCGGAATAAGGCGCGTTCAGTTCCGAGAGGAACCCGCCTTCGACCTTGGAAGCGGTCAGAAGCGCCTGGGCGAGCCTGTCATCCGCGTCGTGCAGAAAGCCCAACTCGGTCGCGCGGCGCGCGCCGTCGAAGACGGGCGTGAAGCTGTGGATGGTGATGAGCGGCGTGTCCCCGCGCGCGGCGAGAACGCGCTCGGCTTCGGTGTGGAACGGGTGGTAGAGCGCGTCTATCCGCGCGGTGCGGGCGGCGTCGGCCAGATC
Source organism: Litorisediminicola beolgyonensis (assembly GCF_042679605.1). NCBI lineage: Bacteria > Pseudomonadati > Pseudomonadota > Alphaproteobacteria > Rhodobacterales > Paracoccaceae > Litorisediminicola > Litorisediminicola beolgyonensis. The sequence goes on from NZ_JBHTMU010000001.1 coordinate 83,775, forward strand.
GGCATTGCCGGGAATGGCGACCCGCTCGGATTTCGCGGGGATGGCGCTCGCCGCTTCGGGCGGGCGGTTGAGATCGTAGACCAGCCGCGAGAACCGCGCGGCGAGGAGCGGGGCGCGGAAGGCTTCGGCCAGGGCTGCCGCGACCTTCCGCGCTCCGGGATCCCAGGCGGCGTGGCTCAGGCGGTCTTCCGGCAGCAGGCCGAGATCGCCGAGAGCCGCCGGGATCCGCGCGCTCGCATGTTCGCAGATCAGGACCAGAGGCGCGTCCGGAGCGCCGTCTTCAAGCTCGAAGGCCGGGCCGTCTGCGGGAGAAAGAATCTGTTCCGGTTCTGCGTTCATGGGGCGAGCAGACGACAGCGGTCGCCGCGCTGTCAACATGTTTCTGTAGACAGAAGAACAAACTCGCGTAGTCTGTAATGAAGTGAACAAAGGCTGATCGCAGACGCGAGAGGAGAGCGGCGATGACCTCGGGCCCGGCGCTGGTGAAAGACCTTCTGCACGCGGCGACCGACCGGCTGACCGGTGCCGAGCGACAGGTGGCCGACGCGCTCTTGCGTGACTACCCGATGGCCGGGCTCGAGAGCGTGACGCGGCTGGCCGAACAGGCCGCGGTCTCGGGTCCGACCGTGCTGCGGCTGGCGCGCAAACTGGGCTTCGACGGCTTTCCCGAACTGCAGGCCGCGCTCCGCGCCGAGATGGCGGATCAGATCAAGAAGCCGTCGCTGAAACGCGATGCGCGCTCGGGCGCGGAGGCGGGGCATGTGCTGCACCGTTTCGCGGATGCCGTCGCGGCGAATATCGCGGGAACGCTGGAGCGGCTCGATCTCGACCGGTTCGACGCCATCGCCGAGATGCTGGGCGACGACACGCGGCCGGTCTTCATCGCGGGCGGCCGGATTACCCGGGCGAACGCCACCTATTTCCAGAACCACCTGCAGATCATCCGCCCCGGCGTGGTCGAGCTGAGCGCGTCGCCCTCGGTCTGGCCGCAATACATCCTCGATATGGGGCCGGGCACGGTGCTCGTCCTCTTCGATATCCGCCGCTACGAGAAGGACCTCCAGAAGCTCGCGCAGCTCGCGGTCGAGCGCGGCGCCGAGGTGGTGCTCTTCACCGACCAATGGGGCTCGCCCATTGCGTCGATTGCCGCGCAGGTCGTCAATGCGCGGGTCGAGGCGCCCTCGAACTGGGATTCGACGCTGGCGGTCATGCTGGTGATCGAGGCGCTCATCGCCGCGGTCCAGGCCCGCCGCTGGGACGAGAGCCGCGAGCGGATCGAGGCGCTCGAGGGAATGTTCTCGACCACCCGGGTCTTCCGGAGCTTTTCCTGACGGACGGCGCGTTCAGCGGCGCAGCATCGCCTTGATCGCCTGTGCGTGGGCCGGGACGGCGGCGATGGTGTCGGCCGCAAGCGTCCGCGCTTCCGGCAGCAGGTTTGCGGGCTCGACGATGCGGTCGATCAGGCCCCAGGTCCGGGCCTCGTCGGCGGGGATCTTCTGACCGGCCATCAGGATCATCTTCGCGCGCGCCGGACCGACCAGCGCCGAGAGGCGCGGCGGATCCGAGGGCTGGGGCAGGAAACCCAGCTTCATCACCGGGTAGAAAAGCTTGGCGCCAGGCACCGCAAGGCGCAGGTCGCAGGCGAGGATCATCCCCATCGCGCCGCCCGCGACGGTGCCGTTGAGCGCGGCGATGGAGATGCCCGGAAACCCGGCGATGGCCCCCGACAGCCGCTCCCAGAGCGGCGAGAGCGCAAGCCCCGCCCGCGCCGCTTCGAGGTCGGCACCGGCGGAAAACACCGATCCCGCGCCGGTCAGGAGAAGCGCGGGCATCGCGCCGCCGCTCTCAACCGCCTCGCAAAGCTGCGCCAGCATGTCCTCGGTCAGGGAATTGGCCTTGTCCTGCCGGTCAATGGTGATCTGCCGCAGCCCGTCCTCGTCGGAAACCCGGATCATGCCAGGCCCAGCTCGGACCGGATGCCCTCGTCGCGCAGCGAGACCTCGTCGCCCTTGAAGCGGTCGGCCTCGGGGCCGCACATCCAGACCAGGGCGCGCGCAACCCATTCGGGCGGTATGTGATCGGACCAGTCGAGCTGGCTGATGCGGTTGACGCCGGAGGCCTTGATCTCCTTCTGCATCTGCGTCGCGACCGTTCCGGGCGACAGCGACAGCGCGCGGATGCCTTTCTCGCCGTATTCGCGATGCGCCATCCGGGTCAGCATCCACGCTCCGGCCTTCGAGGCACAGTAATGCGACCAGCCCTCGTTCGGGCCATGCGCCGCGCCCGATCCGATGGTCAGGATCGTGCCGTGGCCCTGGCCGAGCATGACCGGCAGCACCGCGCGGATGCCGTGAAAGACGCCCTTGAGGTTGATGTCGATCACCTGGCCCCAGGCCTCGGGGTCGGCCTCGGCCATGAAGGCGACGGGCTCGATCACCCCGGCATTGTTCACGAGGACGTCGATGGCCCCGCCAAAGGCTTCCTGAGTGCGGGCGACGGCCTGCTGCACCTCCCAGTAGCGGGAGACGTCGCAGGGAATGGCGATGGCGCGCTCGCCGATCTCGCCCGCGAGGGTGGCGATGGCGTCGGCGCCGCGGGCGGTGAGCGCGACATTGGCACCGGCCTCGGCAAAGGCGCGGGCCGCGGCCTCGCCGATGCCGCGGCTCGCGCCGGTGATCAGAACGGTCTTTCCGGACAGGGACATAGCGCAGCCTTTCCGTGTTAAGCGGTCGCGTTCGTGTTACCGGGGCCTCCGCCGTCGGTCCAGCCCCTTGACCCCGGACCGGCAAGACACGACTCTGTCGGCGACGGGACACCCTATTTCCATGGAAGGATTGTTTGCATGGGCATTTCACTCTCCGCGCGCCGCGTTCTGGCGCTGACCGCTCCGGCTGCGCTCCTGGCTCTCAGCGGTCCGGCCGCCGCCCTGACCGCAAACGAGGCCTGGAGCGATCTTCAAACCTATCTCCAGAGCTTCGGCTATTCGGTGGACGCGCAGGTGTCGGAAGAGAGCGGATCGGTCGTGGTCACCGATCTGGTGGCCAGCCAGAACATCGACGAAGGCAGCTTCGCGATGGAGATGCCCGGACCCGTCATGACCTTTACCGAACAGGGCGACGGGACGGTGGCGATGGTCATTCCCGAAAGCCAGGACATCAACGTCACGGCGGTGCCGGACGAGGGCGACACGATGAACATCGCGCTCAACCTGGCGACCTCGGCCTTCTCGACAGTGATCTCCGGCGAGCCGGGCGACGTCACCTGGACCTATGACGGCGACAGCATGCGCGTGTCGCTTCTGAGCGTCGAGGGCGCGCCGGACGATGCGGGCGCCGAGGACATGACCTTCTCGGCGACGCTCGAGGATATCGAGGGCACCAGCCGGATGCAGGGCGGCGATCTGCGGCAGATGATGCAGGAGCTGACCGCCGCACGGCTGACCTACGAGCTTCAGGGCACCGATGACGAGACCGAGGAAGAGGTGGCCTTCGCCGGGACCGCGACGGGCTTCCGCATGACCTCGGATACCGCGCTGCCCGCCGATGTCGATCCCGAGGACATGCAGGCGATGATCGAGGCCGGGTTCGCGGTGTCAGCGACCATCGCATCGGATGCGAGCGCCGGGACCTTCTCGGTCAACGGGCCGGAGGGCAACGGATCGGGCGAGACCACCAGCGGGCCGGGTCGGCTGAGCTTCCAGCTCGACGGCACGACGCTTCTCTACGAGGTCGCGAGCGAGGATATCGCGGTGGCCTTCACCGCGCCGGATTTCCCGTTCCCGATCAATTTCGCGGGCTCGGAGATGTCGACCAAGTTCCGCATTCCCGTCGCCGTCTCCGAGGAGATGCAGCCGGTCGAGATGTCTCTGGTTCTGGCCGATCTGACCGTGTCCGACATGCTCTGGTCGATATTCGATCCCGAGGCGGTGCTGCCGCGCGATCCTGCAACGCTCGCGATCCATCTGGCGGGCGAGGTCAAGCCCAAGGGCAGCTTCTTCAACCCCGAGGACATGTCCGAGATGGCCGAAAGCGACGAGGTTCCCGCCGAGCTTGGCGAGATGCGCCTCGAGGTGCTGACGCTCAAGGCCGCCGGGGCCGAGCTGAACGGCGTGGGCGCGTTCACCTTCGACAACAGCGATCTGGAGACCTTCGACGGCATGCCGCGCCCCGAGGGTGAGATCCGCCTGAGCCTCACCGGGGCCAACGCGCTGATCGACAAGCTCGTGTCGCTGGGCTTCGTCGGCGCACAAGAGGCGATGGGCGCGCGGATGATGATGTCGATGTTCGCGGTTCCGGGCGAGGGCGAGGACAGCCTCACCTCGACGATCGAGGTCAATGAGGACGGCCAGGTTCTGGCCAACGGTCAGCGCATCCGCTGACCGGGTGTGTCCGGCCTCTGTCGGATCCGCTGCGCCTAGCGCATCAGGTCCGGCAGGTCGCCGGTCAGGCCCGCGGCCTCGCGGATGAAACTGCGCCGGAGCGGGGCCGTGCGGTTGACGAGGCTCATGCCGAGATCGCGCAGACCCCGGAGCGCGACGCTCTCGTTCGAGAAGAGCCTGTTGAAGAGGTCGGTCGCGATGGCAAGGCTCGCAGTGTCGAACCGCCGCCAGCGCGCATAACGCTCCAAGACCGGCTCAGAGGCGATGTCCTCGCCCCGGCGCTGGGCATGGGACAGGACATGCGCGAGCGCGGCCACGTCGCGCAGCCCCGCGTTCAGCCCCTGGCCCGCGAGCGGGTGCACCGCGTGCGCGGCATCGCCCACGAGCGCCAGTCTCGGAGCGGTCAGCGCGGTCGCAAGCGTCATCTCCAGCGGATAGGCAAAGCGCTTGCCCGCGAGCGAGATCTCCCCGAGGAAATCGCCGAAGCGCGGCTTCAGCACCTGCAGATACCCGGTCTCGGGCAGGGCGTTGATCTCTTCGGCCAAGCCCTTGCGCTCGGACCAGACGATCGACGAGCGATTGCCCGGAAGCGGCAGGATCGCGAGCGGACCCGAGGGCAGGAAGAGCTGATGCGCGAGCCCGTCATGCGGCTGCTCATGCGCGATGGCGCAGACGAGCGCGGTCTGCTTGTAGCGCCAACCCGTCCGCGAGAGCCCGGCACGCTGGGCGGTGTCGGAATTCCGGCCATCCGCGCCGATCACCAGCCGCGCCGTCAGCGTCTCGCCGTCGCCAAGCGTCAACCGGTGGCCGCGCGGCGTCAGGTCCTGCGCCACCACCTTGGCGGGCGCGCGATGCGTGATCCCGCGGGTCTCGGCCAGAGCCGACAGCAGCGCGTGCCGCAGAAATCGGTCCTCGAGCATCGCGCCCATCGGGCCTTCCTCGAGCTCGGAGGAGGAGAAGCTGAGGCCCAGGAACACCCGCGCATCGCCCGCGCGCCCATCGGTGACGCGGATGCCCGCCATCTCCTGCGACTTGGGGGCGAGCTCGGACCAGAGGCCGAGATTGCGCAGAAGGCGGATCGACGCCAGGGCCAGCGCGTAGGAGCGGCCGTCGAACTCGGGATCGTCGCGCGTCTCGGGCGGCAGCGCGTCGATCACGGTGACATCGAGCCCGGTCCGGGCAAGGGCGAGGGCGAGGGTGGCGCCGTTCAGGCCGCCACCGACGATGGCAATATCTGTGTCTGAGGACATGGCGCGCAATATGAGCGGATTGGCGGCGTTGTCCATGGGACGCCGCGTCGCTAGCGTCGCGTCAGGATCACGAGAACGAAAGGGTGCGAGATGGCGGATTGGACGGAACGGCCCGCAACCGAGATCGGTCAGGCCATCGAGAGGGGCGAGGTCGATCCCGTCGCGCTCTGCGAGGACTTCCTTGCCAAGATCGACGCCCACGAGATGGGCACCCGCATCTATGCCCGCCTGACGCCCGACCGCGCCCGCGCCGAGGCCGCAGCGGCCAGCGACCGCGCGGCACGGGGCGCGCGGCTCTCGCCGCTCGACGGGGTGCCGGTCAGTTGGAAGGATCTCTTCGACAGCGCGGGCGTCGCGACCGAGTCGGGCTCGAAGCTTCTCGAGGGCCGCGTGCCGGAGCGCGATGCCGAGGTGCTGAAGGTCGCGACCGCGATGGGGCTCGTCTGCCTCGGCAAGACGCATATGTCCGAACTGGCCTTCTCGGGGCTGGGCCTGAACCCGGTGACGGGAACGCCGCCCTGCGTGAACGATCCCGACGCGGTTCCGGGCGGCTCGTCTTCGGGCGCGGCGGCGTCGGTGGCTTTTGGTCTCGCGGCGGCGGCCGTCGGCTCTGACACCGGCGGCTCGGTCCGGGTACCCTCGGCCTGGAACGACCTTGTGGGGCTGAAGACCACGGCGGGGCGCGTCTCCTGCGCGGGTGCGGTGCCCTTGGCCGAGAAATTCGACACGGTCGGACCGCTCTGCCGGACCGTCGCCGATTGCGCCGCGATGCTGGCCGCGCTGGAGGGCACGCGCGCTCTGGACTTGCGCGGAGCGGGCGACCTCAAGGGCCGCCGCTACGGCGTTCTGAAAACCATCGTGCTCGATGATCTGCGCGACGCGCCGGCCAAGGGCTACGAGGACGCCCTGTCGCGGCTCGAGGCCGCCGGTGCCGAGCTGATCGAGTTCGAGTTCCCCGAGATCGCCGGTCCGATGGGCGATGCGGGGGTGCTCTATACCGCCGAGGCCTGGGGCATCTGGGGCGAGACCATCGCGGCGCGCGGAAAGGTGATGTTCGACCGCATCCGCGAGCGCTTCGAGGGCGGCAAGGCCTTCACCGGCGCCGACTACGTCGCGGCCTGGCGGCGGCTCCAGGCCGTGCGGCGCGCTTGGGCGGCGCGGGTCGCGGAGTTCGACGCGGTGCTCTGCCCGACGGTTCCCAACCTGCCGCCCAAGGTCGAGCGGCTGATGACCGAGGATGACTACTACGTCACCGAGAATCTCCTGACCCTGCGCAACACGCGGGTCGGCAACCTCATGGGCCTGTCTGTCGTGACCTTGCCGACCGGCGTGCCGTCCTGCGGCATCTCGCTGATGGGGCGCGCGATGGGCGAGGAGCCGCTCCTGCGCCTCGCGGTCGCGGCCGAGCGGGCGCTCGCGGGGTAGGGGCGCGGCCTCGACCGGCGGGCGTCCTCGCGGTATTCCTGCCACAGGCGCCCGAAGGCAAAGGCTTTTTCTGGACGCTGGGCCCGGGGTTCCGTATCCTGCGGCCAATGACGTGGGGAGCGATCAGCCCCGCGCACGCCCGAGGCAGAATTGAGCGACCTGATGTTTCCCGAGCGATTCTCGGATCTTCCGCCCTATGCGTTCCCGCGTCTGCGGGCGCTTCTCGACGCGCATGCGCCGGGCGGCCCTGTCATTCACATGACCATCGGCGAGCCCCGCCATCCCATGCCCGAAATGGTGGCCGAGGTCCTGGCCGCGCATGCCCACGAGTTCGCCAAATACCCGCCGAACGAGGGCACGCCCGAGCTCCGCGAAGCCATCGCGGGCTGGATCGCGCGCCGCTATCGCGTGACGGTCGATCCCGAGACGCAAATCATGGCGCTGAACGGCACCCGCGAAGGGTTGTTCAACGCCGCGGTCGCCCTCTGCCCCGAGACCCGGGGCGGAAAGCGGCCCGTGGTGCTGACGCCGAACCCCTTCTACCAGGTCTACGCCGTGGCCGCCCTGGCGGTCGCCGCCGAGCCGGTCTTCGTCGCGGCCACTCCGGAAAACGGGCACTTGCCGGATTACACCGCGCTGCCCGGGGAATTTCTGGACCGGACGGCGCTGGCCTATATCTGCTCGCCCGCCAATCCGCAGGGCGCGGTCGCCTCGCGCGACTACTGGAAGACGCTGATCGCCCTGGCCGAGCGGCACGATTTCCGCATCCTCGCCGACGAGTGCTATTCCGAGATCTACCGCGACACGCCGCCCCCGGGCGCGCTGGAGGTCGCCCGAGAGATGGGCGCCGATCCCGAACGGGTGGTGATCTTCCACTCGCTCTCCAAGCGGTCGAACCTGCCGGGGCTCCGGTCGGGCTTTGTCGCCGGAGGCCCCGAGAGCCTCGCGCGGCTGCGCCAGCTCCGCGCCTATGCCGGGGCGCCGCTGCCCCTGCCGCTCCAGCGCGTTGCCGAGGCCGTCTGGTCCGATGAGGCCCATGTCGAGGCGAACCGCGCGCTCTACCGCGAGAAATACGAGATCGCCGACCGGATCCTCGGTGGCGTGCCGGGCTACGCGCCGCCCGAAGCGGGGTTCTTCCTCTGGCTGCCTGTCGAGGATGGCGAGGCGGCGGCGCTGAAACTCTGGACCGAGACCGGCGTGCGGGTGCTTCCGGGCGCCTACCTGTCGCGGGACGTGAACGGGGACAATCCCGGCAAGGGATATATTCGCGTCGCCATGGTGGCGCCGAAGGACGAGATGGCAGAGGGGCTCAAACGGCTCCGCGACTGTCTGTACGGGTAACGACTTAAAACAAGACCGATAACGAGGCGGAACATGGCATATCAGGCACGGGGGCGGGATCCTCTCTTCGACAGCGACATGCAGGCGGCGCTGGAGCGACGCGGGCGCGAGCTCGGGGGGCTGGTCCTGGTCGTGCTGGGCGCCATGTGCGCGGCGATGATCGCGAGCTATACGCCCGAGGATCCGAGCTGGATCTCGGCCACGGACGCCCCGGTGCAGAACTGGATGGGCCGCGCGGGCGCGGCGCTGGCGGCGCCGCTCTACATGATCATCGGCAAAGGCGCCTGGGCGATCGCTCTGGTCGCCGTGGCCTGGGGTCTGCGGCTGATGGTGCATCGCGGCTCGGATCGCGCGGTGACGCGGGTGGTCTTCGCGCCGATCTGGGTGGCGGTGGTGTCGGTCTATGCCGCCGGTCAGGCGACGGCCCCGGGCTGGACCCACAGCTTCGGCATGGGCGGTCTCTTCGGCGACATGATGATGGGCTCGGTCCTGACCTTCCTGCCGTTTTCCGCCGGTGTCGCCTTGAAACTGGCCACGGTCGCGCTGGGTGTCGGGGTGCTTGCGCTAGGCGCCTATGTGCTGGGCTTCACCAAGGCCGAGCTGCGCCAGACGGCGCAGTTCCTGCTGGTCGGCGTGATCATGGTCTATGCCACGCTGATGTCGGCGCTGGGCAAGGGCGCCTCGGGCGCGGTGCGCAGCGCCCAGGCGATGCGGGCGGCCCGTGCCGAGAGCGGTGACGAGGTCGTCTACGCGTCACCTCGGGCCGAACCCCGCGTGCGCCGCGCCGAGGCCTCGGTCATCGACGAGGACGAGGAGGACGCGCCCGCCGCTCCGGCCAAGGGCGGATTGCTGGCCCGGATGCCTGCCCTGATGCGCCGTGGCGATGCCGCCAGCGCGGCACCCGCCGAGGCGGGAGCGGGCGAGGACCGGGTGCAGGCCAAGATCGCGGATGCGGTGCGCGCGAAGCTGCGCCAGACGCCGCAGCACCGGATCGCCGAGGAAGCGCCTCTGACCAAGGGTCGCGGCCGCCGTCCCGATCCGCTGATCGTCAAGACGCTGGCTCCGGCGGCCCTGCCGCCCGAACCGCCGCTGCGCGCGTCGGACAAGCCGGTGGTCGCCGGTCCTCAGGTCCAGCCCGCGATCGCGCGTGGCCGCTCGGCGATCCCGCCCGCGCCCGAGACCGTTCTGGACATCGAGGACGACGAGGATGACGCCGTCGAGATGTTCGAGCCCGAGCTCGACGATCCGATGGCCGCCTTCGAGGCCGAGGAAGAGGGCCGCGGCACGCCCGCCGTGCCGCCGGTGGCCGCGCCTTCAGCGTCGCCCTCGACCGCGCCCCAAAAGCGGGTCGTGCAGACCGGCATGCGCAAGCAGCTCACGCCGTCCAAGCGGGCGCAGGAAGAGGCGCAGCCGCGTCTCAAGTTCGAGGAAAACGAGGTCGATTACGAGCTGCCGCCGCTTTCGCTCCTGATGAACCCCGAGCGGATCGAGCGCCATCACCTCTCCGACGAGGCGCTCGAAGAGAACGCCCGCATGCTCGAATCCGTGCTCGACGATTACGGCGTGAAGGGCGAGATCGTCTCGGTCCGTCCCGGCCCCGTCGTCACCATGTACGAGCTGGAACCCGCGCCCGGCCTCAAGGCCTCCCGCGTGATCGGTCTCGCCGACGATATCGCGCGCTCGATGTCGGCGCTCTCGGCGCGTGTCTCGACGGTTCCGGGACGCTCTGTGATCGGTATCGAGCTTCCGAACGACAATCGCGAGATGGTCGGCTTCCGCGAGATCCTCTCGAGCCGCGACTATGGCGACGGCAATGCCAAGCTGCCCCTGGCGCTCGGCAAGGATATCGGCGGCGACCCGATGGTCGCGAACCTCGCCAAGATGCCGCACCTCCTGATCGCGGGCACGACCGGCTCGGGCAAGTCGGTGGCGATCAACACGATGATCCTGTCGCTTCTCTACAAGCTGACGCCCGCAGATCTGCGGCTGGTGATGATCGATCCCAAGATGCTCGAACTCAGCGTCTATGACGGCATCCCGCATCTCCTGTCGCCGGTGGTGACCGATCCAAAGAAGGCCGTCGTGGCGCTGAAATGGGTGGTGGGCGAGATGGAGGATCGCTACCGCAAGATGTCCAAGATGGGTGTGCGCAACATCGACGGCTACAATGGCCGGGTCGAGGATGCGCAGAAGAAGGGCGAGATGTTCTCGCGCACGGTGCAGACCGGCTTCGACGACGAGACCGGCGAGCCGATCTTCGAGACCGAAGAATTCGAGCCGAAGAAGATGCCCTATATCGTCGTGATCGTCGACGAGATGGCCGACCTGATGATGGTCGCGGGCAAGGAGATCGAGGCCTGCATCCAGCGTCTGGCGCAGATGGCGCGCGCCTCGGGCATCCACCTGATCATGGCCACGCAGCGCCCGTCGGTCGACGTGATCACCGGCACAATCAAGGCCAACTTCCCGACGCGGATCTCCTTCCAGGTGACGTCGAAGATCGACAGCCGCACGATCTTGGGCGAGATGGGGGCGGAGCAGCTTCTGGGCATGGGAGACATGCTCTACATGGCGGGCGGGGCCAAGATCACCCGCTGCCATGGTCCGTTCGTGTCCGACGAGGAGGTCGAGGAGGTGGTCAACCATCTCAAGGCCTTCGGCCCGCCCGACTATGTCGGTGGCGTCGTCGAGGGGCCGGACGAGGACAAGGCCGACGGGATCGACGCGGTTCTGGGGCTCAACACCGGCGGCAATACCGACGGCGAGGATGCGCTCTACGACCAGGCGGTGCAGATCGTGATCAAGGACCGCAAATGCTCGACCTCCTACATCCAGCGCAAGCTGGCCATCGGCTACAACAAGGCTGCACGGCTGGTGGAGCAGATGGAGGACCAGGGCGTGGTCTCGGCCGCGAACCATGTCGGCAAGCGCGAGATCCTGGTGCCCGAGGCGTCCTGATACGCGCGTCGGGCCGCGCCGGGGGCGAAATCCGAAAGACCGGATTTCGCGCGTTTTCCGGTTCGGAAAACGCCCGCGCACCGGCCCGACGGAACCGCCTCCGGCGCCCGGCGTTGGCGCTTCATGGATGCACAGACCCTCTCGGATACCGCCAGTGAGCTTGCCAATCCCGGCGGGACCGATGTCGCCGACCTGATCGACCGGCTTTGCGAAAAGTCGGAAGAGGGTGACAGCGACAGCGTCTCGATGGCGGATCTGCTCGACGCCATCGGGGCGCGCAGCTACGGGCCGTTGCTCCTAGCCATCGCGCTGATCGTGATCAGTCCGGTCGGCGCGATTCCCACCGTCCCAAGCCTCGCCGCCGTCGCCATCGCGCTCGTCGCGCTCCAGCTTCTCATCGGACGCAAGCATGTCTGGCTGCCACAGGTCCTGCGGCGCCGGGAGGTGTCCGGGGACCGTCTCAGGACCGGCATCGAGAAGATGCGGCCGGTCGCGGATGTCATGGATCGTTGGTTCGGAAAGCGCCTCTCGCGCCTGACCGGAGAGCCGGTCCGTCGTGTGGCGGCCCTTTTCATCCTCGCGCTCTGCGCGCTTGTCGTCCCGCTCGAGCTCGTGCCCTTCGGCGCCGTGATCCCGATGGGGGCGATCCTTCTTTTCGGCCTCGCCATCACCGCGCGGGACGGCATCCTGATGGTCCTGGCCTTTCTCGCCTCGGGTGCCGCGCTCGCGGGCGGATGGATGCTGGTGCACTCCTCCTGATGCCCGTGCCCACCGCATATCCCGGCCGCGCTATCGCATATCCCGGCCCGAAGCCCCATCTCTTGATCCGAACCAAACGTCGTCCCAATTCCAAAGGACTTTCGATGCGACTTGCCTCCGTTCTCACCGCCGCCCTGGTCACCCTGGCGACCGCCCTCCCTGCGGCTGCCGAGAAACTCTCACTCGGGCAGATCTCCTCTTACCTGAACGCGATGAAGACCGCTCAGGGGAGCTTCACCCAGATCAACGATGACGGCACGATCTCGACCGGAACGCTCTCGATCAGCCGTCCCGGAAAGATGCGCTTCGACTACAATCCGCCGGAGAAGCAGCTGGTGATGGCGGGGAGCGGAACGGTGGTCGTGCTCGACCGCAAGATGGGCGCCACGCCAGAGACCTACCCGCTGAACCAGACGCCGCTGTCGATCATCCTCGCGCCCAATGTCGATCTGACGCGTGCGGGCATGGTCACCGGTCACAGCTTCGATGGCACCGCGACCGTGGTCACGGCTCAGGATCCGAGCCATCCCGAATACGGCAACATCCAGATGAAGTTCACCGGCAACCCCGTCGAGCTGCGCCAGTGGATCGTGAACGATTCCAATGGCGCGACCACGACGGTGGTCTTGGGCGGGCTCCAGAAGAAGTCGCTGGGCTCCAGCCTCTTCGACATCCGCTCCGAGATCGCCAAGGTCAAACGCAACTGACCTAGGGTCAGCGAGCCAGGCTCAGCGCGCGTAGCGACAGTTCGCGAGCTGGGCCTGGTACATCTGCGACCGCGCCTGCACCTTGTCGGCGACCCGCATCAGCCAGCTCTTGGCATAGTAGCTGCCGCTCCGATAGCCGCCCCGGCCCTCGTGATAGGCCAGATACTGGTTGCGGGCGTCCCAGAGCGGAATGCCGAGCTGGTCGCGGGTCTGGCGCATGTACCAGCCCATGAAATCGGTGGCGTGGCGGATGTCGTCGCGCTTGGTGCGCCGTCCGCCGTGCTGCTCTTGGTATTCTTCCCAGGTGCCGTCGAGGGCCTGGGAATAGCCGAAGGCCGAGCTCATCCGCCCGGTCGGGATCACCCCCAGCGCGTAGGTGAAGGGCGTGCGCGCATCGCCGACGAACTTGCTCTCCTGGTGGATCGTGGCCATCTGCACATGGACGGGCACGCCCCATTTGCGCTCGGCATCCTTGAAGGCGCGGTAATATTGCGGGCGCTCTCGGACGAGTTCGCAGGCGTTGTCCAGGTTCTGGGGCGCGGTCTTGGAACCGCCGCCGCCACAGGACGCCGCCAGAAGCACGATCACCAGCGCGCGAAGGGTTCTGCTCATGGGCCTCTCGCTCGGGTTTTTTTGTCGGGTCGTCTTTTTCAGAAAAGACTAGCTCAACTGCGCGGCGAGGGGAAATCACAAACGCGGTTTCGCGCCCATGTCGGCGGTCCGGCGTATTGGCAGCGGGGCCGATTGTAATACCTTGGTTCACAGTGAGTTTCCGGCAGAATCATGGCCGAATGTTGGACAAACGGCCATTGAAGTGCCACAGTTTCGCCATTAGGAGCGAAGACCATGCATACTCAGCGCGCGAAATATCACCTCGGTCAGGTCGTTCGGCACCGGAAACATCCGTTCCGGGGCGTCGTGTTCGACGTGGATCCGGAGTTCGCAAATACCGAGGAATGGTATACCGCCATCCCCGAGGATAGCCGTCCGTCCAAGGAGCAGCCGTTCTACCACCTGCTCGCGGAGAACGACCAGAGCTTCTACGTCGCGTACGTTTCGGAACAAAATCTTGTGGCCGACTATTCCGGCCAGCCGGTCGAGCACCCCGATATCGCGGACCTTTTCGGCAATTTCACCGACGGATCCTACGAGCTGCATTTCCAGATGAACTGACCCCGAAAGGGTCGGATCCGCGATGCAGGAAGGGGCGCCCCGGCGGGCGCCCTCAGTCGTTCAGGAGCGCGATGAAGCGGTCGATCTCGGCCTCGGGCAGCGACCAGTCGCAGACGAATCGCGCGGTGATCGGCGCGTCGTCCGGGCCCTCGAGCGTCCCGTCCCAGAGATAATACCGCGCGCCCGCCTCCTGAAGGCGGCGGTGCGTTCCGCGGGGCAGGCGGGCAAAGAGGATGTTCGCCTGCGGAGTGCCCAGGATATCGGCAACCGTTTCGAGGCCTGCCTGGAGACGCGCACGGCGGGCATTGGCGCGCTGCGCCAGGTCGCGCCAGAGATCGCCGTCGATCAGGGCTTCAATCTGCGCGGCGAGATAGCGGTGCTTCGAGAAGAGGTGCCCGCCGCGCTTGCGCCGAAGCTCGAACTCCCAGGACTTGGCGGGATCGAAGAAGATCACCGCCTCGACCCCCATCAGCCCGCATTTGGTGCCGCCGAAGACCGCGACATCGACGCCGGATTTCCAGGTCATCTCGGCCGGCGTGCAGCCGAGCGCGGCGCAGGCATTGGCAAAGCGCGCGCCATCAAGCTGCACCGGCAGACCGTAGCGATGCGCGACTGCGCTGAGCGCGGCGATCTGGGCCAGACTGTAGACCGAGCCTTTCTCGGTCGCCTGCGTGATCGAGACCGGGCCGCGCTGCGGGCCATGGACGCCGCGCACCTCCTCGGACAGGATCGCTTCCTCCAGCGCCTCGGGAGACATGAGGTCGCCGCCCGGCACCAGCGTCAGCTTCGCGCCGCCGGTATAGAATTCCGGCGCGTTGCACTCGTCCTCGTGGATGTGGGCGACAGGGGTGCAGAACACCGTCTGGAACGGCTGGCAGAGCGTCGCTAGCGCCAGGCTGTTGGCGGCGGTGCCGGTGGCGACCAGGTGAACCGCGGCCTCGGGCGCTTCGAAGAGGGTGCGGATCTTCTGGGTTACGCGCAGGGTGATATCGTCGGCACCATAGGCCGAGGCGTAGCCCTCGTTGGCGCGGGCCAGCGCGTCGAGCACCTGGGGCGGCACCGGGCCGCCATTGTCGGAGGCGAAGAACATCAGGTGGGCTCCTCGATGATGTGGTCTTCCCAATCGTCCTCGTCGATCTCGAACTCGGGGACGGTGCGGTTGCGCATCGATACGCCCGCCTCGTGCACGCTCTCGGGCGTGCCGGAGATCAGCGGGTGCCAGTCGAAGAGCGGTTTGCGCTCCCAGAGCAGCTTGTAGGCGCAGGTCTCGGGCAGCCAGTAGGCGTGATCGGCGATGCTGTCGGGGGTGAGCCGGATGCATTCCGGCACGAACTGGTGACGGATCGGATACTGCGCGCAGCGGCAGGTGCTGTCGTCGAAGAGACGGCAGGCGACGCGGGTGAGCGCGACCTCGCCGGTCTCCTCGTCCTCGAGCTTATTGAGGCAGCACTTGCCGCAGCCGTCGCAGAGCGCCTCCCATTCGGCGTCCGAGAGCGCGTCGAGGCGCTTGCGTTCCCAGAAGCGCGGAGCGAGCCCCTTGCGGGAGATTGGATCGCTCATGCCGCGGCGAGAATCGCGCGGGCCTCTGCGCAATCGCTGTCCATCTGCGCGATGAGCGCGTCGACCCCGTCGAAGCGCTCTTCGGGGCGAAGGAATTCGACCAACGCGACCGACAGATGCGCGCCGTAGAGATCGCCGGAGAAATCGAAGAGGTAGGTTTCGAGATTTGCGACGTTCTCGCCGAACATCGGGCGGACGCCGATCGAGGCCGCACCGTGATAGCGGCCCGCATGGGGGCCGTCCTTGACCTCGGCCAGGACCGCGTAGACGCCGAAGCGCGGCGGGTGCAGCCCGGCGATCGACATGTTGGCGGTCGGAAATCCCAGCGTGCGCCCGCGCTTTTCGCCATGCAGCACCGGCCCCTCGATCCGGTGCCAATGTCCCAAAAGCGCCGCCGCATCGCGCGGACGGCCTTCGCTGAGCGCGGTCCTGATCGCGGTCGAGGACACCCGTGTGCCGCCGGTCTCGAAAATCTCGGCCGCGGTGACGCCGAAGCCAAGCTCGGCACCCAGACGCGCCAGATCGTCGAAGGTCCCGGCACGGCCCTTGCCGAAGCAGAAATCTTCGCCCGTCACGACATGCGACAGACCGAGCGCGTCGCGCACGATCTCTTCCGCGAAAGCCCGCGGGCTGAGCCCGGCAAGCGCGGCGTTGAAGGGCAGCTCGAAGAGAATGTCGATGCCGAGCTTTTCCAGCCGCGAGGCGCGCGCCTCCGGGCCGGTCAGCCGGAAGGGCGGGGCGTCGGGCGCGAAGAAGCTGCGCGGATGCGGCTCGAAGGTCAGGACGGCGAGCTTGGCCTCGGGGGCGGCCCGGCGCGCGGTGTCGATCACCGCCTGGTGCCCGAGATGCACGCCGTCGAAATTGCCAATCGCGGCGCTGGCACCACGGGCCTCGTCGGGGATCGTGCTCGGATCGCGGTAGATCAACATGGGGCAGAGGGGTAGCTTCGCCCCGGGCGGGCCGCAAGAGGCCGCGGACCTGTCTCTGCGCCTGTGGCGGGCAGGAATGCGACAATGCGGGGCAGAAGTTCCGCCTGACGGTGGCGGCAGCCCGACCGACATGCCACCAATTCCCGTGACCCACGGCCCCGGGACGCGACATCATGAAAATTCTCTGCATTCATCAAAACTTCCCCGGTCAGTACAAGCATCTCGCACCGGCGCTCGCGCAGGCGGGCCATGAGGTGGTCGCCCTGACGCCCAAGGTCGACACGCCGCAAAGCTGGCAGGGCGTGCGGGTGCTGCCCTACAAGATCGAGGGCCGCTCGACGCCCGACATCCATCCGTGGCTGATCGATTTCGAGACCAAGCTTCTGCGCGGCACCAGCTGCCATCGCGCGGCGCGGGAGCTCGATGCCAGGGGCTTTACGCCGGACATCATCCTCGCCCATCACGGCTGGGGTGAGAGCCTCTTTCTCAAGGATATCTGGCCGAACGCGCGGATGGGGCTTTACTGCGAGCTCTACCACCTGACATCCGAGCCGTTCGTGGCCTTCGACAAGGAGTTTCGTGCCCCCCAGCCCGAGCTGGACCGGCTGCGTATCCGTCTGAAAAACCTCAACAACCGCCTGCACGAAGAGGTCATGGACGCAGGTCTGTCGCCGACCCGCTTCCAGGCCGACACTTTCCCCGAGCACTGGCGCGACCGGATCACCGTCAGTCACGATGGCATCGACACCGATCTCGTGAAGCCCGACCCCGATGCGCGGCTCGAGGTCACGGATGGCCGCAGCCTGACCCGCGACGACGAGGTCGTGACCTTCATCAACCGCAATCTCGAGCCCTATCGCGGCTATCACGTCTTCATGCGCGCGTTGCCCGACATCCTCCGGCGCAGGCCCGAGGCGCAGATCGTCCTGCTGGGAGGGGATGAAACCAGCTACGGCGCGCGCCCGCCCAAGGGACAGACCTGGAAGCAGATCTTCATCGACGAGGTGCGCGACCGGATCTCCGATGCGGATTGGGCGCGGGTGCATTTCCTCGGGCGCGTGCCCTATCCGCGGTTCCTGTCGCTCATGCAGGTCAGCCGGGTGCATGTCTACCTGACCTATCCCTTCGTGCTGAGCTGGTCGCTTCTCGAGGCGATGAGCGCGGAATGCGCGATCCTCGCCTCGGACACCGCGCCGGTGCGGGAGGCGCTGACCGAGGGCGAGACCGGCTGGCTGGTGGATTTCTTCGACACCGAGGCACTTACGGCGCGGCTCGATGCGCTCCTCGACGATCCCGAGACCCGCGCGCGGCTGGGCAGGGCGGCGCGCGCGCATATTCTCGAGACCTACGATCTCAGGCGAATCTGCCTGCCGCGCCAGATGGAATGGGTCCAGACGCTCGGCGCCCTTGCGCCGCGCCAGCCAGCGGATTGAGGAATTGGAGCGGCGACGGCCTCAGTAGCGGCTGTCGCGCTGCCGCAACTGCCGCGCGCGCGTGAGGATCGCATCTTCGATTGCGCGATTGGTCTCGACGCTCGCGGGTCCGGAGCGGGTCATCACCGCGACGTTCAGCGAGCGGGCGTCGAGCGCAGGGTCCGAGACATAGACCGTCGCGCGATAGGCGCGACCGCCGCCCGGGGGCACGCCGTAGCCGAGCGAGATGACGCCCGTGAAGGGATCGACGGACTCGACGGGCAGGAAGCTCAGAGTCTCCAGCGCGGCGTTCCAGATGTAGCGATTCACCGCGCCGACCTGGCCCGCATCGCCGCGAGCACGGAAAATATCCCAGATCGTCGATTCCGGTGCGCCACGGTCTCCGTAGATCTCGCGGTCGAGCACCTCCCGGGCGGGACGCGTCTCGGCTGGTTGGCCTGAGCGGCTGCAACCGCCGAGGGTGACAGCGGTCGCGAGCATGACCCCGGCGATGACCATGGTCTTGTTCGATTTCGGATCGCGCATCCTGTCCCGCTCCGTCGGCATTCGTTCTGCTTTTGCTGCACTTTGCATAGCGGCAGCGGCGGCGTCGGACAAGCCGCGTTTCCCAAGCCAAATTACGCAAGGTTTCGATTTGCCCCCAGCGCTTAGCTTCGAGGGGTCGGGAGGCGCCGTAACCACCCCCAGAGCTTTGTGGCAAATAAGCGACATCGGGGTGAATGTTCCGCGCCGCCCAAGAGCAGCGGGTTGCATGGAGCGGGGCCTCGGGCGCATAGAGCCTTCATCAAGGCCGGGCATCCGGATTGGTACGTGCCTTACGAACACATGAGGGAAACAATGAAAAAGCTTCTTCTTGCATCGACCGCGCTCGTTGCAACTGCTGGCTTCGCATCGGCTGAGGTCACCACGACTGGTTGGGCCGAAATGGGCATCTTCGGCGGTTCGTCGGATCTCGGCGACACCGACACCCAGTTCTTCACCGACATCGAAGTCACCTTCACCATGACCGGTGAAACCGACACCGGCATCTCCTTCGGCGCAGCGCTCGACATGGAAGATGGCGTCGGCACCGGCGGTGGCGCAGTCAACAACAACGCAGACGACGGCGGCGCATCCATGTTCGTCTCCTTCGGCGGCGCAACCCTGACCATGGGCAACACCGACGGCGCGTATGACGCAGCTGTTCCGGAAATGGCTCTGGCAGGCGGCTCGATCGCTGACGACGAAACCGCACACGCTGGCTTCAACGACGGTTCCGCTCTGAGCGGCGAAGCAGTTGCTCTGCTTGGCGGCCTGGGTGTTGCTCTTCCCGCCTCCAGCCGTGTCGACGGTCGTGAAGACGGTCAGATCGCACGCTTCGACTACACCGTATCCTCCTTCGGCTTCCACCTGTCGGCTGAGCAGGACGGCGACGGCGCAGGCGATGAGCCCGTCATCGGCGTTGGCTTCACCTACGGCGGTGAGTTCGGCGGCGCGACCGTCAACGCAGGTATCGCTCACCAGAAGCAGGACGAGTGGAGCGTGACCGGCTTCGGCATCACCGGCACCATGGCTTCCGGCTTCTCGGCAGGCATCACCTACTCGCAGGTTGACTTCTCCGACGCAGATGACGACGAGATCGATCACGTCGGCATCGGCATCGGCTACGAGATGAACGCTCTGGCCATCGGCTTCAACTACGGCAAGTGGGACGCGGAAGGCGCTGAAGCGTCGGGCTACGGCCTCGCAGCTGCATACGATCTGGGCGGCGGTCTCGTCTTCCAGGCCGGCTACGGCAACTCGAACGCAGATGTGGACGGCGTTGGCGAAGCTGACTCGGACAGCTTCTCGATGGGTCTCCGCATGAACTTCTGATCCAACCGGATCATTTGTTATGGAAAGAGCGGGCCTTGTGCCCGCTCTTTTCATTTGAGCGGTCGGAACCTAGACAGGGGGCAAGTCAGCCAGAGCTTGTCCATGATCCCGCCGAAGCCGCAGATGCCGCCGTTCAAGTCCCGCTACGCAGCGGCGCTGGCGGCTTTGCAGGCCGGGCGCGTCGGGGCTGCCCAATCGGCCTTTCGGGAGCTCCTTCGCGAGCGGCCGGACGTTCCCGAGATTCACTTCCAACTGTCGCGCATCGCCCATCACGCCGGGGACCGCGCGGCCCGCGCCGCGCATCTGCGCCGCGCTCTCGACTTGAAGCCGGACGAGCCCGCGTTGAACGAAGCCGCGGCTGACGCCTTTGCGGCGCTCGGCGAACGCGACGCGGCGCTCGCGGCGCATGACCGCCTGATCGCGGCGGAGCCTGGCTCGATCAAGCGCCGGGTGGACAAGGGCATGTACCTGCAGCTTTCCGGCGAGTTCGATGCGGCAGACGCGCTTTTCCGGGACCTGATCAAGCGGCATCCGGACGAAGGTGCTCTCTACCGGATCATGCTTGCGACCACGCGTCTCACGGCAGACGATCCGCTGATGGCGCAGCTCGAGACGCTCCTGAAGCGACCGAACCTGCCGGACCAATCCCGGTTCCACGCGCATTTCGCCATGGCGAAGGCGCTCGAGGATCAGGAGCGCTACGCCGAGGTCTTCCCGCATCTGGATCGGGCGAACGCGCTGCAGCGCAAGCTGTCGCCCTATGATGCCGCCGCGCGTGTCGCCGAGCAGGGACAGTTCCGGGCGGCGCAGGAGGGCGCGGATCTCACGCCGATCGCTCTGGACGCCGCTATCAGGCCGGTCTTCGTCATCGGCATGCCACGCTCCGGCACCACGCTGGTCGAGCGGATTCTCGGCGCCCATTCCGCCGTCAGTGCCGGCGGTGAATTGGGCCATGCTCTCAAGCTCGCGACCAAATTCTTCAGCGCCAACAACCGCTTGATCCCGCTGAAATCGGTTTCCGACGCCCAGCTTCGCGACTATGCCCGCGCGTATCTCGGCCTGGTGCGGCGCGACACGGGCGCACAGGCCGGGGTCGTCACCGACAAGTCGATTCAGACCCATCTGGTGCTCGGCTACATCGCCAAGGCGATGCCCGAGGCGCGGGTCGTCTTCGTGCATCGCGATCCACGCGACGTGGCGCTGTCGATCTACAAGAACCATTTCGCGCTCGGCACCCATCGCTACGGCAACGATCTTGCCGATATCGCCGAGGCCATCCGCCTCTTCCGCGATCAGGCGCGCTATTGGAGCGTCCGTCTGGGCCCGCGCGCGACGAGCGTTCAGTATGAGGCGCTGGTCGCCGACCCGGAGCCCGAGGCGGAGCGGCTCGTCGCCTTCTGCGATCTGCCCTGGGAAGAGGCCTGCCTGTCGCCGCACCAGTCCGGCGGCCAGGTCAAGACGCTGAGCCTCGCCCAGGTCCGCCAGCCGATCCATGGCGGTCGGGCCGCCGCATGGCGACGCTACGAGGCCGCGCTGCAACCCTTCATCGAGGCCTGGGGAGACACATCATGGGATTGAGCGAGATCACCGAGCGCCTGCGCCGCGCCGAGGCCAGTGCCGGTCGAGCCGAAGGAAGCGTCAAGCTGATCGCGATCTCGAAGGTGCAACCCAATGAGCGGGTCGAGGCCGTGCTCGAGCAGGGGCACCGGCTCTTCGGAGAGAACAAGGTGCAGGAAGCCGAGGACAAGTGGCCCGCGTTCCGCGAGCGCTATCCCGGCACGGAGGTCCACCTGGTCGGTCCTCTCCAGTCGAACAAGACGCGGCGGGCGATGGCGCTGTTCGACGCGATCCATTCGCTCGACCGCATGAAGCTCGCCAACGCGATCGCACGGATTGCGCAGGAAGAGGGCGCATGCCCCGACCTGTTCGTCCAGGTGAACACGGGCGAAGAAGAGCAGAAGGCGGGGATCGTTCCCGACGAGACCGACAGCTTCATCGCCGAATGCCGTGCGCTCGATCTTCCCGTGGTGGGGCTCATGTGTATACCGCCGGTCGACGAAGCGCCGAGCCTGCATTTCTCGCTTCTGGCGAAGCTCGCCGAGCGCAACGGCCTCGAAGGTCTGTCGATGGGCATGTCCGACGATTTCGAAGAGGCGGTGTCCTTCGGGGCCACCCATGTGCGGGTTGGCTCGGCCCTCTTCGGGGCGCGGGACTACGGCTGAGGTCAGCGTCGCGTCGCGAACACCCACGACTGCGGTGCCAGCCATGCGCCGGGTGCGCCCCGGTGCCGCGTTTTCCGAGGGCTGACAACCGCACGGCGCGCTCCTATAACGCGCCGCAAACGAGATCCGAGCCTCAAAGGAGACCCGCATGACCATCCAGGTGTTCGGCCACAAGAGCCCCGATACCGATTCCACCGGCAGCCCCATCGCCTGGGCCTGGTACCTCTCCGAGGTGCGCGGCACGCCGGCCGAAGCCAAGCTTCTCGGCCAGCCCAATACCGAAGCCGCCTTCGTCCTCGAGCGCTGGAAGCTCGACACGCCCGAGATCATCTCGGACGTGGCCGAAGGGGATGCGGTCGTCATCGTCGACACGAACAACCCCGCCGAACTGCCGGCCTCGATCAACAAGGCCGACATCCAGGGCATCATCGACCACCACAAGCTGGTCGGCGGGCTCGAGACCAAGGGGCCGATCGAGATCCGGGTCGAGCCGCTCGCCTGCACCTCGACCATTCTCTACAAGATGATGGGCAAGGACATCGCCCGCGCGCCGGAAGGCGTGAAGGGCGCGATGCTCTCCTGCATCCTCTCCGACACGCTGGGCTTCCGTTCGCCCACGACGACGCAGGAAGACGAGGCCATCGCGCATGCCCTGGCCAAGGACCTGGGCGTCGATATCGAGGCCTACACCGAAGAGATGCTGGCGGCGAAATCCGACGTCTCGGAGTTCTCCGATGCGGAGCTTCTGCGGATGGACTCCAAGGAATACACGGTCGAGGGCGTTGGCCTGCGGGTGTCGGTCCTCGAGACGACGAGCCCCAAGCAGATCCTCGCGCGCAAGGAGAGCCTGATGGGCGCCATGCCGGGCGTGGCGCAGGAAGACGGTGCCGACGAGGTGCTTCTCTTCATCGTCGACATCCTGAACGAGGAGGCGACGCTTCTCGTGCCGAACGACCGGGTGAAGACCATCGCCGAGAAGAGCTTCGATGCCACGGTCGAGGGCGACAGCGTGGTGCTGCCGGGCGTGATGAGCCGCAAGAAGCAGATCATCCCCGTTCTGACCATGTGAGGGCATGCGCGCAGACGCGATATTCGGGGCGTCCCTGCGGGGGCGCCTCTTTTCTTCTGGGGTGGGTACGGATGATCTGGCTGACGCTCTGGTGTGTGGCGGTCAATGTCGCGGCGCTCGGTGCGTTTGCGGTGGACAAGGCGCGGGCGGAAGAGAGCGGGCCTCGGATCCCCGAGAGCACGCTTCTGCTACTCGCCGCCGCGGGCGGCTGGCCGGGGGCGAAGATCGGCCAGCAGGCCTGCCGCCACAAGACCCGCAAGCAGCCGTTCCGGCTCTGGCTCGATGGGATCGGGCTCGCCTGGGCGGCGGGCCTTCTGGCGCTTTGGCTGGTCTGAGCGCACCCGTTTTCCGAACCGGAAAACGCGCGCAATCCGTATCGGATTGCGGGGCGGCGCGCGGGGTGGCAAGAGCGACGCATGATACCCTTGGTCTTCGATCTCGACGGCACGCTGATCGACAGCGCACCTGACATCCGCGCCGCTGCAAACGCGGTTCTCGACACCCGCGGGGTGGCGCCGCTCACTCTTGCCGAGACGATCTCGTTCATCGGTGCGGGCGCGCCCACCTTCGTCGCCAGGATGCGCCGCGCGCGCGACCTGCCCGAGGCCGAGGAAGGTGACCTGCTCGCCGCGTTCCTGGCCGGGTACGAGACTGACCACGCGCTGACCGCGCCCTATCCGCAGGTGCTCGAGACCCTCGCCCGGTTGCGCGAGGCCGGGCACCCGCTGGGTCTCTGCACCAACAAGCCCATCGGCCCGACTCACGGCGTTCTCAAGCATTTCGGCCTGACGCCTTTTTTCGCGTCGGTCATCGGCGGAGACAGCCTGAGCGTCCGCAAGCCCGACCCGGCGCCACTCAAGGCGGTGTTCGATGCGCTTGGCGGTCTTGGCCTCTATGTCGGCGACAGCGAGACGGATGCCGCGACCGCCGAGGCGCTCGGCGTGCCGTTCCTGCTCTTCACCAAAGGCTACCGGAAATCCGCGCCCGAGGACCTGCGTCCCGCCGCGCAATTCTCCGATTTCGGCAGGCTGCCCGAGATCGTGGCGGAGATCAGCGCTCGAACACGGTGAGCCAGTCGCTCGACCTCACCCTGAACCCGCGCCGTGCGATCAGGTGGCGCATCAGCGCGCTCATGTGGCCCGCGCCGTAAAGGACCGCGATGCTCTGGTCCTCGTCCGAGAGGACATCGTCGAATCTCGCGCAGAGCCGGGCGTCGCGCGCCGACAAGAGGACATCGAGCGCCGGTCCGGCGACGGGATCGGCCCTGGCATAGATGTCGTCGCGGTCGGCCAGATCCTCGACGACCAGCCGCTCGGCCAGCCGCGCCCGAGATCCGGCCACGCTCATCCAGAGCCCGTAGCCTGAACTGCCGAGCGTGAAGGCGAGGCGCGTGTGGAACGGCGCATCGGCCCAGAGACGCTCGAACTCTTCGCTGTCCAGATCGGCGCGGACGACGCGCGTGCCGGAGCTCTCGGAGATCGCGGGCTGGACCATCAGCCCCAGTCGGCCGACATTGGCCCAGCGATAGGCGCGGGTCAGGCGGCGGGCGGTCTGGCCGCTGACACCTTCGCAGAGAACGACGTCATGGCTCAGCGCCTCGGCATGCACACGCTGATAGAAGGCGGGGTCACCGACATGGACCATCGGATAGAGGCTCACCCGCGTGGGGAGGGACGGGTGCGTCAGGGCGTGGCGTGCCGTTCTGAGGCCGACGATGGAGCTTTCGAGGAACTGCATGGCGCTCGGGTTCTCCGGACGATACATCGCTGAATTGAATCAAGATGCGGATAATTTAGTGGCGAAAGGTGGCAAAATGACGGCACTCATCACGGCGCTCTCGGAAATCTCGGACCGGTACGATGCCGCCTTCGTCGATCTCTGGGGCTGCCTGCACAACGGCGTGCGCGCCCATCCCGAGGCGGTCGCCGCGCTGCAGGCCTTTCGCTCCGCGGGCAAGCGGGTCGTGCTTCTGACCAATGCGCCGCGCCCGCGGGCCTCGGTCGAGCGCCAGATCGCCAAGATGGGCGTCCCCGAGGATGCCTGGGACAGCATCGCCACCTCGGGCGATTCAGCGCGGGCCGCGATGTTCCGCGGCGCGGTCGGCCAGAAGGTCTGGTTCATCGGCGAGGATCACGACCAGAGCTTCTTCGACCCGCTCAAGGTCGTCTCGGACCCGGTCGAGATCACGCGCGTGCCGCTGGAAGAGGCCGAGGGCATCGTCTGCTGCGGCCCCTTCGATCCCCATGCCGACCCCTCGGTCATGCGGCCGGAGTTCCTGTTGGCCAAGCAGAAGGGCCTCAAGCTTCTCTGCGCAAATCCGGACATCGTCGTGGATCGCGGAGACAGCCGCGAATGGTGCGCGGGCGCGCTGGCACGGCTCTACGAGGAGATGGGCGGCGAGACGCTCTATTTCGGCAAGCCGCACCCGCCGATCTACGACCTGGCACGGCGGCGGCTGGCCGAGGTCGGTGGGGGCGACGGAGATGCCATCCTCGCCATCGGCGACGGGCCGCACACGGATATCGACGGGGCGATGGGCGAGGATATCGACAGCCTCTTCGTGACCGGCGGGTTGGCCGCGGAAGAGACCAAAACGTCGCACCAGCCGGACGAGGATCTCTTAAGAGCCTATATCGAAAAGGAAAAGATCGCTCCTACCTTCTCGATAGGTCACTTGCGCTGACCCTCTTTATCCTTGCGTTTCTGCGGGCGCAAAGCAATAAAGTTGCTTGAGGAAGTGGCTTGGGCATCTATTTGTTGCCGGGCGAAACGACCGGGTCTGGAAATACGATGGAGCCCAGCATGTTCGACAATCTGCCGAGGGGCACGATCTGCATCGAGGACATCGAGATGGGCATGACCCGCTCGCTCGAGAAGCGGATCACGGACGAGGATATCGAGAAGTTCGCCGAGGTCTCGACCGACCGGAACCCGGTGCACCTCGACGAGGAGTACGCCCAAGACACGATCTTCGAGGGCCGCATCGCTCACGGGATGCTCACGGCGGGTCTGATCTCGGCGGTGATCGGCGAGCAGTTGCCCGGTCACGGCACGGTCTACATGGGGCAGACGCTCAAGTTCCTGGCACCCGTGCGTCCCGGCGACCTGGTCTATGCCGAGGTGAAGGTGATCGAGATCGACCTGGCGAAGCGCCGCGTCAAGCTTGACTGCCACTGCGCCGTCGATGGCAAGAAGGTCCTCGTGGGCGAGGCGATGGTTCTCGCGCCCACGCGCCGCTTCGATTGACGGGGCAGGGCATCGGTCGATCAGGGCGCCTTCGGGCGCCCTTTTTCGTGGTCCGCCGCCCGGTGGCACGCTCGGAGCGGCCAAATCGCTGGACGCTGCGCGGCTCTGGCAATATCACCGGCCCAACCCCCGTTTGAACGACCGTCAGGACCCGACATGTCGCGTTACACCCCGTCCGAGATCGAGCCGAAATGGCAATCCGCCTGGGAAGAGGCCAAGACCTTCCGCGCCACGCGCGACGGTGACAAGCCGAAATACTATGTGCTTGAGATGTTTCCCTATCCTTCGGGACGGATCCATATCGGTCATGTGCGAAACTACACGATGGGCGACGTGATCGCGCGCTACAAGCTGGCGACCGGGCACAACGTGCTGCACCCGATGGGCTTCGACGCCTTCGGCATGCCTGCCGAGAACGCCGCGATGGCCTCGGGCGGGCACCCCAAGGATTGGACCTATTCCAACATCGACACCATGGTCGCGCAGATGAAGCCTCTGGGCTTCGGGCTCGACTGGAGCCGCATGTTCGCGACCTGCGATCCCGAATATTACGGCCAGCAACAGGCGCTGTTCCTCGATTTCCTGGAAAAGGGTCTCGTCTATCGCAAGAACGCGGTGGTCAACTGGGACCCGGTCGACATGACCGTTCTTGCCAACGAGCAGGTCGAGAACGGGCGCGGCTGGCGCTCGGGCGCGCTGGTCGAACGGCGCGAGCTGACCCAGTGGTTCTTCCGCATCTCCGAGCATTCCGAAGAGCTTCTCGAGGCGCTCGACGGGCTCGATGACTGGCCCGCCAAGGTCAAGCTGATGCAGGCCAACTGGATCGGCCGCTCGCGCGGCCTCCAGTTCGCGTTCTCGACCGCCGGAGCGCCGGACGGGTTCGACCGGATCGAGGTCTACACGACCCGTCCCGACACGCTGATGGGCGCGAGCTTTGTCGGTATCTCGCCGGACCACCCTCTGGCCCGCGCGCTCGAGCGCGACACTCCCGAGGTCGCGGCCTTCTGCGAAGAGTGCCGCCGCATGGGCACCTCGGAGGAAGAGCTGGAGAAGGCCGAGAAGCGCGGCCTCAACACCGGCATCACCGTGCGCCACCCGTTCGACACGAGCTGGGAGCTGCCGGTCTACATCGCGAACTTCATCCTGATGGATTACGGCACCGGCGCGATCTTCGGCTGCCCGGCGCATGACCAGCGCGACCTCGATTTCGCCCGGAAATACGAGCTTCCGGTCGCCACGGTGTTCGCGCCCGCGATGGGCGAAGAGGGCACCTTCATCCTGCCCGAAGAGGGCGGTCCGGCCTACGTGCCGCCGAAACAGGAGACCGTGCGCTATCTCAAGGGCTTCGCGGGTCAGGAGGCCCAGACTGGCGAAGAGGCGGTCGAGGCCGCCATCGCCTTCTGCGAGGAGAACGCGGTCGGGCAGGGCGTCACCAAGTTCCGCCTGCGCGACTGGGGCCTCAGCCGTCAGCGCTACTGGGGCTGCCCGATCCCGGTCGTGCATTGCGATGCCTGCGGCGTCGTTCCGGAGAAGAAAGAGAACCTGCCGGTTCAGCTGCCCGACGATGTCAGCTTCGACGTGCCGGGCAACCCGCTCGACCGCCATCCGACCTGGCGCGACGTGCCGTGCCCCGAGTGCGGCAAGGCCGCCAAGCGCGAGACGGACACGATGGACACGTTCGTGGACAGCTCGTGGTATTTCGCCCGCTTCACCGCGCCGCGCGCCGAGACGCCGACCGATATGGATGCCGCGACATACTGGATGAATGTCGACCAGTATATCGGCGGTATCGAGCACGCGATCCTGCACCTGCTCTATGCCCGCTTCTTCGCCCGCGCGATGGTGATGACCGGCCACCTGCCCGAAAGCGCGAAGGAGCCGTTCAACGCGCTTTTCACGCAAGGCATGGTGACCCACGCGATCTACCAGACCAAGCGCGGCGACGACCGTCCGGTCTACCACTACCCCGAGGAGGTCGAGCTGCGCGACGGCAAGGCGTTTCTCCGGGAGAGCGGCGCGGAGGTCGAGGTGATCCCCTCGGCCAAGATGTCGAAATCCAAGAACAACGTGGTCGACCCGGTCGCGATCATCGACCAGTACGGTGCGGATACCGCGCGCTGGTTCGTGCTCTCGGACAGCCCGCCCGAGCGGGATGTCGAATGGACCGCTGCCGGGGCCGAGGCCGCGAACCGGCATCTGGCGCGCGTCTGGCGCATCGCCCGCGACGTGGCCGACAGCGATGCGTCGGGCTCGGACGAGGCCGATCAGGCGCTCCTGCGCGAGATGCACAAGGCGATCCACGATGTGACCGGCGGGGTCGAGAGCTTCGGCTTCAACGCCGCCATCGCCAAGCTCTACGCCTTTACCAGCGTGTTGCAGAAATCCGACGCGGGCACCGCCGCGAAGCGCGAGGCGGCCAAGGTCCTGGCCCAGCTCATGGCGCCGATAACGCCGCACCTGGCCGAAGAGGTCTGGCAGATGCTCGGCGGCGAGGGGCTCGTCGCCAACGCGCCCTGGCCGGTGGCCGACGAGGCGATGATGGTCGAGGACACTGTGACGCTGCCGATCCAGGTCAACGGCAAGCGCCGCGCCGAGATCCAGGTGCCGCGCGACATGGGCAAGGCCGAGGTCGAGGAACTGGCGCTCAGCCACCACGCCGTCCTCAAGGCGCTCGATGGCGGCAGCCCGAAGAAGGTGATCGTCGTGCCCGGACGGATCGTCAATGTCGTGGTGTGACCGCCGCACGCTTCTGGCCGGGCTGGTGCTCTTGCCAGCCTGCGGCTTCCGCCCGGTCTACGGTCCGGGCGGCGGCGCCGAGGCGCTGCAGGGCGCCATCGCCTTTCCCGAACCGGAGGGCCGCTCGGGCTATCTTCTCCAGCGCAGGCTCGAGGAACGCTTCGGTCGGGCCAGCCTGCCGCGCTACCGCATGATCCCGGAGATCACGCTCGACGAAGAGGATCTCGGAACGACCTCGACCGGCTCGACCACGCGCTACCGCATCCTCGGCGAAGTGGACTGGCGGCTCGAAGAGATCGCCACCGGCGAGACCGTGCTGACCCGAAGGGTCGAGAGCTTCACCGGCTATTCCGCCACCGGCTCCAACGTCGCGACGCTCGCCGCCGAGCGCGATGCGCTGGAGCGCCTGATGGTCGCGCTGGCCGACCGGATCGTCGATCAGCTTCTGCTCTTCGCCACGCCATGAAGCTGTCGGCCCGCGACGCGCCCGGATATTTCCGCAAGCCCGATCCGGGCAAGGCGGGACTGCTGATCTACGGCGAGGACGCGATGCGGGTGGCGCTGAAGCGGCAGGAGGCGATCCTGGCGCTCATCGGTCCCGAGGGTGAGGCCGAGATGCGGCTTGCCCGGATGCTGGCCTCGGATCTGCGCAAGGATCCGACGATGCTGACCGACGCGGTCAAGGCGCAGGGGTTCTTCCCGGGGCCGCGCGTCGCCTTTGTCGAGGATGCGAACGACACGGTCATCGACCCGGTGCGCGTCGCGGTCGAAGAGTGGCGGCCGGGCGATGCGCAGATCGTGGTGACGGCGGGCGCGCTCAAGGCGACGTCGAAGCTGCGCAAGCTCTTCGAGGGTCACCCCGAGTCCTATGCGGCGGGCCTCTACAACGATCCGATGGGGCGCGCCGAGATCGAGGCCGAGCTGAAACGCGCCGGACTCGCCGATCCCAGCCGGGACGCGATGGAGGCGCTCACCGATCTTGCGCGCGGCCTCGGGCCCGGCGATTTCCGTCAGACGCTGGAGAAAATCGCGCTCTACAAGCTCGGTGACGACAGCCCCCTCGGACCCGAGGAAGTGGCCCTGATGGCGCCTGCCTCGATCGAGGCCGAGCTCGATGACGTCCTGCATGTCGTGGCCGAGGGCCGCACCGCCGAGATCGGATCGGTCATGGCGCGGCTCGAGGCGCAGGGCGTGGCGGCGGTGACGCTGGTGATCATGGCGACCCGGCATTTCCGCGCGCTGCACGCAGCGGCCTCGGCGCCCGGCGGTCCCGACCAGGGGATCGCGCGGCTGCGCCCGCCGGTCTTCGGCCCGCGCCGCGACCGGATGCTGCGTCAGGCGCGGAGCTGGGGCATGCTGAAGCTCGAGCAGGCGCTGGAGCTTTTGACCGAAACTGACCTGCAGCTTCGCTCGGCCGGGCAGCGCGCGCCCGCGATGGCGCTCGTGGAGCGCATGATGATCCGCCTCGCCATGCTGGCGCGGCGCTGAAAAAAGGGAGAGATCGATGGCACTTACGGTGATCGGAACCCGCATGAGCCGCACGTTTCGCGTGCTCTGGATGCTCGAGGAACTGGGGCTCGATTACACCCATACCCCGGCGGCACCCCGGTCGGACACGGTCCGCGACGTCAACCCGCAGGGCAAGATCCCGGTCCTGGTCGAGGACGGGTTCGTGCTCCGCGACTCGACGGCGATCCTGACCTACCTCGCCGACAAGCACGGCGCCCTGACCTTCCCGGCGGGCAGTCCCGAGCGGGCGCAGCAGGACGCTCTGACGTTCCGCATCCTCGACGAGATCGACGCGCTTCTCTGGACCGCGGCGCGGCACAGTTTCATCCTGCCCGAGGAGATGCGCGTCCCCGAGGTCAAAGAGAGCCTCAAATCCGAGTTCGCCTGCAACCTGCAAGGTCTCAGTGAGGAGATCGAGGGGCCGTTCCTGATGGGCGAGACACTGACCATCCCGGACCTCATCCTCTGCCATTGCGGCGGCTGGGCGATGACGGCCAAGTTCCCCGAGGCCCCGCGCGCCTTCAAGGACTACGCCAAAAATCTGCGGTCGCGCCCGGCCTTCGAGCGCGCCGCGGCGCGCGACTGAGGTCTCAGCCTGCCGGGCGATGCTGCGCCGCGTGCCGACCGGCCCAGAGCCCGGTCGCGAGGCAGGCGGTCAGGAGATAGCCGCCGGTCGGCGCTTCCCAGTCGAGCATCTCGCCCGCGGCGAAGACGCCCGGCCGGCTTCGGAGCTGCAGGCCTTCATCGAGCTCCGCGAAGGGAATACCCCCGGCGGTCGAGATCCCCTCGTCCATCGGTCTGGGTCCCTCATGCGGAACCGGCACGGATTTGAGACGCGCGGCGAGCAGCGCGGGGTCGTGGGGCAGGGGCCGCAGCACCTCGTTCAGAAGCGCGCGCTCCGCAGGGGCGAGCGCCAGCGTCTTTCGCAGGTGATTGGCGAGGCTCAGCTTGCCGCGCGGGCTGGCGAGGCGGCGGGCGATTTCGGCCTCGTCCAGATCCGGCCGCAGGTCGATGGTCAGGGCGGCGCCCGCGCGCAGTTGAGGCGTCAGCGGATAGAGCCCTCCGCCCTCGAGCCCCCGGGAAGAAATGACCGCCTCTCCGCGATTGGCATGTCCTCCGGCCGAGAACACCGCGTTTTTCAGCGCAGCGCCGAAATGCGGGCGCATATGCTCCGACCAGCGCACCACGAGACCGGCATTCGACGGCTGGAACGGCGCGAGAGACAGGCCCGCATCCGAGAGCGGTCTGGTCCAGGCGCCGTCCGATCCGAGCCGCGACCAACTCGCCCCGCCGCAGGCGAGGACCGTGACATCGGGCTGCACCGCGCGCGGGCCCTCCGGCGTATCGAGGGCGAAAGTCTTTTCGTCCCAACCGATCCAGCGCCAACGGACGCGCGTCTCCAGCCCGTCGTCGCGCAGGCGCGCAAGCCAGGCGCGGAGCAGGGGAGAGGCCTTCATCGCCTCAGGAAAGACCCGCCCGGACGAGCCGGTAAAGAGCGGCTGTCCGAGGTCTTCGGCCCAGGCCATGACCTCGTCGGGTCCGAAACCGCGGAGCATCGGGGCGAGCGGCGTGTCCGGACCATAGGCCCGAAGCGCCTGATCGAGCGGTTCGTTCTTGGTCAGGTTCAGTCCCGATTTCCCGGCCATCAGGAACTTGCGCGCGAGGCTTGGCTTCTGCTCGGCCAAAACCACCGTCCGGCCGCCAGCGATCAGCGCCTCGGCGGCCATCAGCCCGGCCGGGCCGCCGCCGATCACGAGAGCGTCGATCTTTTCGGGGCGATCGGTCATCCGGTTGATCCCTGCCAGTGCAGCCCCATCCTCTAGGCCAAGCGCCTTTGCCACCGCAACCGTGACGTATTCGCCCGATGCCCGACGATCCGATCTGCCCGCTCTGTCTCAGGCCGATCCCGCCCGAGGCCAAGCAGAGCCTTCATCACCTCGTGCCGAAGCTGCGCGGTGGCAAGGGCGGCCCGGTCGTGCGGTTGCACCAGATCTGTCACAACGAGATCCACGCGACGTTGACCGAGACCGAGCTCGCGCGGGAGTTCGATACACCCGAGAAACTTCGCGCCCATCCGCGCCTTGCAGCTTTTGTCCGATGGGTCTCGAAAAGGCCTCCGGCCTTTCACAGCCGCAGCGCCGGGGGGCGGCGCAAGCGCTGAGCGCGGCCCTTAGCCGTGGCCCAGTTGGCTGCGCAGTTCCTCGGCCTCGTGGCGCGCCTCGCGCAGGCCCTCCATTGCCGCCGACAATTCGGCCTCGGCCTGGGCCAGCTGGTTCGTAAGCTCGGCCTCGCGCTGCTGGAGATAGGTGATCGCCTGATCGCGCGTCTCCTCGGCCTCGTGCAGCTCCTGGCTCATCCGCTCGAGCTCGTCGACATCGGTCTGGCTGACCCGGCTGAAGCGGTGGACCAGCCAGTTTGCAAGCCAGCCGAGGCAGAAAGCCACGAAGAGAATGATCGCGGTGGCGATAATGAACTCGGTTCTATTCATTGGCGGGTCTTTCCTGCTCCGCGTCGCCGTCTGCTGCGGCCTCCGCGCTCTGCTCTTCGTAAAGTCTGAATTCAATACGACGGTTCTGTTCGCGGCCGTCTTCGCTTTCGTTGGACGCGATGGGGCGCTCTTCGCCATAGCCGCGCGCGCGGTAGGCGGCGGTCAGGACCCGGCGGTCGCGCAGCGCGGTCAGAACCGACTCGGCGCGTTGCTGGCTGAGCTGCTGGTTCATGATCTCCCGGCCCTGGCTGTCCGTGTGGCCCTGGATTTCCAGCGGGAACTCGCCGCAGAGCTTAAGAAGCTCGGCGATCCCGTCGAGGATTTCGTCGGCCGAGGGGTCGAGCGTGGCCGAGCCGGGCTCGAAGGTGATTTTCCGCGCGCCGACGATCTCGCGGATCTGCTTGACGCATTCCTCGGGCGGCGGGATGCCGAGCGAGGGGTCGAGCTTTTCGACGTATTCGACGTTGATGTCGTAGGTGTCGCTGCCAAGCTGATCGGACAGGAGCGTCGCGATCTCGGCGGAGGCCTCGGTGTTGCCGGTCTTGCCAGTGACGGCGATCTCGTCCGGCGTCACGGTGACGGCGCCGGAGTTCAGACGGGCAAGCGCCTCGATCCCGGCCAGAACCCGCGCCTGCCAGGAGGCATTGAGGGTCTCGTCGACCCGCGCGCCCATGGTCACGCTGTCGGAGGCGAAGCGGGCGCGGGCGTAGGTCGCCGCGGTCTCGCGCGCCTTCTCGCTGGCGATCCGGCCGCGCAGCTGGACGAGCCCCTCGGGCGAGAGGCTGGCGGTGAACTCGGGCGGGCCGAGATCGGTCGGAGCCTCGGGCGGCTGCGGCAGGACGGCGTCGAGCAGGAACGGCGCGGGCAGCGCGTTCTCCAGCTTTCCGACGACCTCGTCGAAGAGCTCGGGCGGCGTGCCTTCCGCCGCCACGAACGAGACATCGGCGTTCGAGAAGGTGACCGATCCGCCGCCGATTTCGGTCAGAGCGTCGATGGCCATCGCTGCAGCCGATCCCCAGCTTGGCGCGGGCACGCCAAGGCCGATGACGCAGCCGGGCGTGCCGGTGACCCCGGCTCGGGTCGCCGCGGCGCGGATCTGGGCCTGGGCGCTTTCGCTGTCGGCGGCACAGGCGTCGAAATGCGGACCGACCTCGTCGAGCACGAAACGCAGCGAGAAGGGCGTGATCACCGGTCTCGGTGCGGCAATATCGAGCGAGAGGCGCACCGCGTCGGGACGTGCGGCCTGTAGGTCGCGTTCGATCTGGCGCCGCCCAGCGGCGCTTTCGGCCATCGCCTTGACCAGCACATCGCCCGCCGCAACCGAGATCTTGGCGCGGTCGAACGCATCGAGCGCGCGCAGCGCCATGTCGATGCTGTCCTGCCAATGCTCGGGCTCGGGGAAATCCGCGGTCTCGAGGAAGTCGGAGATCTCGGCATCCTGGCCGATCTCGCTGCGCAGGTCCTCGAGCAGGCGCTCGCGGTCGAAGGCTGCGGGGACGAGGCCGATCAGCGACAGCCCCTTGTCGTTGCGCAGAAGCTCGATCGAGAACTCGGGCGGACGGATGCGTTCGGCTTCCTGGGTCTGGGTCTCGTCGATCACCCGGGCGGCGTCGACGATCCGCCCCGCGACCGAGATCGCGCGGAAGCGGTCGGCCTCGGTCGGCGCGGTGCCGATCACGAAGACCTGCAGCCCGTTGGCATCGAGCTCGACCCAGTCCAGCCCCTCGCGCTCCATGGCGTTGGCGACGCTCAGCAGCGAGCTTTCCTCGACCATTCGGGCGACGACGCTCGCGGCGACGACGCTCAGACCGGCAGCGGCAAGGAAAGTTCCTGCGAGGATGGACAGTGAAGATAGACGCATCGGTTCGGTTCCGCGGGAAGTGGTCCCTGATAGGACGGCCCGCGCCCGGCTGCAATCAGAGCAAGGCGGCGGCGGCGAAAAACAGCACCGGCAGAAGGCCGGCATTTCGGTTCGAACGGAAGAGCGACAACAGCCGGTCGCCGTCGTCGAGCTTGAGGCGGCGGAGCTGCCACATCATGTGCCAGCCCATCGCCCAGGGACCGCCGAGGCAGAGGACAAGGGCCATGATCTCGCCCCGGGGCACGGCGCCGATGACCGCGAGCCCCATCAGCGCGACCGAGGCCACCATGAAGCGCGCAAGCCAGGCCGGGGTCCGCTCCGCGAAGAGGCGGGCGGTCGATTTCACCCCGATCAGCGCGTCGTCCTCGCGGTCCTGGTGGGCGTAGATCGTGTCGTAGAAGAGCGTCCAGGCGATGCCCGCGAGATAGAGCAGCACCGCGGGCCATTCGAGCCGACCGGTATGCGCGGTCCAGGCCAGAAGCGCACCCCAATTGAACGCGAGGCCCAGGAAGACCTGCGGCCACCAGGTGAAGCGCTTGGCGAAGGGATAGACCGTGACCGGCAGAAGCGCGAGCACGCCGAGCCCGATCGCCGCGGTGTTGAAGGTCAGGAGAATCATGAAGGCGACGAGGCATTGCGCTACGCCCCAGGCGAGCGCCTGCCGCGCCGTGACCGCGCCCGACGGGATGGGCCTCAGCGCCGTTCGCGCGACCGAGCCGTCGATATCGCGGTCGGTGATGTCGTTCCAGGTGCAGCCCGCGCCGCGCATCAGGACCGCGCCGATCCCGCAACCGAGGAAGATCCACAGGTCGAAGAGGCGCAGGTCGCCATCGCTGACGATCGCGAGCGTCAGCCCCCACCAGCAGGGCAGGAGCAGAAGCCACGTTCCGATCGGCCGGTCGAGTCGCGAAAGCCGCAGGTAGGGCTTCAAGCGTTCCGGGGCGTGCCGGTCGACCCAGTTGCCGCTCACCGCATCGGCGATCTGGCCCTCTGGCGCTTGGCTGTCGCTGGTCATACTGTCCGGTCCCATGTCCACAGTCAGGCTGTTTGTAGAGCACCCGCTCACCCCATCACAACCGCTGCCGCTAACCCGCGAGCAGGCGCACTATCTCTTTTCTGTGATGCGACTCGGCGAGGGGGCCGAGCTGACGCTCTTCAACGGCGTCGACGGAGAGTGGCGCGCCCGGGTCTCGGAGGCGGGCAAGAAGGGCGGTGTCCTCGAGCCGGTGGAGCGCTTGCGCGAACAGGCGGGGCCGCCGGATCTCTGGCTTCTCTTCGCACCGGTCAAGAAAGCCCGGACCGATTTCATCGTCGAGAAGGCGGTCGAGATGGGCGCCGCGCGCCTGGTGCCGGTGCAGACCGAGTTCACCAATTCCGAGCGAATCCGGCAGGACCGCCTGCAGGCCCATGCCCGCGAGGCCGCCGAGCAATGCGGCGCTCTGGTGGTGCCCGAGGTCGCTGAATTGGCGCGGCTCGACCGCCTCCTCTCCCATTGGGATGCCACGCGGCGGATCATGTTCTGCGACGAGGCAGAGGTGGAGGGCGATGCGCAGACCGCGTCCGGTCGGTTCGAGGATGCAACCGGGGACGGTCCCTGGGCCATCCTGATCGGTCCCGAAGGCGGGTTTTCCGAAGGTGAGCGCAAGCGCCTCAGGCAGATGGCCTCTGCCCATGTCGCCGCGCTTGGTCCGCGGATCCTGCGCGCCGATACCGCTGCCGTGGCGGCGCTGACACTCTGGCAGACGCGGTTCGGAGATTGGCGATGAGCTTCGTCCGGCCGGAAGCGCGCGCGACCCTGCGCCGCTGGGCGGAGGCCGGGATCGGCCTTGGCGTCATGGCTCTGGGGCTTTGGCTGGCCTTGGGCACCGGCGGAATTCTCGGCTGGATCGGCTGGGCGGTCGCGCTCGCGGGGGCGGCCATGTCGATCGCGGGCGTGCAACGGGCACGGTTTCGGCGCGGCTCGGACGGTCCCGGCATCGTGGACGTCACCGAGGCGCGGATCAGCTATTTCGGGCCATTGACCGGCGGCGTCGCGGCGCTCGACGATCTCGGCGCGCTGGCGCTCGACCGAAACGGGCGACCCGCGCATTGGATCCTGCAGCGGAGCGGCGAGCCCGATCTCTTCATCCCGGTCTCGGCCGAAGGCGCGGACCGCCTGTTCGACGCCTTCGCACGTCTGCCCGGATTGCGCACCGAACGCCTGCTCAGGGCGCTCGAAGACGATCGCCCGGGGCGCGTGGAGCTGTGGCGCAGGCCGGGACACGCGCCCGTTACCGCCATTGGACTGCATTGACAGCCCCGTCCGGCTCGCTCAGTTACTGATCGAGTGTCCAAGAAGATCGGGAGCCTGCGCCCATGTCCATTCCTCAGTCCGGCGGCGGGCCGATCGAGCACGAAAGCCAGTTGGCCGAATATCTCGCGGCGGGCTGCAAGCCGCGCGACGAGTGGCGCATCGGCACCGAGCACGAGAAATTCGGCTATCTCAAGGATACGCTCGAGCCTCTGCCGTATGACGGCAAGCGCTCGATCCGGGCTGTGCTCGAGGGCCTGCGCGACCGGCATGGCTGGTCGCCTGTCGAGGAAGGCGGTCACCTGATCGGGCTCGAGAAGGACGGCGCCAATATCTCGCTTGAGCCGGGCGGCCAGCTCGAGCTTTCCGGCGCGCCGCTCGAGACGATCCACCAGACCTGCGACGAGGTGAACCAGCATCTGGCCGAGGTGCGCGACATCGCCGATGCCTTAGATGTCGGGTTCATCGGTCTCGGTGCCGCGCCGATCTGGCAGCATGACGACATGCCGCTGATGCCCAAGGGCCGCTACAAGCTCATGGATGCCTACATGCAGAAGGTGGGCACGATGGGGCGGGTTATGATGCGGCGCACCTGCACGGTGCAGGTCAATCTCGACTTCGAGAGCGAGGCGGACATGGTGCAGAAGATGCGCGTCGCCGTGGCTCTGCAGCCGGTCGCGACCGCGCTTTTCGCCAATTCGCCGTTCTTCGAGGGCGAGATCAACGGACACAAAAGCTGGCGCAGCCGCGTCTGGCGCGATCTCGATGCCGCGCGCACCGGCATGATTCCCTTTGTCTTCGACGAGGATTTCGGCTTCGAGGCCTGGGTGCAATACGCGCTCGATGTGCCGATGTATTTCGTCTACCGCGACGGCCGTTATATCGACGCGCTGGGACAGTCCTTCCGCGATTTCCTGAAGGGCCAGCTACCTGCGCTGCCGGGCGAGACGCCGACCATGTCCGACTGGGCCGATCACCTCACTACGATTTTCCCCGAGGCGCGTCTCAAGAAGTTCATCGAGATGCGCGGCGCCGATGGCGGCCCGTGGCGCAGGCTCTGCGCGCTTCCGGCGTTTTGGGTCGGGCTGATGTATGATCAGGGCGCACTCGATGCGGCCTGGGATCTCGTCAAGGACTGGAGCGCCGAGACCCGCGAGGCGCTGCGCGTGCGCGCGTCGGTAGACGGGCTCGCGGCGCAGGCCGGTGGCCTCAAGATGCACGCGCTGGCAAAGGAAGTGCTCGCGCTCTCCGAAGCGGGCCTCCGCGCCCGGGCGCGCACCGGCGCGGGGGGGCTCCTGCCGGACGAGACGCATTTCCTGAACGCTCTCAAGGACAGCGTCGCCTCGGGCCAGGTGCCTGCGGACGAGCTGTTGGAGCGCTACAACGGGGCCTGGAACGGCGAGTTGTCGAAGATCTTCTCGGAGTTCAGCTACTGACGGCCGCGCCGCCGCCCAGGATGCGCGACTGGTAGTATTCGCTGATTTCCGCACGCCGGCGCTCGACCACCTCCGGCGACGGCTCCGCATCGATATGGAGCAGATGCGCATAGGCTGCGAGCGGATCATGCGCGACCTTCTTGCCATTGACGACACGGGTCTTCGCGTTGCGCTTTCGCGGCGTGCGGACAGGGCCCCAGCCGTTGTCTTCGGGCTCGGACGGCAGCATGAGCAGCACGTAGAACCAGATGATTCCGACGAAGGGCACGAAGCTCACGAGCATCCAGAAGCCCGAGCGACCGGTGTCGTGAAGGCGACGGATCATGGCGGTGATATTCGGCGCGAGCTGCAGCGGGACGAGGTAGAGCGACCAGAGGCCGGTGATCTGGATGTCCTGCCAGGTGCCACGCTCGAGGATCGCCGCAATCGTGATGGCGTCGGCGACGACCGCGCCGAGGGTCACCGCGAAAAGCTCCAGGAAGGACCACCAGTATTCCGATCGGCTCATTCGGCCTGTCACGTTTACCGCGTTGAAAAGATAGGATTCTAGCGAGGCAATCGGACCGAACATCTGGAAGCGTCTCCCTTGGGGTGTTCGAAACACTTTCTTAAGCCCTCGCGGCCAAATTTGGGCTGATGCGCGGCTTCTAAACGCCATTCACGCTGCTTTTGTCTCGGATTTGACGCAAAGCCGCCTAGTATCCGAGCGCGCAGCCATCCTTCCGCGGGTCGGACGCGCCTTCGAGAACTCCGGAGGGATGGATGCGGATCGCCTGCGCGCCCCCGATGGCTTGCGGGGCCGTCACGACCTTGTGGCCCTTGTCGGCCAATGCCGCGCCGACCGCCTCCGAATAGCCGCGCTCGAGCCGCAGCTCGCCCGCCTCGGGGAAGAGCCGTGGTGCATCGAGCGCCGCCTGCGGATCGAGGCCGTAGTCCAGAAGATTCGTCACCACGCGGGCATGTCCGTGCGGCTGATAGGCCCCGCCCATCACGCCGAACGGCATCTCGACCTGATCGCCGTCGCCCAGCATCGCCGGAATGATCGTGTGCATGGGGCGCTTGCCGGGGGCCATTTCGTTCGGATGGCCGTCGACCAGAGAGAACCCGGCGCCGCGATTCTGGAACAGGATGCCGAATTTCTTCGACGCGATGCCCGAGCCGAAGCCGTGGAAGATCGAGTAGATCAGCGATACCGCCAGCCGGTCGCGGTCGACCACGGTGATGTAGATCGTGTCGCGATGCACCGCCTCGGCAATTCCGGCGGGGTCGGCCATGGCACGATTCGGGTCGATCAGGGCCGCCAGCCTGTCGGCGGTCTCCGGCGCCAGCATGTGCTCGATCCGCGAGGTATGGTCCGGATCGGCGATGATGCGGTTGCGGGTGTCATAGGCGAGTTTCGACGCCTCGACCTCGAGATGCGCGCGCTCGGCGCCCCAGGGATCAAGCGCGCCCAAGTCGAACCGCGCGAGAATGTTGAGCATCAGGATCGCCGTGGCGCCCTGGCCATTGGGGGGATGCTCGTACAGCGTTTTGCCGCCGTAGGTGCCGGAAATGGCCGGGCCGTCGGTGCAACGGGTCGCGGCTAAATCCTCGGCGCTGTGACCGCCGCCAAGCTCGGCGAGCGCGGCGATCATGTCCTCGGCGACCTCGCCGGAATAGAACGCGTCGCGACCGTCGCGCGCGATCCGGCGCAGCACCTCGGCCTGTCCGGGAAGGCGGAAGATGTCGCCGAGCTTCGGGGCGGCCCCGTTTGACAGGTAATGGTGTCTGCCGTCGCCTTGAAGGATCTCGGTCAGGTCGGACCAGTCCGCGGCCACGCGCGGCGCAACCGGCACGCCCTCGTCCATGTAGCGGATCGCGGGTGCCAGGCTGTCCGCGAGGCCGAGCTTTCCCCAGCGATCCGACAGCGTGCAGAACGCGTCGATGGCGCCGGGAATGGTGACCGCGTCGGCGCTGTAGAGCGGAACGGTGTCGTGACCGGACGCCCGCAGCCGCTCGGCGGAGGCAGAGGCGGGCGCCCTTCCGGACCCGTTCAGCGCGACAATGTCTTCGCCCGGCCGCGAGATGAGGGCGAAGCAATCCCCGCCGATCCCGGTCATCTGCGGCTCGCAAAGCCCGAGGAGAACCGCCCCCGCGATGGCGGCATCGACGGCGTTGCCGCCCGCTTTGAGAATGTCGATGGCCACGCTTGCCGCCAGCGGATGCGACGTCGCGCACATGCCGTTCGTGGCGAAGACAGCCGATCGGCCGGGTTTCTGGAAATCGCGCATGAGGTTCCCCGAGAGACTTGGTCGCAGCGACGATAGGCGCTGGTGTGCCGAGGTCAAATTCCGGGGGAGGGGAACCTCGGCACCGCGTACTGGGTGGGGGCTGTTTAGACGCGGTGCCGAGGGAAGCTTTATGCAGCTACAAGAACGTGTATGACGGGTCTTTCCGGCGGCATTTGGCCGCGATCTGGGCTTTATTACGACGATGGGCTTTTTCAGGCCGCTCCGCTTTAAGCTCGCATTAAGAGTGACGATTGGTCCCCGGTAGCTCGGTCTGGCGTGGCTCAATGCGTCACTGGGGAAGCGCTTTCGCTGCTGAGATGCGGACTCATGCGTCGCGTGTCGGAACTCGAGTCCTGAGAGACCGGATTCGGGGATGCCCGCGCCGACCTCTCTTCCTGAGCGGTCGCTTGCAGCGCATGAACAATGCGAGACCGCTTGCTGCGCCGCTGACCAGATCAGTCCGACATATGGTCCGTAAGCCGGGCAGGATCGAACAGGATGTCGAGCTGGTTTTCGCCGCGGCGACGCGTGTACGCCACCTCGTCCGCGAGTTCTCGGATCAGGAACCAGCCGAAGCCGCCCTCGGGCAGGTCCTGCGTCTCTTGCGTGAGGTCGGGCCGGGTGGTGACGGGAATCGCGCCCTCGGGCATCGGCGCGCCGTCGTCGCGTATCCGGCAGTGCAGCCGCGCGTCGGTGAAATAGAGCGACAGGTCAATGCGACCGGCGCTGCGTCCGGCGAGCGCATGCTCGACCACGTTGTTCAGCGCTTCCGCCAGCACCAGGGCGACAAGGCCCAATGTCTGCGCGGGCCAATCGGTCTGGCCGAGCCGCTCTTCGGCAGCGAGGACCGCGTTCCTGACCTCGGTGACATCCGGTGGGAGCCTCAGGCAGAGGAACGGGCGCGTTCTGCCGCGCGATGTGGTGCGCGAAGGGCAGGAGGACATCTGGATCGCTTCAAGCGGCATTGGCAGTCAAAGCCGTTTCGAGGTCGGGATGTATCGCGAAGAGCGTGTTCATCCGGGTCAGCTGGAAGACCTTCGCGACCGTCGGTGTCAGCGCCACGAGATCGAGACGTTGTCCCGGATCGAGCTGTTTCATACAGGCGACGACCGCGCCGAGCCCGCTGGAATCGATGAAATCGACCCCCCCGAGATCCAGGAGGACCCGCTCCGGTCCCTGTTGGGTCGC
This sequence comes from Litorisediminicola beolgyonensis, assembly GCF_042679605.1. Taxonomy (NCBI): domain Bacteria; kingdom Pseudomonadati; phylum Pseudomonadota; class Alphaproteobacteria; order Rhodobacterales; family Paracoccaceae; genus Litorisediminicola; species Litorisediminicola beolgyonensis. Next base: position 125,857 of record NZ_JBHTMU010000001.1, read on the forward strand.
GGCGCGCATCCCGTCCTTGAACGCCAGTGCCGACGCCGAATCGATCCGGGCGTTCCGGACCGTGATCAGCAGCGTTTGCCCGTGTGTGGTGGTGTCGAGGTCCATTCCGGTTCCCCCTTGCGCAGTTCAAGGCGGGATCAGGATAGATCCAATTCCTTACCAGAAGGTGACCAGGCTCAGTTGGTCGGTGGCGCGCGGTCGATCTGCCCCATCGAGACGAGAAGCTGCGTCACTTGCCCGTCCAGCCAGACCCGGGCCGCGTCGATCGCCGCGACATAGGCGGCCAGCGGGTCGGCGAGCGCCGGAACCGCGGCGGTGAGGCTGGGCGCCGCCGCGTAGAGCCCGCTCAGAGCCGCGGCCAGAACAAGGACCGTCAGGAACCCGCGGCCGAACCCGCCGCTCTTGCGGCGCTGCACCACCGGCGCGCGGCCCTCTTCGGTCTCGACCGGGCGCTCGTTCGCCGATCGGAGGGTCTGGTTGATCTGGTCGACATCCGGCAGGAGATCGCGCCGCGAGGCATTGTCCTCGGCGGCGGGCGCGGGAGGCTCGGACCTCGGCTCGGGGACGTCTTCACCCTTGATGCGCGCCATCCGCTCCCGGGCCTGGCGGCTTCGCCGCTCGGCCTCGTCGAAATCGGGCGGCATGAGGCCAAGCTCGGGCTGGCTTTCGAGAGCCTCGGCCTCGGAGCGGCGCGCGCGGCTCTCGCGTTCGGCCTCTTCGCGCAGAACCTCGGCCAATTCGGGGTCGAGACTGCGGCGGCGCTGGGCGGGCAGGTCGGTCTGAACCTCGGCGGGCTCATCCTCGAACTCGTCATCGGCGAAGAGGTCGATCTCGTCGTCCTCCCCGGCCTCATCCTTGGGCTCGGGCGCCGCGACGGTGTCCTCGGTCACGAGCGGCGCGTCGTCGTCTGGATGGGGCTGGAACCACGTATGGCCGCAGTTCGAGCATTGCACGTCGCGGCCGCCCTCGGGAATCACCTCGACGGGCACCTCGTACTGCGCGGTGCAATTCGGGCAGATCAGCCGCATCTCTTCCCCACAGATCGCGCCCGCCTTCGGGGCCCCAGTTCTGGGCCCGCTGACCGGGCCTTCACGTCGGTCCGGCGCCGCCTGTTGCATCCCGGCGCCGGTTCCGGATCGAGCATAGGGCGCAGATTCATTGTGGAAAAGTCCAATTCCGCGAGAGCCTGCATTGAAACGAACGCGCGGCTCGGGCACAACAGCGCCGATCGTGAACAGGGGCGTGCTGGGTCCCTCCGGGCAGGTGTGGGCCGTGATCGAGTTCGAAAAGGTAGCCTATAGTTATGGCGGCGGAGACCTGTTCTCCGAGATCGACCTGACGCTTCCGCGCGGCTCGTTCCACTTCCTGACGGGTCCCTCCGGGGCCGGAAAGACCACGCTTCTGAAGCTCTGCTACGGCGCGTTGCGCCCGACGGGCGGGCTGGTGAGACTCTTCGGGCAGAACCTCGACGAGATCGACCGCGACGGGATCGCGTCGATGCGCCGGCAGATCGGCGTCGTCCACCAGGATTGCCAGTTCCTCGACCATCTCGATGTCGCCGAGAACGTCGCGCTGCCGCTGTCGGTGTCGGGGCAGGACACGTCCGATGCGCTCGAGAACCTCTCCGAGCTTCTGACCTGGGTCGGGCTGACGGAACGCGCAAGCGCCCTGCCGCCCGAATTGTCGGGAGGGGAGCGTCAGCGCGCGGCGCTGGCGCGGGCGGTGATCCTGTCGCCCGACGTGATCCTGGCGGACGAGCCCACCGGCAATGTCGACTGGGAGATGTCGCAACGGCTGTTGCGGCTCCTGGTAGAATTGAACCGCATGGGAAAGACGGTGATGATCGCGACGCATGACCTGGCGCTGATCCGGGCCGCCAAGAGCCAGGTTCAGGCGCGGGTCCTGCGGATCTCGAACCGCAGCGTGCAATTGGCCGGGGCCGATCTGTGAGGGCCGTGCTCCAGCGCCTCTCGGTCCTGACAAGCGATCCCGGCGCGGATCGCGTGGTCCCGCCGACCGGCTTTACCGTCTGGCTGACACTTTTCGCCAACGCCGCCATGGCGTTTCTCGCGGTGTTCTCGCTCGCGCTCTCGCTGGCGGCGGGGCGGCTCGCGGATCGCTGGAGCGCAGAGCTGGCGCGCAGCGCGACGCTCCGGATCTCGGCCCCCGCCGAGGAGATGGACCGCCAGGTCGCCGCGGCGCTCGACATCCTGTCGGTGACGCCGGGCGTCGCGAGCGCCCGCGCGCTTGATCTCGACGAGCAGAAGACGCTGCTCGAGCCGTGGTTCGGCCCGGATTTGCCGCTGGATCGCCTGCCGGTCCCGAGACTGATCGAGGTGGTCGAGGATGGCGACGGCTACGACGGCGCGGGCCTGCGCCTGCGGCTTCAGGCCGAGGTGCCGGGTGCGGTGCTCGACGACCACTCCCGCTGGCGGCGGCCTCTCGTGGCGGCGGCGGATGGTCTGAGGGCCATCGGCTGGACAGCGCTTGCGCTGATCGCCGCGGTGACCGCCGCGATGGTGACCCTGGCGGCGCGCGCGGCGCTTGCGGCCAATGCGCAGGTCATCGCGGTGCTGCGGCTTGTCGGCGCCACCGACGCCTATATCGCGGGCGCGTTCACCCGGCGGTTCACCCGCCGGGCGCTCGGAGGCGCGGCGCTCGGCACCCTCACCGGGGTTGTGGCGGTCTGGCTCATGCCCGATACCGGGGATGCGGGCGGCGTGCTGACCGGGATCGGGTTCCGGGGCTGGGACGTTCTCTGGCCGCTGGCGGTGCCGCTTCTCGCGGCGGCGGTGGCTTATCTGGCCACGCGTCTCGCCGCGAAACGGGTTCTGGAGGAACTTGCCTGATGCGCTACGCGATCCAGTGGCTGCGGTCGCTGCTCTATCTCATCATCATCTACGCGATGATCCCGATCACCGGCGTGGTCTTCTTCCCCTGGGCGCTCGCCTCGCCGAAAGGCGCGCATGCAGCCTGCCGCTTCTACGCGCGTTTCAGCTGCTGGCTTCTGGGATGGATTGTGGGCATCAAGACCGAGAGCCGCGGCACCCCGCCGACCGACGAGGTGCTGATCGCCGCCAAGCACCAGAGCTTCCTCGACATCGTCATGATCTTCCGCGAGATCCCCGCGGGCAAGTTCATCATGAAGCGCGAGCTCATGTGGATCCCGATCTTCGGTCAGTACACGATGCGGATCGGCTGCGTGCCCGTGGATCGCGGCAAGCGCGGCAAGGCGATCCAGAAGATGATCCAGGATGTCGAGCGCGGGCGCATCGAGCCCGGGCAGCTGGTCATCTACCCGCAAGGCACCCGCGTCGCTCCGGGCAAGGAGATGCCCTACAAGGTCGGCACCGCCGTGCTCTATGCGCAGCTCGGACAGGACTGCGTTCCGGTGGCGACCAATGCCGGTGTCTTCTGGCCGCGCCGCGGTCTCTACCTGACCCCGGGTACCGCGGTGGTCGAGTTTCTCCCCCGCATCCCGGCCGGGCTTGGGCGCGAGACGTTCCTCGCGCGGCTCGAAAGCGAGATAGAGACGGCATCGGACAGGCTTGTTGAGGAAGCGGGCTTCCAGAAGGAGCCCTGAGGGGCCCGCGCCTGGGCGCAGATGCGTCAGGCGGGGAACTGTGGCGGGAACCACGCCAACCGTGGGGTTATCTCATTCCCGAGGACCTGTTTATACAGGTGGGCGTCAGGTAACCGGACCAGGGCCCGGACAGAGCCAACTCCCTCGGAATTGCTTAAGGCCACCGGAATGCAACCATGTCACGAGAAGGGCAGAACCCGCCTCAGCCGGAGCTAAGACGTGCCACGCGGTTCGGCAAGGGGCGGGGCGCGGATTATTCCGGGGCGGCGACGAAGCCGTAGCGTTCCAACTCATCCGGCAGCAGCATGTAGAGCTCCGACGGCGGTGTCGCGAGCGCGTGGCGCATGACCTCGGGGTCGATCCCCATCTCGATCAGGTAGCCCATTACCTCGGACTGACCGCGCTGGATCTCCTCGACCGCCATGAAGGCGGGGAGGATCGTCGATTGGCCGAAATAATGCTGATGGACCCCCAGTTGCCCCTCCGCGCTCCGATCGAGGCCTCCCGCGAAGAGGTAGGGGCAGGAGGAGAAGCAGATCGCTCCTGCGCCGACCTCTGTCGCGATCCCTTCCGAGCGCAGGTAGCGGCCGAGCGCCAGCGCGTCGGCCACCGACCCGCCGGGGCTGTCGAGGCGCAGCCGTTCGGGGAGGCGCTCCATGCGCGCGAGTTCCTCGGAGAGCCGCTCGCCGTCGCCCACGGTGATCTCGCCCGCCAGCCGCCATATCTCGTCGGTCTCGCGGGTGAGCGTCAGCCGCGAGGGCAGGGGCGGTCCGTCCCGCGCGGGTCCGGTCGAGGGGCGCGGCGCGTCGGGATCGAAGCGCCGACGCTGGTCGCCGGGCAGGATCGGTTGGGTCAGCGCCGGGGCGGAGGGGCCGAGCCGCGGCACCGACAGCCCCGCGCTGCCCAGATCGCCCACGACCAGGGCCGCTCCGATCGCGACCTGCAGCACGAGCGCCGCGGTCAGGGCCGTCGAGACGCCGGGCGCTCTCATGCGCCCGAGCCGCTTTGCGGGGTGAAGGGTTTGACCTTGCCGGCCGGGTGCGGACCGATTTTAGGCTCTCCCTGGGGTTCGGCCTGCGGCATGGTCTCTTCGACCTCGCGGAGCGCGGTCACCGCGGCCCGCAACTCCGCCAGCGTCAGGCTGTCCTCGACCCGCCGCCCTTCGCGCCCCTGCCGGATCGCGGCCTGCGTGACCATCAGGATCAGGACGAGCACGGCGGGCAGGAGGTCGATGGCAATCGCGCCCGCCCAGCTCGGCACGAAGTTCCGCGCATAGAGGATCACCGCATCGGCCGAGGAAATCGGCGTGTAGGTCACCTCGGTCCCCGGCGCTTCCGCCAGCACCTCTTCGGCGGCGCGTTCCAGCGTCGCGGCGCGGGCGGCGAGCACGTCCAGAACCGAGGTGATCGTCGCCGCCTGGTCCGAACGTGTCGCCTCGGTCGCACCATCGAGTTCCGGGAGCACGACCGAGGCGGCCAGATCGGCGGCCGCACGGTCCACGAGCGGCGCGACGGAAAGCTGGCGGAGCTGCGTGATCCGGCCCTGCAGCTCGACCGCGGCCTCGGAGAAGGCGACCGACCGAGCCTCGACCGGACCGCGTTCGACGGTCAGGGCCCGCATGCGGGACAGGATGGCATTGCCCTCGGCAAAGGCCTCGGCCACCGGCACGTCCTGGCTGGCGATCAGGCGTTCAAGCGCCGCGAGCTCCTCGGATTTCTGTCTCAGCACGCGGAAGACGGCGCCCCGCCCGGCGAGACCCGACAAGGACCCGGCGGCTTCCTGTTCCGAGAGGTCCTCGAAGCTCTGCCGCGTGCGCGCCACGTCGCGCCCGAGCGCCTGCGCCGAGAGCGTCACCTCATGCGCGCGTTCGAGGCTCTGCTGGTAGTCCTGCACGGTGCGCGCGAGATGCTGCTCGACCGCGGCGGAGCCCGCGAGCGCGGCGGCGTTCAGCCAGGACGACATCGCGACGATGGCCAGCGACCCGAGCCCCATCGCACCGAGAAGACCCATCCGCGCCTGCCGCGTGCGGACCGCGGGCATGAGGCGCATCAGGTAGGACCAGAAGACGAAGATGCCGACGGACACCGCGACCGAATAGGCAATCGCGGCGAAGACCGAGAGCGCGCCGGACTCGTCCAAAAGCGAGGACACGCCGAGATACGTGTAGATGCCCGAGGCCACCGACAGGACGCCGAGCGCCGTGCCGGTGATGCTTTCGAGCCAGCCGACATGCGTCTCGAGCTCGCGGGCGCTGCGCAGCCCGGCCTCGTTCGGGGCAGGTGTTTCGGTCATGCCGGCTCTCCAATGATGAGTCGCGAAGACATTAGAAGCGGCGGCAGGCGGAATGAAGCGGCGCTGCCGGAAACGTGATCCTTGCGTTTGTTCACGTAATGTTCATATGTTTGGGGTATGAGTCTCGAAGATCAACTCCTGATGCCGGGCCAGCTTCTGGCGCGGGGCGTATGCCGTCATCTCGCGCTTGGACACGGATTCTCGGTGATCGAGGAGTTCGTGCCGGAACGCGGGCGGCGCGTTGACGTCATGGCGCTCGGCCCCAAGGGCGAGATCTGGGTGGTCGAGTGCAAATCTAGCCGCGCGGACTTCATGTCGGACGGCAAGTGGCAGGGCTATCTCGACTGGTGCGACCGGTATTTCTGGGCGGTCGACCAGGAGTTTCCGACCGATCTTCTGCCCGAAGGCACGGGGCTCATCGTCGGCGACGCCTATGATGCCGAGATCCTGCGCATGGCACCCGAACACAAGCTCTCGGGCGCGCGGCGCAATGCTCTGGTGCGGCGCTTCGCGGCGCATGCGGCGCGCAGATTGCTGGCCCTGAGGGACCCGGACGCAGGGATGGCACTGATCTAAGCGGCGTCTTCCGCCGGTCGCCAAGCCGTGCCAAGCTCACGCTCGAAACGAATGGCCCTTTGAGACGGTCTCCGGGATGAGCGACGCCTCGACGCACACACGTGACGAACGCCGCCGGTCTCAGCGCTTCTTGCGCGCGCCCATCTTCTGGGCCGCCTGGGCCGCGGCGCGGATCTCCTCGGCGATCTCCTCGGCTTCCTCGGGTGAGAAATCCATCGGCACCTCGAGCCCGTCTGCGGCCACGAAAAGACGCACCATGCCCTGGTCGGTCGGGCCGATTTGCAAGTTCGCCTCGATATCGCGTTCGTCGTTGATACCCATAGTCTTCCCTCGATCGCTGCCGCCGGAGGTAGCTGCGCCATGCCGGGAAATCAAGCGATGAGCCCGCGCGAACGCCCCTTTGCCCCCGAGGATCTGGACTGGCTCGTCGCCGAGCACCAGGTCCACTATGCCCGATCCGACGGGTTCGACGACAGTTTCGGCGCGCTGGTGCGCGAGGTGGCGCAGGGCTTTCTGGACCGTGGCCGCGAGCCGCGCGAGACCGGCATCGTTCTCGAGGACGAGGGAACGCGGCTCGGCACGATCTTCGTCGCCGAGCATGCCTCGGGCGCGGCGCAGTTGCGGCTCTTCTACCTGGCCGACGCGGCGCGGGGGCGCGGCTTCGGCTACCGCCTTCTCCGACAGGCCGAGGCGTTTGCGTCGCGCGCGGGCTACACGCGCATGCTCCTTTGGACCCATGAGAGCCACACCGCGGCAGGTCGACTCTACCAGAGCGCCGGATGGCGCCTGGTCTCGTCGGAACCGGTTCACCATTTCGGCGCGGGCATGGTGGTCCAGCACTGGGAACGGAGCCTTTGAGGCGGCGCAAGGGGCTTGCAATGCGAAAGCCGCGGCGTTATCTCGCGCGGGCGTGCCGCCTTAGCTCAGTAGGTTAGAGCGCTAGATTGTGGATCTAGAGGTCCCCCGTTCGAGCCGGGGAGGCGGTACCATTTCTCCCCAGACCCATACGAAAACGCCCGCCGACAGGGTCGACGGGCGCAAACTGGCGTCGCGTGCGCGGCGATCAGTTCATCGCAAGCTCGGTCGCGGTCAGCGTGCCGCCGATTTCGACGACATCGCCGGTCCGGGCGAAGCTGTAGCTCTGGCCGTGCTGACCCGGAAGGCCGAAGCGGGTTGCATCGCCATCGGCCAGCGACAGGATCAGGCGCTTGGGCGCGGCGGGTTCGGCATCGGTGACATAGGTGGCGACGACCGTCTTGGCCGCGTCACCCTCGGTGAAATAGACCACCATGTCGACCTGCCCGGTGCGCAGGGAGGCTGCGGCCATCGGCTCGGTCAGGGTGACGGTGTCGGCTGCGGCCACCGATGCGGCGAGGGTGAGTGCGGAAGCGAGGAGGGCTTTCATGATCACTGTCCTGTTCTTGTGCGTCTTGTCTAATGCTGCAGTGCAACATGCCTCCCCTCCGTGCCCACGACCACCGCCGCTTCGGAATATCCGTTATGCAGTCATTTCAATGCGTTAAATGTATGCAATCGTCGACCGAACGCTTCGCGCTGGCGGCGCATCACGGCTGCGGATAGGGTCGCGCGCATGAGCCTTCCCGCCGTCACATATTCCGAAGACCAGGCCGAAGCGCATGATCGCGTGGCCGAGATGCTGCGCGAGGCCGGGGTCGATCTGGAGGACGGTCTGGTCCTGCCCGCCAAGGAAGGGCGCGGTCGGATCATGGCGGTCATGGGCAAGGCCGGCTCCGGCAAGACCCTGCTTCTGGCCGAGCTCTGCAAATCCCTCGATGCCGCGGGGGTCGAGATCGTCTCGGGCGATTATGAAAGCCGCAAGCGGCGCGACAAGCGCACGCTGGCGATCCTCGCGCCGACGAACAAGGCGGCGAGCGTGCTGCGGATGCGCGGCGTGCCCGCGACGACCATCCACCGCATCCTCTACACGCCGGTCTATGACCCCGAATACGAGAAGATCGCCGAGTGGCTGACCGGGCAGGGCGAGAAGCCCGAGATCGAGGGGCTCTCGGACGAGGCTCTCGACCGCGCCTTCACCGCGTTTCAGGGGCATAAATCGGTGCCCGCCGCGCTGGCGGCGGCCGGTCTCAGGGGCTCGGATTTCATCACCGGCTGGAAGCGGCGCGAAGAGCCGCTCGATATCGGCTTCGTGGACGAAGCCTCGATGCTCGACGACCGGCAATACGAGGATCTGCGCGAAATCTTCCCGAACCTCCTTCTCTTCGGCGATCCCGCGCAGCTCGCCCCGGTCAACCAGTCGGGCACGATGGTGTTCGACCGGCTCGCCGACAGCCAGAAGCTGGAGCTGAGCCGCATCCACCGGCAGGAGGCGGACAACCCGATCCTCGATCTCGCGCATGCGTTGGCCGATCCGGGGCTCGGCTTCGAAGAGTTCGAACGCATGGTCGAGGACACCGCGCGCCGCGACGACCGGGTGATCTGGGGGCAGCGCGTCGAGGTCGACCTGATGGCCCGCTCGCCGGTGCTCGTCTGGCGCAACGCCACGCGGATCCGCCTGATCAACGCCTTCCGGCGGGTGCACGGCGCGCCCGAGACCGAGCTTCTCGAAGGCGAGCCGCTGATCTGCGACGGCATCGAATTGCCGCTCAAGCACCGCAAGAAACGGCTCGACCTCGAGGCCCGCGGGCTGATCAAGGGCGCGCAGGTCGTCTATCTGGGGGCGGGGCGGAAGCCCGGCTTCTCGCGGCTTTACGTCATGGGCGCGATGGAGCCGCAGGTCTCGGCGGCCTCGATCGTGAAGATCGAGAAACCGGACGAGGAAGAGCCCTTCATCCCCTTCGCCGCGCGCATGGGAGCGACCTTCCTGCATGGCGCGGCGGTCACGATCCACAAGGCGCAAGGGTCGCAATGGGACGAGGTGCAGGTCTTCGCGCCGGATCTCTATGCGGCGGCGCGCATGGGACGCAGCGAGGCGGGGCAGCCGCTCTGGAAACGGCTGGCCTATGTGGCGATCACCCGGGCAAGCGGACGGCTGCATTGGGTGGTGCGCAACCGGCTGTCGAAACCCTCCGCGCCCTTGTCGGTCGCGGATCTGACGCGCGGCGGCGCGGCCGTGCCCTTGGCGCTGGAAGCGGAGGAGGAGGCATGAAGACCATTCTCATCACCGGGGCCAGCTCCGGGATCGGGCGCGCCTGCGCCACCCGTTTCCTGGAAGACGGCTGGACGGTTGGCCTGCTGGCGCGGCGCGATGAGGCGCTGGCCGAGGTGGCGGCGGGTCATGAGCGCGCGGTGGTGCTGCCGGGCGACGTGACCGACGAGCAGGCGGTCGACGCGGCGTTCGACCGGTTCGTGGACCAAGCGGGCCGCATCGACGTGCTTTTCAACAATGCCGGGCTCTTCGGCAGCGCCGCCCCGATCGACGAGATCGACGTGGCCGAGTGGCGGCATGTTGTCGAGGTCAACCTGACCGGCATGTTTCTCTGCGCCCGCGCCGCCTTTGGCCGGATGCGGCGGCAGGCGCCGCAGGGCGGGCGGATCATCAACAACGGCTCGATCTCGGCCCATGTGCCGCGCGAGGGATCGGTGTCCTACACCGCGACCAAGCACGCGGTCACCGGGTTGACGCGGACGCTCAGCCTCGATGGGCGCGCCTTGGGCATCGCTTGCGGGCAGATCGATATCGGCAATGCGCGCACCGACCTTCTGCAGGGCATCATCGACGCCAATCGCGAAAAAGGACTGCCGGAGCCGCCGACGATGGATGTGGCGGACGCGGTGAACGCGGTGCGGCTGATGGCGGACATGCCGCCCGAGGCCAATGTCCAGTTCATGACCGTGATGGCGACGACGATGCCCTATATCGGGCGCGGATGAGCCGCACATTCTTAATTAAGAATGTGCATCGAGGCGCGGGAGAGACCGGCGCGGCCCGCGCTGGGTTCCAGATGAGGGGCTCCAGATTTTTAGTTAAAAATCTGGAGCGGTCTCCGCTCAGAGCGCCACGATCTGCTTGCCGGTATTGCCGCCTTTCAGCATCGAGATGAACGCCTCGGGCGCCGCCTCGAGCCCCTCGGCCACGTCCTCGATATAGGCGATCTCTCCGGCCGCGACCTTCGGGCCGACCTCTTTCAGGAACTCGGGATAGTGATGCCAATGGTCGAAGATGATGAGACCGTTGACCGACAGCCGCTTGGTCAGGATCGCCCGCCAGGCGCGCGGCAGGTGATCGGTGTCGCCGGGCGTGGCGCCGTACCAGGCGACCGCGCCGCACAGCGGGATGCGTCCATGCGTGTTCATCAGCGGCAGAACCGCCTCCAGCACGCGCCCGCCGACATTCTCCCAGTAGACGTCGATCCCGTCCGGGGCGGCGTCGGCGATGGCGGCGCGCAGGCTTCCCGCATCCTCATGCGCTCGGTGGTCGATCGCGGCGTCGAAGCCGAAGGTCTCGCGCGCGATCCGGCACTTCTCTTCGCCACCCGCGATGGCGATTGTCCTCAGCCCCTGCGCGCGCGCCAATTGCCCGACCATCGAGCCCACCGGACCGGTCGCGGCGGCCACCACCAGCGTCTCGCCGCGCTTTGGGCGTCCGTATTCGCGCAGGCCCTGCCACCCGGTGAAACCCGGCATCCCGAGGACACCCAACACCGAGGACGGCGGCGTGCCCTCGTCGAGAACCCGGACATCCTTGCCGCGCAGGACCGCGTGACTGGCCCAGCCGGTGATGCCGGTCGCCAGGGCGCCTTCGGGCACGTCTTCGGCCCGGGAGCGCAGAACGCGCCCGACGCCCTGGCCGGTCATGGTGCCGCCAATGGCAACCGGTTCGGCATAGCTTTTCGCGTCATCCATCCGGCCGCGCATGTAGGGATCGAGCGACAGATGGGTGACCTCGATCAGCACCTCGCCCTCGCCCGGCTCCGGCATCGGGCCGCTCTCGAGCGAGAAATCCTCGGGCACAGGGTCGCCGGAGGGGCGGCGGGCAAGGGCAATACGGCGATAGGTCGAAGACATGGGGTCAATCCTTGCTCGGAACTTGATTGATGGTTGCACCATAGGCGCTTGGCCCCACAGAGTAGGCTCAAGGTCGCACATCGCAAGCTTGGGAGGAGCCGATGCACGGCAAGATGATGATCCAGCCGCTCTCGATTATCGAGATTCTGCGTTATGCCGCGGGGGCGCATCCCGGGGGCGAGATCGTATCGGTCCGCACCGAGGGCGATATCCACCGCGAAACCTACGCCGCGGCCTATGCCCGCGTCGGCCAGCTTGCCCATGGGCTCGCGGGCCTCGGTGTCGGCTTCGGAGACCGCGTCGCGACGCTGGCCTGGAACGGCTATCGCCATTTCGAGCTCTATTACGCGATCTCGGGGATCGGCGCGGTGTGCCACACGATCAACCCCCGCCTGTCGGCCGAGCAAATGCTCTACATCATCACCCATGCCGAGGACCGGGTTCTGTTTCTCGACCTGACCTTCGTGCCGCTGGTCGAGGCGCTGGCCGAGAACCTGCCCGGCGATCTGAAGCTCGTCGTGATGACCGACCGCGCCCATATGCCCGAAAGCGCGCTCGATCTTCTCTGCTACGAAGAGCTGCTCGACGGCCAGCCCGACAGCTACGACTGGCCCGACCTGCCCGAAGAGACGGCCGCCGCGCTCTGCTACACCTCCGGCACGACCGGGAACCCCAAGGGCGCGCTCTTCTCGCATCGCTCGACGGTCCTGCACGCGATGACCGTTTCGATCGCGCTGTCGAAATCGCTCACCGAAGGCGGGCGCATCCTGCCGGTGGTGCCGCTCTTCCACGTCAATGCCTGGGGTCTGCCCTATGCCGCGCCCCTGACCGGGGCGTCGATGGTGATGCCGGGCGCGAAACTGGATGGCGCGTCGCTCTTCGACCTGATGGAGGCCGAGGGCGTGACCTCGGCCTGGGGGGTGCCCACGGTCTGGCTGGGCCTGCGTGCCGAGATCGACGCGCGGGGCCGCAATCCCGAAGGGTTCAAGCAGGTGGTCGTCGGCGGCTCGGCGGCACCGCGATCGATGATCGAGGGCTTCGAGAAAAGCGGCGTCGAGGTGTGCCACGCCTGGGGCATGACCGAGATGAGCCCCGTCGGCACCCAGGGTCTCTTGTCGCAGCCGATGAAGGAGCTGCCCTTCGAAGAGCAGATGCGCCTCAAGTCCAAGCAGGGACGGAGGCTGTTCGGTGTGGAGCTGAAGATCGTCGACGACAGCGGCGCGCGGTTGCCGCATGACGGAAAGGCCGTGGGCGAGCTTTACGTGCGCGGCAACACCGTGGTGTCCGGCTATTTCAACAACCCCGAAGCGACGGACGCGGCGCTCGATGCCGACGGCTGGTTCGGCACCGGCGACGTGGCCTCGATCGACCCTCTGGGCTTCGTGACGATCGAGGATCGTGCCAAGGACCTCATCAAGTCGGGCGGCGAGTGGATCAGCTCCATCGACCTCGAGAACGTGGTGATGGGGCATCCGAAGGTGGCGAATTGCGCCGTGATCTCGGTGCCGCATCCGAAATGGACGGAGCGTCCGCTCCTCGTCGTCGTCCCCAAGGGCGACACCCCGCCCGAGTTCGACGAGATCTGCGAGATGCTGCTCGAGAGCCATGCGAAATGGCAATTGCCGGACGCGATGGAGATCGTCGACGACCTGCCCCTGACGGCCACGGGCAAAGTGTCGAAACTCACCTTGCGCCAGCGCTTCGGCGACTACACCCTGCCGGACAACGCCTGACAGAACGGAGACTTGATGGATCTGGGAATGACAGAGCGGGTGCGCCCGCTGATCGACGCCGTGCGGCGCATGGTGAGCGACGAGATCGCGCCGCTCGACCGGGAATTTCACGCAGAGGTCGGACGCCACCCCTCGGGCGACCGCTTCCGCCACACCGACCGCCAGCTCGAGATCCTCGACGGGCTCAAGGCCAAGGCGCGCGAGCGCGGGCTCTGGAATTTCTGGCTCACGGATAGCGACCGCGGCTACGGGCTGACCACCGTGGAATATGCCTATCTGGCCGAGGAGATGGGCAAGGTGGCCATCGCCGCCGAGGTCTTCAACTGCAACGCCCCCGACACCGGCAACATGGAGGTTCTTGAGCGCTACGGCGACGACTGGATGAAGGAGCGCTGGCTTGCGCCCTTGCTCGATGGAGAGATCCGGTCGGCCTATGTGATGACTGAGCCGGGGCTCGCCTCGTCCGACGCCGCGCAACTGGCGTTCGAGGCGCGGAAGGACGGCGACGACTATGTCCTGAACGGCGAGAAATGGTGGATCTCCGGGGCCGGCGACCCGCGCTGCAAACTCTACATCCTGATGGCCTGCACCGATCCGGATGCGTCGAAACACGCGCGGCACACGATGTTCGTCATGGACGCGGACATGCCCGGCGTCGAGATCCTGCGCCCGATGCAGGTCTTCGGGCAGGACGACGCGCCCCACGGACACATGCATCTGCGTTTCACCGATGTCCGCATTCCCGCGCGGAACGTGGTTCTGGGCGAGGGCAGGGGCTTCGAGGTCGCGCAGGGGCGTCTCGGGCCGGGGCGTATCCACCACTGCATGCGCGCGATCGGTCAGGCCGAGAAGGCACTTGAAATGATGTGCCGTCGCGGTCTGGAGCGGGAAGCCTTCGGCAAGCCCCTGGCCGAGCTCGGAGCGAATTTCGACATCATCGCCAACGCGCGGATGGAGATCGAGATGGCGCGGCTCCTCTGTCTCAAGGCCGCATACGTCATGGATACCGAGGGTACACGCGCCGCCCAGCCTTGGATCTCGAAGATCAAGGTCGTGGCGCCTTTGATGGCCGGTCGGGTCATCGACGAGGCCATGCAGCTCCATGGCGCGGCGGGGATCAGCCAAGACACCGATCTTGCGCATATGTGGACCCATGTCCGCACCTTGCGCTTCGCCGACGGGCCGGACGCGGTGCACCGCCGACAGGTCGCCCGCGCCGAACTGAAGAAATACCGGGGCAACGGATGACACCTGATGAGTTGCAGGCGGTCGGGCGCTGGATGTCGGCGCATGTGCCGGGATATTCCGGCCCGCTCTCGGCGACGAAGTTCGCGACCGGTCAATCGAACCCGACCTACCGGCTGAACGCTGCATCGGGCGCCTATGTTCTCCGGCGCAAGCCGCCGGGCAAGCTTCTGAAAAGCGCCCATGCGGTTGATCGCGAGTTTCGCGTCCAGAAGGCGCTCTGGGACACGGATGTCCCGGTGCCGAAGGTGCTGGCGCTCTGCGAGGACGAGAGCGTGATCGGGTCGATGTTCTACATCATGGACCACGTCTCGGGCCGCAGCTTTCCCGACCCGACCATGCCGGACGCGGTGCCCGGAGAGCGCGCCGATATCCTCTCGGAGATGGCGCTTACCCTCGCCGCGATCCACGAGGTCGATCTCGAGGCGACGGGTCTCGCGGAGTACGGGCCGCCGGGCAATTACTACGCCCGCCAGCTCGACCGCTGGGCGCAGCAATGGGAGGCGTCCAAGACCGTCGATCTTCCCGACATGGAGCGGCTGATCGGATGGCTCCGCGCCAACCTGCCCGAGGATGACGGCCAGCGGACGCTGGTTCACGGCGATTACCGGATCGACAACCTGCTCTTCGCCTCCGAGGGCAGCCGCGTCACGGCGGTGCTCGACTGGGAACTGTCCACGATCGGCCATCCCTATGCCGATCTCGCGGCGGTGCTCATGCAATGGAAGCTGCCACCGGGCGAAGAGGGGCGGGGTCTGGCCGGGATCGACCGGTCCGAGCTTGGCCTGCCGAGCGACGAGGCCTTCGTCGCGACTTATTGCGAGGCGCGCGGCATCGGCCCGATCGACGGGCTGTCCTACTATGTCGCCTTCGCGTTCTTCCGGATGGGCGCCATTCTCGAGGGCGTGAAGCGCCGGGCACTCGACGGAAACGCCTCAAACCCCGAAAGCGGCCTCCGGCTCGGCGCCTGGGTGCCACGCTTTGCGGCGCTCGGGCTGCGGAGCGCGGAGGAGAGATGATGGACGACCGGTTTCGCGAGCCCGCGCATTCCTTCAGCAAGTATCTCGGCTTCGAGATGGTCGACTGGCACGAGGATTACGCGCGGTTCGAGCTTTTGATCCGCGACGTGCATTTCAATCGCCACGAGACGCTGCATGGCGGTGTCCATGCGACGCTCCTCGATACGGCAATGGGCTATGCGGGGTGCTGGACGGGCGATCCGGAGGTGCGCCAGATGGCGCTGACCCTGTCGATGACGGTCCAGTATCTCTCCCGCCCCAAGGGGCAGCGCCTGATCGCTGAAGGGTGGAAGACGGGCGGCGGGCGCTCGGCCTATTTCGCCCGCGCCGAGGTCAAGGACGATACCGGCGAGATGATCGCCACCGCGACCGGCGTCTTCCGCTACCGAAAGCTCACGTGACCTCTTCCAGCCGGTCGGTCGCGGGCGGCGGCGCGGGGTAGAGCTCCGAGAGCTTCGCATAGAGCGCGTCGTCCAGACGGTAGTCGATTGCCGCCAGCGACGGCGCGAGCTGCTCGGCCGAACGCGCCGACAGGATCGGGGCGGGCCGCGAGGGATGCCGCGCGACCCAGGCCGCCGCCAGCGTCGCGGGGTGCGTGCCGGCCTCGGCGGCCAGAGACGACAGGGCCTTCGCGGCCTCGTGCATGCCCTGGATGGCGTAGCGCTTGCGGTACATGTCCGACTCGGTCAGCCGCCCGGTGCCGCCCTCCATGTATTTCCCCGTCAGAAGCCCGCCCGCGAGCGGCGAATAGGGGACCGGCAGGATGTCCTGATCCTGGCACATCGGCAGAAGCTCGACCTCGGCCTGGCGCTTGACGAGATTGTACATCGGCTGCAGCGCGGCGACCCGCGTCCCGGCATCCCGCGCGAGATGCTGCATCTGCATGACCTGCCAGGAGGCGTAGTTCGAGAGCGCAAGGTGCCGGGCACGTCCCTCGGTCTTGACCTCGGCCAAGGCGGCGACGGTCTCGGCCATCGGCGTCTCGGGGTCGTGAATATGGATGTAGAGCAGATCGACCGCGGGCATCTTCAACCGCGCGAGGCTCTCGTCGAGCTGCTTGCGGATGGTGTCGCGTCCCGCGCCACCGGTCATGCCGACCTTGGTGGCGATGAAGAGCTCGTCGCGATCCGCGCCCACGAGATCGCCGAGGATCTCTTCCGAGCGGCCCTCGGTATAGACCCAGGCGGTGTCGAAATGGCGGATACCGGCCTCGCGGCAGGCCTCGTACATGGCCCGGCTCGCCGCGACATCCGCCTTGTCGCCGAACTGCATGGTGCCAAACGCCCAGCGGGGCACCGCGGCGCCGCTGCGGGTGGTGAACTCGGTCATCCGCTGTCCTCCCTGTCCCTGCTCTGACAAAATCTCATCCGACCGCCGCCGGACGCGGCGCGGTCAATACGGATTCTTCGGATCGCGATCCTCGGAGAGCGTCTGATAGCCGCGCTTCATCAGAAGCTCGATGGCATCGGCGAGATGCACCTCGGCGATATTGTAATCGCCCCGGGCGACGCGGATGCGATGCGCCTCGATCATCACGTCGGCATGGCGGAACCCCTCGGGCGGCTCGAACCGGTAGCACGCGAGCTCGATCAGGAAGCCGAGCGGGTCCTTGAAGTAGATCGAATCCATGAAGCCGCGATCCTTGGGCCCCGAATGCGGAATGCCGCGCTCGTCGAGCCGCGTGACCGCCTGCGACCAGACCGCCTTGGAGACGTTGAATGCGATGTGATGCACGCAGCCCGGATCGGTGGGAGTGCGGTCATGCACCGGCTTGCGCTTCTCGTTCGAGAAGATCGTGATCAGCCGCCCGTCGCCGGGATCGAAATAGAGATGCCCCTCGTCGGGATTGTCGAGGTTCGGCTGATCGAAGATGAACGGCATCCCGAGCACGCCTTCCCAGAAGTCGATCGAGGTCTGGCGATCCGCCCCTGTCAGCGTGATGTGATGCACACCCTGTGTCGGAAGTTTCTGCATGACCGTCTCCTCTCCTTCCACTGTGCTGGAAAGAGTAGCGCAGGTCCGCGGAAGATCATCCAATGTTTTGGACTGGATGGGAAAACGGCTATCCTGGCGGCATGCGATCCCGTCTTACGTCTCTCCTGTCCTGGATCACCGCCGCCTGTCTCACGACGCAGGCCGCGGCGTCGGAGCTTTGCACCGAGGACGCGATGGTGGTGTTCGACGGCTCCGGGTCGATGGCGGAGATGGGCTTCAACCGGTTGGGCGAGCCGCGCATCTTCGAGGCGCGGCAGGCGATGCGCGATGCGCTGCCCGGGATCGCGGCGAACCGGCGGCTGGGCCTGGTGGTCTACGGCCCCGGCAACGCGGGGCCCTGCGACAGCGTCGATCTGCGCTTCCGCCCGGTCTGGAACGCGGCGGGCCCGATCATCGGCGCGGTCGAGGCGCTCTGGCCCGCGGGCGCGACACCCCTGACCGATGCGGTGGCCGCCGCAGCCGAGGCGCTCGACTACCGCACCCAGCCCGGCGCGGTGGTGCTGATCACCGACGGGCGCGAGACCTGCGGGGGCGCGCCCTGCGTGCTCGCCGACGCGCTGGCCCGGGACGGCGCCGACCTGACCGTGCATGTGATCGGCTTCAAGGTCCTGTCCGAGCATTTCGACTGGACCCAGCCGCGCGCCGATACCCGGGCCGTCTCGACGGCGCGCTGCCTCGCGGATCGAACGGGGGGGCACTATGTCGATGCCCAGACGGCGCAGGATCTGGTCGCGGCGCTCAGGATGACGCTCGGATGCCAGATCATCGGGCGGGTCGATCCGGTGCCCTTGCCCAAGAATTAAGCGCCCCCTGCGGCCTCCGCGCCGCGATCCCCACCCAAATTGCCGCAGTGCAGCATTTCGCTGACGGTGTTTTGACGGGCAGATGGCACGCTGATCCGTGGGAGGACCACCATGGAGGCAATGCCATGCTGAGATCCGCACTGACGTCACTGACCATCGCCGCGCTTCTTGCGTCACCCGCCTCGGCCGGGTGCTACGAAGACGCCATGCTTGTCCTCGATGCCTCGGGGTCGATGGCGGCGGCGGACATTCCGATCACCGGGCCGACGCGGCTCGATCACGCCAAATCCGCGCTTGCGAAAGTCCTGCCGGACCTGCCCGAGGCCCGCCGGATGGGGCTCATGACCTACGGGGCGGGGCAGGAGACGAGCTGCGACACGGTGCGCCTCCGCGTCGCGCCGATGCCGCAATCCCAAGGCTCGATCCTGGCCGAGATCGGACGGCTGTCGCCCTCGGGCGGGACGCCGCTGGCCGACGCGGTCCGCAGTGCCGCCGAGGTTCTGGAGCACCGGGTGAACCCGGTGACGCTGGTCGTCCTGACCGATGGCGAGGACACTTGCGGCGGCGCGGTCTGTCACCTGGCCGAGACCCTTCGGGCCGAGGGGCGGGACACGATCGTGCATGTGATCGGCTTCCGCATCCTCGAATCGCGCCACGGCGTCCCGCAGGCGTCGATCTCGCCGGGATGCCTCGCGGCGGAAACCGGCGGATACGACCTGCGCGTCGACACCGCCGAGGAGCTGACCGAAGCGCTGAGCCGCACGCTGAGCTGCCCGTTGATCGCGTCGCTGGAGTGACCGGGGCGCGAGAGGTGAGGCGTGGTGCCGATCGGGCAGCGTCTGCATGTGAATCGCGGCGCCCGTTTCGGCGGTCCTGAAAGGAAAAGGCCCCGCACGCGATGCGGGGCCTTCCGTGTCTGCCGAGGCAGACAGGATCAGTTGGGGATCTCGCCCGACAGACCCTCGACATAGAAGTCCATGCCCAGAAGGTCGCCATCCGAGGCGGTCTCGCCCTCGGCAAGCCAAACCGAGCCGTCCTGCTTGTTGATCGGTCCGGTGAACGGGTGATATTCGCCCGCCGCGATCTGGTCCTTGAGCGCCAGCGCCTCGGCCTTCACCTCCTCGGGCACGGTGTCCGAGATCTCGCCGATGCCGACCATGCCCGGGCCGATGCCGTCCCAGGTGTCGGTGCTTTCCCAGGTGCCGTCGATCACCGCCTGAACGCGGTCGATATAGTAGGGCGCCCAGTTGTCGATGATCGACGAGACCCGCGGCTTCGGGGCGTATTCGGCCATGTCCGAGGCCTGGCCGAAGGTGATCACGTTGCCCGCTTCCTGAGCCGCGGCCTGGGGCGCGGTGGAATCGGTGTGCTGCAGGATCACGTCGGCGCCGTTCTCGATCAGGGCGCGGGCGGCGTCCGCCTCTTTCGCCGGATCGAACCACGTATAGGCCCAGACGACCGAGAACTCGACATCCGGGTTCACCTTCTTGGCGTGGAGATAGGCCGAGTTGATGCCGCGGATGACCTCGGGGATCGGGAAGGACGCGATGTAGCCGATCTTGTTGGTCTCGGTCATCTTGCCCGCGATGTGGCCCTGGATCGCGCGACCCTCGTAGAAGCGCGCGGAATAGGTCGAGACGTTGGGCGTCTCGCGCTTGAAGCCGGTGGCGTGCTCGAACTTCACGTCGGGAAATTTCGCGGCGACGGCATTGGTCGGATCCATGTAGCCGAAGGACGTCGTGAAGATGATGTCCGCGCCCGACAGCGCCATCTGCGTGATCGCGCGCTCGGCGTCGGCGCCCTCGGGGACGCTTTCCTGGAAGACGGTCTCGACCTGGTCGCCGAGCGCCTCCTCGACCGCCTTGCGGCCCTGGTCGTGCTCGTAGGTCCAGCCGCCGTCGCCGACGGGTCCGACATAGATGAAGCCGGCCTTGACCTTGTCCTGGGCAAAGGCTGTCCCGGCGAGGCCGAGCGCCATCGCGGCGCTGGTCAAAAGAGTGCGTCTGAGCATGTAAGTCTCCCTGATACTCGTGTTCTGGACGGAGGTTCACCCGGGTTTTCCGGGAATGGCAAGGGGATCAACCGCTGGCGTGGAACGGCCGTCCAAGCGAGGCGGGGGCCGCGTGGTGGCCACGGGCCGAGATGATGACGAGGACGATGATGGTCATAAGATAGGGCGAGGCCGAGAGCAGCGCGACCGGAACCGGCACGCCTGCCGCTTGCAGGTTGAGCTGCAGGACCGTGACGCCGCCGAAGAGATAGGCGCCGAGCGCGACGCGGCCCGCGCGCCAGGAGGCGAAGACGACGATGGCAAGCGCGATCCATCCCGCGCCCGCGGTCATGCCCTCGGTCCATTGCGGCACCCGGACGAGGCTAAGATAGGCCCCTCCAAGACCGGCGCAGGCCCCGCCGAAGAAGATCGCCATGAGCCGGATGCGGACGACCTTGTAGCCGAGCGCGTGCGCGGCCTCGTGGTTCTCGCCCACCGCGCGCAGGATGAGCCCGGGCCGGGTGTATTTCAGAAACGCCCAGACCGCGGCGGTCAGCGCCAGCGACAGGTAGACCATGATATCGTGCGAAAAGAGCATGCGCCCCAGGACCGGCAGGTCCGAAAGCGGCCCGAGATCGAGCTTGGGCAGCGTCGGGCTTTTCATCCCCTCGTAGGGTTTGCCGATCAGCGCCGAAAGCCCGAGCCCCACGAGCGTCAGCCCGAGGCCGGTCGCGACCTGGTTCGACAGCAGGAGTTGCGTGAGCACGCCAAAGCTCAGCGACAGCACCGCCGAGGCTAGCGCCGCGGCCAGGAAGCCCAAGCCCGGCGAGCCGGTATTGACGGCGACCGCGAAGCCCACGACCGCGCCGGTGATCATCATGCCCTCGACGCCCAGGTTCAGGACGCCCGCGCGCTCGACCACCATCTCGCCGATGGCGGCGAAGAGGATCGGCGTCGCGGAGACCATGATGGAGGCGACGAGAAGGATCGGAGAGATCGAGGACAGGTCCATCAGGCAGTGGCCCCCCGGCTCAGTCGGATGCGGAAATTGATCAGGACGTCGGTGGCCAGGAGGAAGAACAGAAGCATCCCCTGGAAGAGCTGGATCGACGCACCCGGCACGCCCAGCATCAGCTGCGCAAGCTCGCCGCCGATATAGGTCAGCGCCATCAGGAGCCCGGCAAGCAGGATGCCCACTGGGTGGAGACGGCCGAGGAACGCGACGATGATCGCGGTGAAGCCGTAGCCTGAGTTGAAATCGATGGAGATCTGGCCGGCGGGACCAGAGACCTCGAAGAGCCCGGCGAGACCCGCGAGCGCGCCCGCCGTGCCGAGACAGAAGATCACGATGGCCGAGGGGCGCACCCCGGCGAAGCGCGCCGCACGCGGTGCCTCTCCGGTCAGCCGGATGTTGAAGCCCTGGATGTGCCGGGTGAGAAGAACATAGGCGAAGATCACCGCGATGAAGGCGGCGACGACCCCCCAATGCATGCCGGTGCCCGCGATCAGCTCCCGGTTCGCGGCGGCCTCCCATTGCTGGAAATTGCGGCTGCCCGGGAAGCCCATGCCTTCGGGATTGCGCAGGAGGCCCGACGAGACCGAGGCGAGGATCGCCTCGGCGACGTAGACGAGCATGAGCGAGACGAGGATCTCGTTGGTTCCGAAGCGCGTTTTCAGAAGCGCCGGGATCATTGCCCAGGCCCAGCCCCCGAGGGCGCCTGCTGCGACCATGAGCGGGAAGATCAGGACGCTGTCCGAAGGATAGAGCGCCAGCCCGGCTCCGGCGCCGCAGATCGCGCCGATGATGTACTGGCCCTCGGCGCCGATATTCCAGATGCCTGCGCGGAAGCCGAGCGAGAGGCCGATGGCGATCAGGATCAGCGGTCCGGCCTTCACCAGGAGCTGCGGCCGGGAGTAGTCGGCGAATTGCGGGTGGAAGAGCGGATCCCAGAAGATCGTGCGGATGGCCTCGAGCGGCGGCGTGCCGAGAAGCGCGAACATCAGCCCGCCGGTCAGCATGGTCAGAAGGACGGCGACGAGCGGCGTGGCAAGTGTCCAGCCGCGCGAGGGCTGCAGGCGTTTTTCGAGCCGGATCATGAGCTTGTGCTCCGGCAGACGATTTCCGAACCGGAAATCGCGCGTTTTCCGGTTCGGAAAACGCCTGCGCGGTTGGGGCGCGTGTCGCGATCAGGCATGGGCCACCTCCATATCATGCGCGCCGCCCATCATCAGGCCGATCTTCTCGATCGACAGGTCCGCTACAGGGCGCGTGTCGGAGAGGCGCCCTTCGTTCAGCGCACCGAACCGGTCGGAGATCTCCATGAGTTCGTCTAGATCCTGGCTGATGACCACGATCGCCGCCCCCTCGGCCGCGAGATCGAGAAGCGCTTGCCGGATCGCCGCCGCCGCCGCCGCGTCGACTCCCCAGGTCGGCTGGTTCACCACCAGAACCTCGGGTCGCTGCAGGACCTCGCGTCCGATCACGTATTTCTGCAGATTGCCGCCCGACAGCGCCCGCGCCGCGGTGCCGGGCGAGGGGGTGCGCACGTCGAAGCGCTCGATGACCCGCTCGGCGAAGCTCTTCGCCCCCGACCAGTCGACAAAGCCGTTCTTGACCAGCTTCTCGCGCCGCGCGCCGGTCAGGACCGCGTTCTCGATCAGGCTCATATTGGGCGCCGCGGCATGTCCGAGCCGCTCTTCCGGCGCGGTGAGCAGCCCTGCATCTCGCCGCGCAACCGGGCTCTCGCGGCTGACATCGCGGCCCTTGAGCGTGACCGTCCCGGCAGCGCTCGTGCGCTCGCCGGAGAGCACCGCCAGTAGCTCGTCCTGCCCGTTCCCGGCAACGCCGCCGATGCCCAGGACCTCGCCCTCGCGGATCTCGAAGCTGACGTCGCGGAGCGGCGTGCCGAAGGCGCCGGGTGCGGAGAGGCTCAGGTTCCGGACTGACAGGGCCACCTCGCCGGTCTTGTGTGCGCGCGCTTCGGGCGTGGCGAAACTGGCGCCGACCATCATCTCGGCCAATTCACGCGCCGACGCTTCGCGCGGCGTGCAGGTCGCCACCTTTTTCCCGAGGCGCAGGATCGTCGCGGTGTCGCAGAGCGCGCGGATCTCCTCGAGCTTGTGGGAGATGTAGAGGATCGACCGGCCTTCGGATTTCAGCTTGCGCAGGGTCTCGAAGAGGATCTCGACCTCTTGCGGGGTCAGCACCGAGGTCGGCTCGTCCATGATCAGAAGGCGCGGCTCCTGCAGGAGGCAGCGGATGATCTCGACCCGCTGTCGTTCGCCCGCCGAGAGCGTGCCCGCCTGGCGTGCCGGGTCGAGCGGCAGGCCGTAGGCCTCGGAGACCTCGCGGATGCGGCGCGACAACTCGCGCGCGGGCGGCGGGGTCTCCATTCCGAGGGCCACGTTCTCGGCGACCGAAAGCGCGTCGAAGAGCGAGAAATGCTGGAACACCATCGCCACCCCGGCGCTGCGGGCCGCGGAGGGCTGGCTGGGCGCAAAGCCTTCGCCTGCAAGCGTCATCGTGCCGCTGTCCGGTGCGACGAGCCCGTAGATCATCTTGACGAGCGTCGATTTCCCGGCGCCGTTCTCGCCGAGCAGCGCGTGGATCTCGCCCATACCGATGTCGAAGGAGACATCGTCATTGGCGATCACGCCGGGATAGGCCTTGGTCAGGCCCCTGAGGCTGAGCAGTGGGTCGGCCACGGGTTGCGCGCTCCTGTCGTCACGGTTTCAAGAAGCCGCGCGGCGGTGCCGACGGCAATGGCCTGGGGGTGCTTTCCGAGCGATTTTTGCCCGATCGGACAGCGAATGCGGTCGATTTCGGCGGCGCTATGCCCGAGATCGCCCAGGCGCTTGCGGAACCGCGCCCATTTGGTGTCCGACCCGATCAGCCCTGCGCTGGCGAAGCCGTGGGTCAGCGCCGCGTGGCAGAGGGCCAGATCGGTCGCGTGGCTGTAGGTCAGGATGAGGTGATGCGCGCTCTGCGGCGCGCGGGGCATGACGCGCTCGGGCACCGCGGCGGGCAAAGCGCTGACGCGGTAGGGCAGAGGATCCGGGAACCGCTCGGGCGCGGTGTCGATCCAGGTCAGGTCCAGATCCGGGATCGGGGCGAGCACGTCTATGAGCGCGCGTCCGACATGTCCGGCGCCCCAGATCCAGACCGGCACCGTGGCCCGCGTGACCGGCTCCACCATCCAGCCGTCCAGAAGCTGCGGTTCAGGGCGGTCGCCGCGCGCGCGCGCTGCGTCGAGACGGCGCGCGACCGAGAGCGGCCGCGGCTCGGGGCCGCGGGCGACGATATCGGTCCCTGCGAGTTCGGCCAGACGCCCGGCCGTCCAGTGCTCGGTCAGAAGCGTGACATGACCGCCGCAGCATTGGCCCAAGGCGGGTCCCAGCGGATGATGGGTCAGACCCTGGTGGCTCAGCGCCCGGGCCGCGGCTTCGTATTCCAGGCGTCCGCCCCCGATCGTGCCGGATTGCCCGCCCGGCCAGACCAGCATCGCGGCGCCGGTCTCGCGCGGGACGGAGCCGCGGGTCGCGGCCACGACGACGCGGGCGACGGTGCCGTGTCGCTCAACGGCGGCGGCGAGGGCGGCGAGGTCGAAGCTCATCGGTGCGTGGCTCCGGAGCGGAGCGCTGACGGCTGGGACAGTATGCGTATTTGGAAAAAGAAGAAGCGCAAAGAGGGGCGCGTGGAGAGGGCGTCGTCACGCATTGCGGACCCTCTCGATGGCGGCGAGGACGCGCTCGGGCGTGGCGGGCGCGTCGAGCGCGGGGTAGCCCGGACCGAAGGCGGAGATCGCGTCGGAGAGCGCGAGGAAAGCCGAAATGCCCAGCATGAAGGGCGGCTCGCCGACGGCTTTCGAGCGAAAGATGGTCTCCTCGCGGTTCTCGTTGTCATAGAGCGCCACGTTGAAGACCTCGGGGCGGTCGCTGCAGGCGGGGATCTTGTAGGTCGAGGGCGCGTGGGTCCGGAGCCGTCCCTCGTCGTCCCAGACGAGCTCTTCGGTGGTCAGCCAGCCCGCGCCCTGGACGAATCCGCCCTCGATCTGGCCCAGGTCGAGGGCCGGGTTCAGCGAGCGGCCGCAATCGTGCAGGATGTCTGTGCGCAGGAGGCGGTATTCGCCGCTCAGGGCGTCGACGACCACTTCGGTCAGCGCGGCGCCGTAGGCGAAATAGTAGAACGGCCGCCCGCGTCCGCGGATGCGGTCCCAGGAGAGCTCGGGCGTCGCGTAGAATCCGGTGGCCGAGAGCGACACGCGGGCCTCGTAGGCGAGCGTGACCGCCTCTTTGAAGCTCAGGCTCTCGCCGCCGACATGCACGCGACCGTCGGCGAAGCGCACCTGAGCCGGGTCTGCCTGGTGGCGTTCGGCGAGAAGCGCGGCGATGCGGCCCGCGATCTCGTCGCAGGCGGCGGCGACGGCCATGCCGTTCAGGTCGGAGCCGGAGGAGGCCGCAGTGGCGGAGGTGTTCGGCACCTTGCCGGTATCGGTCGCGGTGATCTTCACCGCCTCGAGAGGGAGGCCGAACCGGGCGGCGGCGACCTGGGCCACCTTCTGGAAGAGGCCTTGTCCCATCTCCGTGCCGCCGTGGTTCATGCGGACCGAGCCGTCCTGGTAGACATGCACGAGCGCGCCCGCCTGGTTGAGATGGGTGAGGGTGAAGGAGATGCCGAACTTCACCGGGGTCAGCGCGAGGCCGCGCTTGAGGCGGGGGGTGTCGGCGTTCCATCGTGCGACGGCGTCGCGACGGTCGGCGTAACCGGCGCTGTCGCGGAGGCGCGCCGTGAGGTCGTGCAGGACGAAATCCTCGACCGGCTGGTGATGGGGCGTGGTCTGGGTGTCGGCCGGGACAGCGGGTGGCGCGCCGGGCGGAACGCTCGAGGCCGCGCCGCGGGAGGCGAGATCGACCTCGTCCGACGGGGTGGTCTCGGGGGTCGTGGCGGCGCTCGCAGAGAACGACGCGCTTTGCCCGCCCGTCGCTTCGGTATAGTAATTCCTCTGACGCAGCTCGAGCGGATCGAGTCCCAGGGCATGCGCAGCGTGATCCATGACGCGCTCGATCCCGACCATGCCCTGGGGGCCGCCGAAGCCGCGAAACGCGGTGGCCGACTGGGTGTTGGTCTTCAGCCGGTGGCTCTCGATCCGGACATTCGGCAGGTGATAGGCGTTGTCGGCATGGAGCATCGCGCGGTCGGCGACGGGCAGCGACAGGTCCTGCGCCCAGCCGCAGCGGCAGAGATGCAGGAACTCGACGCCCTGCAGCCGTCCCGTGCTGTCGAACCCGGCGCGGTAGCGGATGCGGAAATCGTGGCGCTTGCCGGTGATGACCATGTCGTCGTCGCGGTCGTAGCGCATCTTGGCGGGGCGACCGGTGCGGCGGGCGACGAGCGCGCAGGCGATGGCGAGCGCGTTGCCCTGGCTCTCCTTGCCGCCGAAGCCACCGCCCATGCGGCGCGTCTCGACCCGCACGGCGTGCATGGGCAGGCCCAGGGCATGGGCAACCTTGTGCTGGATCTCGTTGGGATGCTGGGTCGAGCAGTGGATCAGCATCTCGCCGCCCTCTTGCGGCAGGGCGAGCGCGGCCTGGCCTTCGAGGTAGAAATGCTCCTGTCCGCCGATCTCGATCTCGCCCTCGATACGGTGCTCGGCCTCGGCAATCGCGGTGGCGGGGTCGCCTTTCTGCCAGATGCGGGGGCCGTCCTCGAAACGGCTGTTCGCGGCGAGCGCGTCGTCGACGCTGAGGATCGGGGTGCGGGCGGTGGTCTTGGGGTGGGCGAGGCGCGCGGCGCGGCGCGCGGCGCGGTGGCTGGTGGCCGCGACCAGGAAGAGCGGCTGGCCGAGATAATGGATCTCGCCGGTGCTGAGGAGCGGCTCGTCATGCGCCGAGGGCGAGCAATCAGCGTCGCGCTCGAGATCCTCGGCCGTGAGCGCAAGGACGACTCCGGGCGCGCTCAGCACCTCCGCCAGGTCCAGCGCATCGAGCGTTCCGGCGGCGATGTCAGAGAGACCGAAGGCCAGGTGCACTGTGCCGGGAGGCAGCGGAATATCGTCGGTATAGAGCGCTTCACCCGTCACATGCAGGCGCGCGGAATCGTGCGGGATCGGCTTGGCGACGGTCATGGGGCCACCTCCAAGACGCTTGCGGGCGCGCCTGTCTCCGTCAGAAGCGCGCGGGCCAGCATGTTGCGTGCGGCGCTCAGGCGGTAGGCGGCAGAGGCGCGCATGTCCGACATCGGCTGGAAATCGGCGTCCCACGCATCGGCGATCTCGTCGAGCGTGGCTTGCGTCGCCGGGCGGCCCGTCAGCGCGGCTTCGACCGTGCTGGCGCGTTTCGGGATGCCAGCCATGCCGCCGAAGGCGATGCGGGCCGAGGTCACGGTGCCGTCTGCGATCTCTAGGTTGAACGCGCCGCAGACGGCCGAGATGTCCTGGTCGAAGCGTTTGGAAAGTTTGAAGACTTTCAGCTGGTCGGGCTGGCGCGGCAGGGTCACGGCTTCGACGAATTCGCCGGGCGCGCGATCCTGCTTGCCGTAGTCGAGAAAGAACGCCTCGATCGGCAGGGACCGGCGGTCGGCGCGTTTGCGCAGGTGGAGCGTGGCGCCGAGGGCGATCAGGGCGGGCGGGTTGTCACCGATGGGCGAGCCGTTGGCGATATTGCCGCCGAGGGTGGCCGCGGCGCGGACCTGGGTCGAGCCGTAGCGGCGGATCATCTCGGCATAGGAGGGGTGATGCTCCTGCATGAGCCGGTAGACGCGGTCCATGGTGACGCCCGCGCCGATGCGGATCTCGGTGTCGGTGACGGCGATGTCCTGAAGGTCGCGGCAGCGGTGGAGGAAGATCGCGGGCGCGATCTCGCGGAAGCCCTTGGTGACCCAGAGCCCGACATCGGTCGCCCCGGCCACGAGCGTCGCCTCGGGATTTTCCGCATATATCTCAGCGAGTTGATCCGCCGTCTCCGGGGCGTGCTCCAGCGCGCCGACGGATGGAAGCGGGTCGCTCAGATGCGCGGGCGGGGGCGCGGCGGAGGCAGCCTCGGCCGCGCGAATGATCGGCGCGTAGCCGGTGCAGCGACAGAGATTTCCGGCGAGCGCGTCGTTATGACGGGTGTCGCCGTTCAGATGCGCGGTGGCCATCGAGACGATGAAGCCGGGTGTGCAGAAGCCGCATTGCGAGCCGTGGTGGTCGATCATGGCGTGCTGGACGGGGTGGAGCGTGCCGTCGGGCGCGGCGATGCCCTCGACGGTGCGGACCGCTTTCCCGTGCAGTTGCGGCAGGAAAAGAATGCAGGAATTCAGTGGTTTGGCGCCGCGGTCGTCGGTGACCATGACGGTGCAGGCGCCGCAATCGCCTTCGTTGCAGCCTTCCTTGGTTCCGGTCAGATGCCGGGTTTCGCGCAGCCAGTCGAGCAGGGTGACGGTCGGGTCATCCACGTCGACGGACACACTCTCTCCATTGAGAAGAAAGCAGATTTCCATGTGAAAAGCTCGGCCGCGTTACCGAAAACCCGTGGTGATGCGCGCCCTCGATGCGGCGTAGAAGGCGGCGGGCCGTCCTGATGTCCCGGGCACCGAGGCTAGGCGCTGGCTTTCGCGATTGGCAAGGAAAAATCGGGCGCGGACCCGGATTTTTGTACGAACCCGCCGTTTGAGGGGGCGGATTTGTACGCGGTTTGCGGTTTTCGGGGCGGTTTTGTACAGAAATCCCAATTGCCCATGGGCAAGAAAGGCCGTCGCCTACTCCAGCCCCGTCGCAAGCTCTACCAGCTGGTCGAGCGCGGTGCCCCAACCCTGTTCGAACCCCATGTCGAGATGCGCCTGCCGGTCCTTTGCCGTGGCGTGGAGGACGCGGGCGACGTAGCGCGTACCCGTGCCCTCCGGCGTGAAGCTGATGACCGCGGTCATGAAGCCCGAGGCGCGGGGCCTGTAGTCGGGTCCGAGGCTGTCGGTGAAGGCGAAGAGGCGGGCGGGTTCGACGGCGAGGACGCAGCCGGCCTCGGGCTCGGGGCGCTCGCCTTCGGGGCCTTCCATCGCCGTCAGGAAGATGCCGCCGGGGCGCAGGTCGAGCTCGACATGAGACACCTTCCAGGGGCGCGGGCAGAACCATTGCTTGAGCAGCTCGGGATCGGTCCAGCAGCGCCAGAGCGTCTCGGGGCTGGCGGCGATCACGCGCTCGAGGCGGAGATCGAGGGTGTCGTCGAAATCGGTCATTGCGGTCTCCTGTCGAGCGCTTCTGCGAGGGCCTGAAGCCGGTCTGTGCGACCTTCCCAGACCCGGCGTTGTCGCGCGAGCCAATCTTCGGCCTCGGCGAGCGGGGCGGCTTCGATCCGGACGGTACGGATGCGTCCGTGCTTTTCGCTGCTGACCAGCCCGGCGTCTTCGAGCCGGGCGATATGCTTGAGAAAGCTCGGCAGCGCCATGTCATGCGGCTCGTGAAGCTCGGACACGGGCGCGGGGCCGTCGGTGAGCCGTTCGATCACCGCGCGGCGGGTCGGATCGGCGAGGGCAGCGAAGAAGGAGTCGAGATGGTTAGCCATGTGGCTATGTAAAGTTGCGGAGTGAGCGCTGTCGAGAAAACTTAGCCGGATGGGTAAGTTTTTACAGGTGTGCGGATCGGCGTATGCGGCCGGGTATTTTGACGGAATACCGCCGACATATCTGATGGTGATGGCGCGCCGCCGGATCGCTCCCGCGGCGCTGCCCCAGGGTCTCAGAACGGCAGAAAATCGGAGTCGAGGTCGTAGGCCTTGACCGCGAGCAGCGGCTGGTTGCCGTCGAAGGAGAAGACGAAGACCTGCGCGCGCTCGTTGTTGAGGGCCATCCGGCAGAAGACCGCGTCGGGATCGAACTCGGCGGGGCATCCGGCGAGATCCACGTGGGAGACGGCGCTCTCGAACACCTCGTAGGTCATGACGCCGCCTTCGAGATAGGCATGCTCGACCTCGGGATGCTCGCCCGGGCCGGACGCCGCGGCCGATGTCGCAATGAGGCTCGCCAGGAGAAGGGGGGCTGTCCGTCGCATATACCTGATTCCTTTTGTTTGGTATTTCTGTAATTCCTAAGTGATTTACTAAACTACTGTAAAGCCCTCCCGTGGAAATGGCAGGGATGGGGCTTTTCCCGGACCCGCCCCCAGCATATCGTGGTGGTCATGGCCGATCCCCGATTCATTCATCTCCGCGTCCACACCGAATATTCCCTGCTCGAAGGGGCGGTGCGGCTGAAGAAACTGCCAGGAATGTGCGAGGCGATGGGCATGCCCGCCGTCGCCGTGACCGACAGCAACAACCTCTTCGCCGCGCTCGAATTCTCGGTGACGGCCGCCGGGGCGGGGGTGCAGCCGATCATCGGCTGCCAGGTGGATCTGCGCTATGCGGAACCGGTGCAGGGCGAGCGCCCGAAACCGCCCGCGCCGGTGGTTCTGCTCGCCCAGAACGAGACCGGCTACGAGCACCTGATGAAGCTCAACTCCTGTCTCTACCTGCGCGGCGACGGCGAGCTTCCGCATGTCACGCTCGACGAGCTGGAGGCGCATTCCGAGGGCGTCATCTGCCTGTCCGGCGGGCCGGACGGGCCGGTGGGGCGGCTCTTGCGGCAGAACGCGCGCGGCGCCGCCGAGGCGCTGATGGTGCGGCTGCACGCGATCTTCGGCGACCGGCTCTATGTCGAGCTGCAGCGCCATCCCGAGGAGGGCGGCCTGCCCGAGGCCGAGAAGCTCAGCGAGCGCGGCCATATCGAGATGGCCTATACGATGGGCCTGCCGCTCGTCGCCACGAACGACGTCTATTTCCCGAAGACCGAGATGTACGAGGCGCATGACGCGCTGATCTGCATCTCCGAGGGCGCCTATGTCGACCAGCAGGATCCGCGCCGACGGCTGACGCCGCAGCATTACCTGAAGAGCCCGCAGGAGATGGCGGCGCTTTTCGCTGACCTGCCCGAGGCGCTGGAGAACACCGTCGAGATCGCCCGCCGCTGCGCCTTCATGGCCTATCGGCGCGACCCGATTCTGCCGCGCTTCGCCGATGACGAGGTCGAGGAACTCAGGCGGCAGGCGAACGAGGGCCTGCAGGCGCGGCTGGCGGTGATCCCGCATGCGGTCAGTGTCGAGGATTACCAGAAGCGGCTCGATTTCGAGTTGGGGATCATCGAGGGGATGGGCTTTCCGGGCTACTTCCTGATCGTCGCCGACTTCATCAAATGGGCCAAGGATCACGACATCCCGGTGGGGCCGGGGCGGGGCTCGGGCGCGGGCTCGCTCGTCGCCTACGCGCTAACGATCACCGATCTCGATCCCCTGCGCTACTCGCTTCTGTTCGAGCGGTTCCTGAACCCCGAACGGGTCTCGATGCCGGATTTCGACATCGACTTCTGCATGGACCGCCGCGAAGAGGTGATCCGCTACGTGCAAGGCAAGTACGGCCGCGACAAGGTCGGACAGATCATCACCTTCGGTGCGCTCCTGTCCAAGGCCGCGGTGCGCGACGTGGGCCGGGTGCTGCAGATGCCCTACGGGCAAGTGGACCGGCTGTCGAAGATGATCCCGGTCGAGGGCGTCAAGCCGGTCTCCATCGAAAAGGCCCTGGCCGACGAGCCGCGGCTCCGCGAAGAGGCGCGCAACGAAGAGGTGGTGGACCGGCTCCTGACCTATGGCCAGCAGGTCGAGGGGCTTCTCAGGAACGCCTCGACCCATGCGGCGGGGGTGGTGATCGGGGACCGGCCGCTCGACGCGCTGGTGCCGCTTTACCAGGATCCGCGCTCGGACATGCCGGCGACGCAGTTCAACATGAAATGGGTCGAGCAGGCGGGGCTGGTGAAGTTCGACTTCCTCGGCCTCAAGACGCTGACGGTGATCCAGAACGCCATCGACCTGATCCACAAATCGGGCCGCGACCTGCATGTCTCGGCCGAAGGGGCGGTGCTCTACGATCCGCCGCCGGGGGCGGAGAACCAGATCAACCTGATCCCGCTCGACGACACAGCGACCTACAAGCTTTACGCCCGCGCCAAGACGGTGGCGGTGTTCCAGGTGGAAAGCTCGGGCATGATGGATGCGCTCAAGCGCATGAAGCCCACCTGCATCGAGGATATCGTCGCGCTCGTGGCGCTCTACCGGCCCGGTCCGATGGAGAACATCCCGACCTATTGCGAGGTCAAGAACGGGCTCCGCGAGATCGAGAGCGTGCATCCGCTGATCGACCATATCCTTGAAGAGACGCAGGGCATCATCGTCTACCAGGAACAAGTGATGCAGATCGCGCAGGTCATGGCGGGCTACAGCCTCGGCGGCGCCGACCTGCTGCGCCGCGCGATGGGCAAGAAGATCAAGGAGGCGATGGACGCCGAGCGCCCCAAGTTCGAGACCGGCGCGGCCGAGAACGGCGTCGACAAGAAGAAGGCGACCGAGGTCTTCGACCTTCTCGAGAAGTTCGCCAATTACGGCTTCAACAAGTCCCACGCCGCCGCCTACGCGGTGGTCAGCTACCAGACCGCCTGGCTCAAGGCGAACCATCCGGTCGAGTTCATGGCGGGCGTCATGAACTGCGATATCCACCTCACCGACAAGCTCGCGGTCTATTTCGAAGAGGTGAAGAAGGGGCTCGGGCTGCCCTGGGTCGCGCCATGCGTGAACCGCTCGCTCGAAACCTTCGACGTGCAGGAGGGCGCGCTGGTCTATGCGCTGGGCGCGCTCAAGAATGTCGGCCTCGACGCGATGCGGTTGGTGGTCGAGGGGCGCGGCGAGAAGCCCTTTGCGACGCTCTTCGATATGGCGCGGCGGGTCGATCTGAAGCGCGTGGGCAAGCGCCCGCTCGAGATGATGGCGCGGGCGGGATGCTTCGACGTGCTCGACGGCAACCGCCGCCGGGTCTTCGAGAGCCTCGATGCGCTCGTCGCCTATTCCGCGGCGATCCACGAGCAGAAAGCCTCGGCGCAGGTGTCGCTCTTCGGCGAGGCGGGCGAGGACCTGCCCGAGCCGCGGCTGGTGCCGGTGAATGACTGGATGCCCGCCGAGCGGCTGGCCGAGGAGTTCAAGGCGGTGGGCTTCTACCTCTCCGGCCACCCGCTCGACGATTACATGGCGGCGCTGAAGCGCAAGGGCGTGCTGACCCTCGACGAGGTGATGGCCAAGGCCGAACGCGCGCCGCTGATCGCCAAGCTCGCGGGCTCGGTCGCGGGTCGGCAGGAGCGCAAATCGGCGCGCGGCAACCGGTTTGCCTTCTGCCAGCTCTCCGATCCGACCGGCGCCTATGAGGTGACGCTCTTCTCCGAGACGCTGGAGAAAAGCCGCGAGCATCTCGAGACCGGCGCCAAGGTGGTGATCACCGTCGAGGCGACGATGGAGAGCGACCAGCTGAAGCTGCTGGGCCGCTCGGTCGCGCCGGTGGAGACGGCGGTCGCGGATGCGGGGACCGCGGGTCTGAAGATCTGGGTCGAGAGCGAGGCGGCGCTGCCCAACATCGCCTCGATCCTGTCGAACGCGGCGCAGCAGATGCCGAAGGCGGGGAAGGGGCCGATCCGGCTCTGCCTCGCCGATCCGAGCCTGCCCGGCGAGGTGGAGATCGACGCGGGCGAGCTGTTCCCGGTCAATCCCGAGATCAAGGGCGCGCTCAAATCCCTCGACGGGATCCTCGAAGTGCAGGAATTCTAGACCCGCGGACCGCGCTGGGCCCCGGACAGGCGCGGTCCGCGCGCCATCCCGGCCGGTCGCCCGGCGTCTCTGTCGTGTCGCGTATTTGGAAAAAGAAGAAGCGCAGGGCCGGGCGCTCTTTGGGCTTCTTCTTTTTGAAAATACGCACTCCGGCGGCGACGCAAGCGCGCGCTCAGTAATGCGGCGGCCGCTCGTCGCCCAGGACCACTCCGCCGGTGCCCTCGGCCTCGCGCTGGGCCTCGCGGAGGCGCAGCATCTCGACATGGCGGGTCAGCCGCTCGATCTCGCGGGTCTGGGTGTAGACGGTGCCCGAGAGGTCCTCGACCTCGCGCAGAAGCTCGGCCACCCGCGCCTCCAGCCGTTCCAGCCGGTCGTTCATGTCACAGTGCCCCTGTTGCTCCTCGATGCGTCGGAGGCTACAGGAGGCGCGCAATCAGCGCGAGCCGAGATCCCATGGCGAAACAGAAGAAACAGCCCCGTCCCAAGGCCGAGACGCCGAAAGGGTTCCGCGACTATTTCGGGGCCGAGGTCACGCAGCGCACCGAGATGCTGGCGCGGATCGCCGAGGTCTACCACGCCTACGGGTTCGATGCGCTCGAAAGCTCAGCCGTCGAGACGGTCGAGGCGCTGGGCAAGTTCCTCCCCGATGTCGACCGTCCGAACGAAGGCGTTTTCGCCTGGCAGGAGGCCGATGACGAGGGCCGCGGCGACTGGCTGGCATTGCGCTACGATCTGACCGCGCCGCTGGCGCGGGTCTATGCCCAGCACCGCAACGATCTGCCGACGCCCTATCGCCGCTACGCGATGGGTCCGGTCTGGCGCAACGAGAAGCCCGGGCCGGGGCGGTTCCGGCAGTTCTACCAATGTGATGCGGACACGGTCGGTGCGCCGTCCGTGGCGGCGGATGCCGAGATCTGCGCGATGCTCGCCGACACGCTGGAGCGGGTCGGAATCCCGCGCGGCGATTACCTGATCCGGGTGAACAACCGGAAGGTTCTGAACGGCGTGCTCGAGGCGATGGGCCTGTCGGACGAGGCTCAGCGCGATGCGGTCCTGCGCACCATCGACAAGTTCGACAAGGTCGGCGAGGCGGGCGTGCGCGAGCTTCTGGGCAAGGGCCGTCTCGATGCCTCGGGCGCCTATATCGACGGCGTGGGGCTGACCGAGGCGCAGGCCGAGCCGGTGATCGCGTTTCTCACCTCGCGCGGCGAGAGCGCCGCTGAGACGCTGGCGAACCTCCGCGCCGCCATCGGCGAGAGCGCGATCGGTGCCGAGGGTGTCGCCGAGCTCGAGACCATCGCCGGGCTTCTCGAGGCGGGCGGGTATGGCCCGGACCGGATCGTGATCGACCCGTCTGTCGTGCGGGGGCTTGGCTATTACACCGGGCCGGTCTTCGAGGCCGAGTTGACCTTCGAGATCACCGACGAGAAGGGCCGTCCGCGTCAGTTCGGTTCGGTTGCAGGCGGCGGGCGCTACGACGATCTGGTCAAGCGCTTCACCGGGCAGGCGGTGCCCGCGACGGGGGTCTCGATCGGGGTCGACCGGCTCCTGGCGGCGCTGCGCGAGAAGGGGCGGATCAGTGCGACCCCGGTCGGGCCTGTAGTGGTCACGGTGATGGATCGCGACCGGATGGCGGACTACCAGGCGATGGTGGCCGAGCTGCGTGCGGCGGGCCTCCGGGCCGAGGTCTATCTCGGCAATCCGAAGAATTTCGGCAACCAGCTCAAATATGCCGACCGGCGCAATTCGCCCGCCGCGGTGATCGCCGGGAGCGAGGAGTTCGAGCGTGGCGTGGTGCAGGTCAAGGACCTCGTCTTGGGCGCCAAGATCGCCGAGAACGCGACGCTCGAGGAGTGGAAGGAGCGGCCCTCGCAGTTCGAGGTGCCGCGCGGCGAGATGGTCGCGCGGCTTCGGGCGATGCTGGACGGCGCGGAATGAGCCTCGGGGCAGCACGGCAGACCGCGCGGGCGCTCTGCGAGGGATTCACGGCGCGGGGTGCGGAGGTGGTCGAATGCGCCATCCTGCAGCCCGCCGAGACGCTGCTCGATCTTTATGGCGAGGATATCCGGGCGCGGGCCTATGTGACGCAGGACCCGGCGCGGGGCGAGCAGATGCTCCGGCCGGATTTCACCGTGCCCGTGGTCGAGATGCACATGAAGGAGGGCGCCGAGCCCGCGCGCTACACCTATGCGGGCGAGGTCTTCCGGCGTCAGGAGGATGATCCGAGCCGGGCGAGCGAGTATCTGCAGGTGGGCTACGAGGTCTTCGACCGCGAGAACCCAGAGGCGGCGGATGCGGAGGTCTTCGCGCTTTTCGCAGAGACGCTGTCGGAGGTGCCCCTGCGCGCCGCGACCGGAGATATCGGCATCCTGACCGCCGCCGTGGCCGGGCTCGAGACCACCGAGGCGCGGCGGGCGGCGCTGATGCGGCATATCTGGCGGCCGCGTCGGTTTCGACAGCTCCTGGACCGGTTCTCGGGCAAGAGCCCGGTGCCGCCCGAGAGGCAGGCGCTGATCGACGGGCAGATGGCCATGCACGGGGCGGCGCCGATGGTGGGGCTGCGCTCGGAGGACGAGATCGCGGCGCGGGTCGCGGCGCTGCGCGAGGACGCCTCGGGGCCGCAGCTCGGACGTGGCCAGGTGGAGATGCTGGACGCGCTTCTGTCGGTCTCGGAGACCTGCCCCTTCGCCCTGGAGCATCTGCGCGATCTCGCGGTGGACACGCCGGGTCTCGGCGTCGCGGTCGACCGGTTCGAGCGGCGGATCGAGGCCTTGGCGGCGCAGGGGATCGATGTCGAGACGCTGGATTTCGAGGCCTCCTACGGGCGGACCTCGATGGAATATTACGACGGGTTCGTCTTTGGTTTCTACGCCGAGGCGCGGCCGGACCTGCCGCCGGTGGCCACGGGCGGGCGCTATGACGCGCTGACCGCGCGGCTTGGCGGTGGCGGCTCGATCCCGGCGGTGGGCGGCGTGATCCGGCCCGATCTGCTTCTGGAGGTCACGGCATGAGCGTGAAGCTCGGGGTGCCCTCGAAGGGGCGGTTGATGGAGAAGACCTTCGACTGGTTCGGCAGCCGCGGCGTGACGCTGGCGCGGGCCGGGTCGGAGCGCGAATATGCGGGCTCGGTCGAGGGCGCGCCGGGGGTGGAGCTGGTGCTGCTGTCGGCGGGGGAGATACCGCGCGAGCTTGCGGCGGGACGCATCCATCTCGGTGTGACCGGCACGGATCTCGTGCAGGAGACGCTGGTGCAATGGGACCAGAAGGTCGAGCCGCTGGCGGAACTGGGCTTCGGCCATGCCGACCTCGTGGTCGCGGTTCCCGCGGCCTGGGTGGATGTGGACACGCTCGACGATCTCGACGCGGCGGCGGCGGCGTTCCGGGCGCGGCACGGGTTCCGGATGCGGATCGCCACCAAGTATCACCGGCTGGTGCGCGATTACCTGCGCGCGGGCGGGGTGGCGGATTACCAGCTGGTGGACAGCCAGGGTGCGACCGAAGGCACGGTGAAGAATCTGACCGCGGAGGCGATCGCCGACATCACCTCGACCGGCGAGACGCTGCGGGCGAACCATTTGAAGATCCTCTCGGACGCGCCGGTTCTGCGCAGCCAGGCGACGCTCTTCCGCTCGCGGGTGGCGCGGAAGACCGATGAGGAGCGCGCGGCGCTGAGCGGGCTTCTTCAGACGCTCGGGCTCTGACGCGCGGGCGCGGGGCCGCGGGATAATAGATAGAATTGAGCGGGTCTGGTTGACGTGATGCCGGGCAAGCTCCAGAATTTAATTAAAATTCTGGAGCCGGTGGCCGGGCGCGACGCGGCGGCTTGGGCCGTGCCGGGTGTCGGAGATGCGCCCTGCGTCGTCGGCGCAGGGCGGTTTGCCGGGAGCCTTGGACCCAGCGCAGTATCGGCCAAGATCAAGAATTTTATCTAAAATTCTTGAGCGGTTGATTCACCAGTCAAAAACGCCATGATGCGCGGCATCACAATATCCGGACAATCCGAAGGGAGACGGACATGAACCGCATCATCACCTCCGCCATCGCACTGACCCTTGCCGCTGGCACCGCCAGCGCGCAGGACAGTTGCGACAGTGTGACCTTTGCCGATGTCGGCTGGACCGACATCACCGCGACCACCGCCGCCACCACCGCCGTTCTCGAGGCGCTGGGCTACGAGACCGACACCAAGGTCCTGTCGGTGCCGGTCACCTATACCTCCATGGCCGATGGCGATATCGACGTCTTCCTCGGCAATTGGATGCCCACGATGGAAGGCGATATCGCGCCTTATCGCGAGGCCGGAACTGTCGTGACGCTCGGGGCCAACCTCGAAGGCGCGAAATACACGCTGGCGACCAATGCTGCCGGAGCCGCGCTGGGGATCGACAGTTTCGAGGCGATCGCGGCCAATTCCGAGGCGCTCGAGGGCTATATCTACGGGATCGAGCCCGGCAATGACGGCAACCGCCTGATCCTCGACATGATCGAGGCCGACGCCTTCGGCCTGGGCGAGTTCGACATCCGCGAGAGCTCCGAGCAGGGGATGCTGGCACAGGTCGGCCGCGCCACCGAGCGCGAGGAGCCCATCGTCTTCCTCGCCTGGGAGCCGCACCCGATGAACGCCAATTACGAGCTGACCTATCTTTCGGGCGGTGACGACTGGTTCGGTCCGGATTTCGGCGGCGCGACGGTCTACACCAACACCCGCGCCGGGTTCTCCGAGGAGTGCCCGAATGTCGGCGCGCTGCTCGACAACCTCGTCTTCTCGCTGGCGATGGAGAACGAGATCATGGGCGCGATCCTGAACGACGGCGCCGATCCGCGCGATGCGGCCGTGGCCTGGATGTCGGAGAACACTGACATGGTCAGCGGCTGGCTCGAGGGCGTGACCACCAAGGATGGCGGTGACGCGAAAGAGGCGGTGATGTCCGCGCTGAACTGATCCGGTTCGGTCTTACGGATAAAGACGCCCCGTGCCTCTGGCGCGGGGCGTTTTTCGTGCGTTTTGGTCGCTCAGAGCGAGAGCGCGTCGAAATCCGAGGCGGCGTGGCGCTCGCGCAGGGTGTTCTCGCCGGAGCTCTTGTTGACGATGCGGCCGCGCTTGACCGCCTCGCGGGCGTCGAGCTCCTTGGCCCAGCGCTGCACGTTCTCGTAGCTCTCCACGTCGAGGAAGGTCGCCGCGTCGTAGGAGCGGCCGAGCGCGAGATTGCCGTACCAGGGCCAGACCGCGATATCGGCGATGGTGTAGCTGTCGCCTGTCAGATAGCGCGTCTCGCCCAGGCGGCGGTTCAGCACGTCGAGCTGGCGCTTGGTCTCCATCGCGTAGCGGTTGATCGGGTATTCCATCGGCTCCGGCGCGTAGGCGTAGAAATGGCCGAAACCGCCGCCGAGATAGGGCGCGGAACCCATCTGCCAGAAGAGCCAGGACAGCATCTCGGGGCGTTCGGCGGGGGCGCCGAGGAAGGCGTGGAAGCGCTCGGCGAGATGCATGAGGATCGCGCCCGATTCGAAGAGACGCACGGGCTTCGGGCCGGAGCAGTCGAGCAGGGCGGGGATCTTCGAGTTCGGGTTGAGGCCGACGAACCCCGAGCCGAACTGATCGCCGTCACCGATATTGATCATCCAGGCGTCGTATTCGGCGTCGGAATGCCCGGCGGCCAGCAGCTCTTCGAAGAGGATCGTGACCTTCTGACCGTTCGGCGTGCCCATCGAGTAGAGCTGGAACGGGTGATCGCCGCGCGGCAGCTCGGCCTCGTGGGTCGATCCGGCGATCGGGCGGTTGAGGCTGGCCCAGCGTCCGCCGTTCTCGGCGTCCCAGGTCCATTTCTCGGGGGGCGTGTAGCTCATGGCATGTCCTTCGGGTGATCTGTTCGGACAAGAGCTAAGCGGTCGCGCGGGAATTACCATGCGCAGGGTGTCGGAGCGCATGTGCGGGGATGCACGCGGATGATGTGGCGGGCGTGACCGGGACGGGCCGCGGAGGCGCGGGCGCTCAGAGAACGCCGATCTCGGCCAGCGCGCCGGCGAGCTCCGGCGGGAGCGGGTCCTCGGAGCGGCGGGCGGCGGGAAGATCGCGCGGCGCGTCGGCTACCGCGAGGTAGCGCCAGCCCTGGAAGGCGCGTTTCGGGGCGGGGGTGACGCGGATCAGCTCGGGGTCGAGCACCAGCGCGCAGCGGCGGATGCCGTCGGGTCCGGTCACCTCGTCGAGGCGGCGGATGCGCTGGCGGCACTGGATGAGGCCCTTGATCACCCAGAAAATCGACCCGCCCGCGAGGATCTCGTCCTCACGCTTGGGCCACATTCTTGTGACATGGCGGGGCAGGCCGTCCTCGGTCTGGGCGCGGCGCGAGGCCTGCCAGTCCGCGAGGCTCTCGACGCTTTCGGTGCCCGCGCTCAGTTTCAGAAGGTGGCAGATCTTGTCCACAGATTCGTCCTCACTCACACAAGATATTCTAGTGCTTGTCGCTTCCGCTTCAAACTGTTGTGGAATGGGGCTATAAAGTGAGTCCCCACCGTGAAGGTGGGAACTCTACGCTACGTAGCTCAAGCGGAAGAGCACTCTGCGCGTTTGTCGGACGACTTACAGCTAAAGCAGAGAGGTTGTTGGTTCAAGTCCAACCGTAGCGCCCATCCCTCCATTCGGCCCGCGTTACGCGGACCATTACGCTGCGAGAAATAAGACATGAGCCGCTTCGCCGCCCCGATCGCAGAACAGATATGGGATATGAAATACCGTCTGAAAGAGGCGGATGGCACGCCGATCGACGGCAGTGTCGAGGACAGCTGGCGGCGGATCGCGCGATCGCTCGCGGAGGTCGAGGACGACACCGCCCTTTGGGAGGATCGGTTCTACGCCGCGCTCGAGGATTTCAAATACCTGCCCGCGGGCCGGATCACCGCGGGTGCGGGCACGGCGCGGTCGGTGACGCTCTTCAACTGCTTCGTGATGGGCACGATCCCCGACACGATGGGCGGCATCTTCGACATGCTGAAGGAAGCCGCGCTGACCATGCAGCAGGGCGGCGGGATCGGCTATGATTTCTCCACGATCCGGCCCAAGGGCGCGGCGGTGGCGGGCGTGGCGGCGGATGCCTCGGGGCCGTTGTCTTTCATGGATGTCTGGGACGCGATGTGCCGCACGATCATGTCGGCGGGCTCGCGGCGCGGCGCGATGATGGCGACGATGCGCTGCGACCATCCCGATATCGAGGATTTCATCGGGGCCAAGGCCGACAGCGCGCGGCTGCGGATGTTCAACCTGTCGGTCCTGATCACCGATCCATTCATGGAGGCGGTCAAGGCGGACGGCTCCTGGGATCTGGTCTTCGACGGCAAGGTGTTCCGCACCGTGCAGGCGCGCGACCTGTGGAACCGGATCATGCGGGCGACCTATGATTACGCCGAGCCGGGCGTGATCTTCATCGACCGGATCAACGCCGCCAATAACCTCGCCTATTGCGAGACCATCGCGGCGACCAACCCCTGCGGCGAGCAGCCGCTGCCGCCCTATGGCGCGTGCCTTCTGGGCTCGATCAACCTCGCGCGGCTGGTCTCGGAGCCGTTCCAGGAGGGCGCGGCGCTGGATCTGAAGGCTCTGGACCAGCTGGTCGCGACCGCCGTGCGGATGATGGACAATGTCGTCGATGCCTCGCGCTTTCCGCTGCCCGAACAGGCGCGCGAGGCGCAGAACAAGCGCCGGATCGGGCTGGGTGTCACCGGTCTTGCCGATGCGCTCTTGATGCTGGGCCTGCGCTACGGCTCCGAGGCCGCGGCGGCGCAGACCGAGGCCTGGCTGCACCAGATCGCGCGCGCGGCCTACCTCGCGTCGGTCGAGCTGGCCAAGGAGAAGGGGCCGTTTCCGCTGTTCGATGCCGAGGCCTACCTGGCCTCGGGCGCGATGCAGATGATGGACGAGGATGTGCGCGACGCGATCCGCGAGCACGGCATCCGCAACGCGCTTCTGACATCGATCGCGCCCACCGGCACGATCTCGCTCTACGCGGGCAACGTGTCCTCGGGGATCGAGCCGGTCTTCGCCTATGCCTACACGCGCAAGGTCCTGCAGAAGGACGGCACCCGGACCGAGGAAGAGGTGGTCGATTACGCGGTGCAGCTGTACCGCGACGCCTTCGGCGAGGAGGCCGAGCTGCCGGATC
Source organism: Litorisediminicola beolgyonensis (assembly GCF_042679605.1). NCBI lineage: Bacteria > Pseudomonadati > Pseudomonadota > Alphaproteobacteria > Rhodobacterales > Paracoccaceae > Litorisediminicola > Litorisediminicola beolgyonensis. Next base: position 167,883 of record NZ_JBHTMU010000001.1, read on the forward strand.
ACTTCGTCAACGCGCAGACCCTGTCGCCGCTCGATCACGTGCGGATGCAGGCGGCGGCGCAGAAATGGGTGGATTCGTCGATCTCGAAGACCATCAATTGTCCCGAGGACATCAGCTTCGAGGCGTTCAAGGACGTCTACATCGCGGCCTACGAGCAGGGCTGCAAGGGCTGCACCACCTACCGCCCCAACGACGTGACCGGGTCGGTCCTGACCGTCAGCGAGGCCGAGAAGCCCGCCGAGACGCCGGTGCTTGTCCACGAGGCCGAGGATGGGGCCGAGGTGGTCTACATGTCCGAGCCGCTCGACCGGCCCGAGACGCTGGAGGGCAATACCTACAAGCTCAAATGGCCCGACAGCGAGCATGCGATCTACCTGACGATCAACGACATCATCGTCGGCGGCCGCCGCAGGCCCTTCGAGGTCTTCATCAACTCAAAAAACATGGAGCATTTCGCCTGGACCGTGGCGCTGACGCGGATGATCTCGGCGGTGTTCCGGCGCGGCGGCGATGTGAGCTTCGTGGTCGAGGAGCTGAAGGCGGTGTTCGATCCGCGCGGCGGGGCCTGGGTGAAGGGCAAGTACATCCCCTCGATCCTCGCGGCCATCGGCGGGGTGATCGAGCAGCATCTGGTCGCGACCGGGTTCCTCGAGGGCGAGGGGATGGGGCTGAAATCCGATCCCAAGGCCATGGTGGTGAACCTCGACGGGCGCCCCGGCAAGGCATGCCCGTCCTGTGGCCAGTACGAGATGCACATGCAGGAAGGCTGCATGACCTGCGGCTCCTGCGGCTACTCGAAATGCGGGTGATCTGACGCGACGCCTGACGGGTCAGGGCGCGCTGCCCGTGTCGCGGGGCGGTCCGAAGCGGATGGAGACGCCGCTGCGGCGCAGGGCATCGAGCAGGGTGAAGGTGAAGATCAGCTGGCCGGTCATCTCGGTGGCTTCCTCGAGGAAGGCGAGCCAGGAATAGACGGTCGGCGAGGCCTCGGTGGTGTTCGATTGCAGCCAGCCGATGGCCTCGACCCCGACCGCGCCCGAGATGTAGACCGCACCGGCCAGGATGCTCAGGCGCCGCGTGCGCGCGGGCAGGCGGGTCAGGAAGCGCCAGTAGACCGCGCCGAGGAGTGCGATCACCGGCAGCGCCAGCACCACCCAGAACTGCGTTTGCCCGCCGCCGATGCCGAGGCTGCGCGAGGCGAAGCGCCCGGCGGCCTCGTGGATCGAGGCGCTCTCGTCGAGCGACAGGAGCAGGAAGATCGCCGCGAGGCTCCACCATGACAGCCGTCCGGTCGTGTATGTCGCGCCGCAGAGGCCTAGAAGCGCGGCGTTGATCAGCAGAAGGTTCGACGAGAACCAGGTCGGCAGGTTGCGCTCGGCATCGAGGTCGAAGAGGCGGATGAAGAAGGCGGGGCCCGTGGGGTAGGGATAGGGCAGGCCCGCGCGCAGCACGATGATCGCGGCCCCGGCAGCGAGGATCGCGAGAAGCAGCAGCCCGAGATAAAGGACCAGCCGCTCCGGTGTGAGGGGCACGACAAATTTCTGGCGCAACGAATGGTCTCGTCAAAAAGAATATCGTCAGGAGACGGCGTTTTGGGCGGCCCTGTCAAGTTTCGGACACTCGGTCGCCTGTCGCAGACGCGGTGTCGCCTGCGTGCCGGGCGCGCGTTCGGTGCCATGCCCGCGCGCGACGGGGCATGGGGTGCACGCGACCAGTGAGATCGCGTATCGCGCAGATATGTGGGAGAAAATTGGTCGGAGTGGCAGGATTCGAACCTACGACCCCTGCCTCCCGAAGACAGTGCTCTACCAGGCTGAGCTACACTCCGACCGTGGCGCGTCGATTAGCCCAGGCGTCCGGGTTTGGCAAGGGCTCAGGGCGCGTCGGGCGGCTGTTTTCTGAAGAGCCGCAGAAGCGTGCTGACGCGGGGGCTGAGGCCGTCGTCGAGGCGCGAGCGGCTCTCGAGAACGGGGGTCTTCGAGGTCGCGCTCTGACCGCCTTCGCGGAGCACGATGTAGATGCCGCTCGTGACGATGATGGCCACGCCCGCGAGGGTGGTGAGCGAGGGCAGCTCGTCGAAGAGGAGCGCGCCGTAGAAGGTGGCCCAGAGGATCTGGGAATATTGCATCGGCGCGACGACCACGGCCTCGCCCGCCTTGTAGGCGGCGATCACGACCATCGAGGCGGCGAAGGCCAAGGCCGCGATGGCGGCGGTCAGGCCCAGATCGCCCGCGCTCATGGGGATGTAGACGAAGGGCAGGATGGCGGCCATGACCACGAGGTTCGTCAGCATCGGGTAGAGGACCAGCACCACGGGGCGCTCGTCCTGGCCGATGCGGCGCACGATGATCGCGGCGAGGGCGCTGCCGAAGCTCGCCACCAGTGCGGCGAGATGGCCAAGCTGAAGCTCGGTCGCGCCGGGGCGCAGCACCACGAGGACGCCGATCATGCCCGCTGCGACGGCGAGCCAGCGGCGGAGGCGGACGGTTTCGCCCAGGATCGGGACCGAGAGCACGGTGATGATCAGCGGCGAGGCGAAGAGGATGGCGTAGGTCTGGCTGAGCGGCAGGGTCGAGAAGGCGTAGAAGGCCGATCCGGCGGTCGCGACCGCGGCCAGCGTGCGGGTGAGCGTCCACCACGGATGGACCGGGCGCAGCGTGCCGGGCTCGGCGTCGCGGATCAGCAGAAGCGTGACCAGCGGGAAGCCGAACAGCACCGAGAAGAACACGATCTGGAACGGGCTGTAGGTCGCGCCGAGCGCTTTCACGATCACGTCGTGGAGGGCGTAGAGCCCAAAGGACAGGAGCGCGAGAAGCGCGCCGCGTGCATTGCCGCTCATGACAGAAGCCCGCCGTTTGGAAGAGGAGAAAAGCGCGGAGGCCTGTCTGCCCGATACGCCCGGCGGGCGGGGAAGATCAAGCGGTCAAAGTGGCGTACTCGGCAGAATGGGTGATCTCCGCCCAGATCGGCAGATGATCCGAGGCGCGCCGCGCCAGGGGATGATCCGATACCCCCGCGGCGACGAGATCGAGCCCCTTCGAGAGCGCGATCCGGTCAAGCGCGGCCATGGGCAGGGTGCTGTGGAAGGTGCGGCCCGGGGCGATGACCTCGTAGTCCGCGAGCGGTTCGAGACCGACGCGCGGCGACCATTCGTTCATATCCCCGAGGATGACGCTTGGCCTCTGGGCGAGCGCCGCGAGCGCGTCGCGGATGCGCGCCACCTGCTGGCGGCGGTCGCGGCGGCGGAGACCGAGATGGGTGGCGACCACGCGCAAGGGGCGGTCTCGGTGCACCAGATCGGCGATGAGCGCACCGCGGGGCTCGAGCCCCGGCAGGTCGAGGCGATGGACGGCGTCGATCCTGACCTCCGCGGTCACCAGAATGGCGTTGCCGTGCCAGCCGAGGCTGTCGGCGCCGCCGCCGTGATCGACCGGAACGAAGCCGCGCGCCTGGGCCAGTGCCGCGGGCAGGGCGGCGGGGCGCGCGCCCAGACGCTTGTCGGCCTCTTGCAGCGCGACGATCTGCGCGCCGAGCCCGGCGATCACGTCGAGCGCGCGATGCGGATCGCGGCGCCAGTCGGTGCCGACGCATTTGCGAAGATTGTAGCTCGCGATGCGGACCTTATCCGCCTGTGGATCGTTCGACGTCATAGAGTGTATATGGGATCGATGATGGACGAGCGCCAGCAAGCAGACATGATCCGCGATCAGCGCCGGAATTACGCGGTGTTCGCGATTTGGGCAGTGCTCGTCGGAGAGGCGCTGTTTGCGCTGGTGACGCAGCGCTGGTCGACCCTGTTCGTGGCCGTCGCGACGCTGGTCCTGTCGATGCTTCCGGCGATCTTCGCCTCGCGCTTCGACATCCGCCTGCCGGTCAGCTTCTTCGCCGCCGCGGTGATCTTCATCTTCGCGACGATCTTCCTGGGCGAGGCCGGCAATTTCTACGAGAAATACTGGTGGTGGGACGTGGTCCTGCACGCCGGATCGGCGGTGGGCTTCGGGCTTCTGGGGTTTCTCTTCATCTTCATGCTCTTCGAAGGCGACCGCTATGCCGCGCCCGCCTGGGCCATCGGCTTCATGGCCTTTAGCCTTGCGGTGTCCATCGGTGCGATCTGGGAGATCTTCGAGTTCGCGATGGACCAGACCTTCGGGCTGAACATGCAGAAGAACGGGCTTCAGGACACGATGTGGGACCTGATCGTCGACTGCCTCGGCGCGGGGTTCGGGGCGACGATGGGGTTTCTGTACCTGAAGGGGCGGGAGCTTGGCGGGCTCGGGTCGTCGCTCGACGAGTTCGTGCGGCTGAACCGGCGGCTCTTCAAGAAAGCGCGGCTGCGCCGGGGGCGCAACCGCGAGGAGTGATCAGAGCGAGGCGTCGAGCGCCGCGATGATGGCGTCGCCCATCTCGGTGGTGGAGACCGGCACCTTGCCTTCCTCGCCCAGGAGATCGGCGGTGCGCAGGCCCTGCGCCAGAACGGTCTCGACGGCCTGTTCCAGACGGTCGGCCTCGGCGCCCTGGTCGAAGCTGTAGCGCAGCGCCATCGCGAAGCTCAGGATGCAGGCGATGGGGTTGGCCTTGCCCTGACCGGCGATGTCGGGCGCGGAGCCATGGACCGGTTCGTAAAGCGCCTTGGGACGGCCATTGGACATCGGCGCGCCGAGCGAGGCCGAGGGCAGCATCCCGAGCGAGCCGGTGAGCATCGCCGCGAGATCGGAGAGGAGATCGCCGAAAAGGTTGTCGGTCACGATCACGTCGAACTGCTTGGGCCAGCGGGTGAGCTGCATGGCGCCGGCATCGGCATACATGTGGCTCAGCTCGACCTCGGGGTAATCCTGGCCGACGCGGGTGACCACCTCGCGCCAGAGGATGCCCGATTCCATGACATTGGCCTTTTCCATCGAGCAGAGCTTCTTGCCGCGCTTCATCGCCAGTTCGAAGGCGGCGCGGGCGACGCGGTCGATCTCGGACTCGGTGTAGCGCTGGGTGTTGATGCCGACGCGCTCGTTGCCTTCCTCGAAGATGCCGCGCGGCTCGCCGAAATAGACGCCCGAGGTCAGTTCGCGCACGATCATGATGTCGAGACCGGCGACGACGTCCTTCTTGAGCGAGGAGAAATCGGCCAGCGCGTCGAAGCACTGGGCGGGACGGAGATTGGCGAAGAGGTCCATCTCCTTGCGCAGGCGCAGGAGGCCGCGCTCGGGCTTCACCGAGAAATCGAGATTGTCGTATTGCGGGCCGCCGACCGCGCCGAGGAGGACCGCGTCGACCTCTTGCGCCTTGGCCATCGTGTCGTCGTGCAGCGGCGTGCCGTGTTTGTCATAGGCGCAGCCGCCGACGAGATCCTCGGACACGTCGAAGCTGAGATCGCGCTTCGCCCCGTACCAGTCGATGATCTTGCGGACCTCGGCCATGACCTCGGGGCCGATGCCGTCACCGGGCAGGATGAGAAGCGAAAAGGTGCTCATGGGGCGCTGTCCTCGAGTTGATCGTGATCGCCGGAGCGGTATGCGAGCCGCCCGTCGAGGTCAAGGAAGCAGGAGGTCGACCCAGACCGGCCGATGGGGTCCGGCGTTGTCGGCTGGCGGGGTGGTGCCCGTATCGGTCACGCGGAGCGCGGCGTCGGGCAGGACGTAGCTGACGCGCATCTCTCCGAGGCCGAGCGCGGTCCAGTCGACGGTGGCGCGACCGGCGAGCGGGTCGGTGAGCGCGGGATGGCTGAGGAGCGCGGCGATCTCGGAGCGCAGGCCCTCGCCACGGTCGGGGTCGAGATTGGCGTTTCCGAGGATGAGGACCGGCGCGTCGGGGCGGGGGCCGAGACGGCCGTCGAGCCAGTGGCGCCAGAGCGCAATCTCGTCGGAGTTGCGTCGGCCATTGCGGTCCTCGGGACCGTCGAAGACCGGCGGCGTGGCGTGGAAGGCGAGGAGGATCAGCGGGCCGCGTGGCGTCCGCGCCTCGATCACCCAATGGCCGCCGGTGGAGAGGCGGCGTGTGTCGGGCGCTGGATCCTCGGGCGAGAGGCGGGTCTCGGGCAGATCGGACCAGCGGAGATCGGTGAAATCGGCGAGGAGCGTGAGCGGGACGCGCGACAGGAGCGCCATGCCGCCCTGTCCGGCGAAGCGGCCCCAGGCCTCGGCATCCTCGGGCTCGCCCAACCGTCCGTCGCCGTCGCGATCGGAGCCGGTGGCGCGCCCGGTATTGGGCCGGAGGCTGAGGCTGTAGGGGTAGGGGCTGCCCCGGGTGTCGAGGCGGTCGTGGACGAGGTCGAGCGCGGCACCGCCCGCGTCATAGTCGAGATCGGTCAGCAGCAGGAGATCGGCGTCGAGCGCGGCGATGCCGTCGAGGATCGCGCTCAGATCGGGCGCGTCGCGGTCGAGGTCACGGACCAAGAGGCCGGGTCCGTCGCGGGTGAGGGGCGAGTGCCAGGTGGCGGCGCGGAAGCTGTCAGCGAGGGTCGGAGTGGCGAGGGCGAGCAGCAGCGCTGCGCTCAGGCATGCGCGAAATGCTCGGTCTGGGCGTAGGCGCGGCGGCGCTTTTCCTCGATCAGCTCGGCCACGCGCATCAGCGCGATGCCGCGCATGATCAGGCTGGCGGAGAGAAAGGCCCATGCGGTGATCGTCCAAACCAAGGTCTGCGGCGAGACGAGGCTGAGCGGCATCGCCACCTCGGCGAAGGTCTTCATCACCGCCGGAAGCAGGAATGGCAGGAGAAAGCCTAAGGCCGCGTTAACGCTGGCATCGCGCTTCAGCCGGTAGAGGACATCGCCGCCCGCCGTCGGGTCGAAGAGCGGCAGGTTGATCCAGACGTTGAATGCCTTGCGCCGGATCGGCCAGCCCATGAGCTTGATGACCACGAAGAAGAGCGCGACCGAGGCCATCGCCAGAAGATAGGTCACCCCGGCGAGGTCGCGGATCAGCACGATGGTCGACGGCTTCGTGCCCTCGGGCAGAAGGAGCATCATCAGGCGCACGGGCGAGAACGGGAAATCGAGCGCGCGGCCCGCCAGCGCCGCCATGCCCGACATCGCGTCGCCGAAGAGCGTCGGCGAGATCGCGTTGCGCACCAGCACCGAGGCGGTGGCGGCGATGGCGAAGAGGGTGAGGAAGCGCATCCGGTTGAACGGCGGGGCCGAGCGGAACTCGACGAAGGAGGGCACGATCGAGACGTATTCGATGAAGGTCAGGAGCGCGGCGAGAAGTCCCAAGAGCGCGGCGACCTGCGCGGCATCGGCCGACAGCCCCGGCATCATCAATGCCGGAAGCACGACCACCCAGGCCACAAGGAGCGCTCTCGCGCCCGCGCTGATCATGCGCATGATCACAAACCTGCTCCCCTGGTCCGGACGGGCGCGATTCGATGCCGCTCCCTTGTTCCACCCAAGGATCGTCCATTCCGACGATCTGCCTCAATCTTGCCCAATTTTTGCCGTCTTTCCGCCTTGCCGACAATCCCTTCACCGAAGATCCCAGCAATCGGGGCGGTTTCACGGCGAAGTTGGTGCGCGATTGCATCATTCGCGCGGCGGAGGTGCGGCGCTCTAGTGGTCACCGTCAAGATGTTGCGGGAGCGCAGAAAAAAACCGCAACGGGCGTGCCGTTGCGGTTCATCTTTCAGTTACCCTTGGGGCTGTTTTCAGACCCAGGGACGGCTCTGGGAGGCCTGGGATTCAAAGCTGTCGATGGCGTCGACCTTGGCCAGCGTCAGGCCGATATCGTCGAGACCTTCGAGCAGGCAGTGCTTCTTGAAGCTGTCGACCTCGAACGAGAACACCTGGCCGTCCGACGAGGTCACGGTCTGCGCCTCGAGATCGACGGTCATCCGCGCGTTCTGGCCCTTCTCGGCGTCCTTCATCAGGATGTCGACCTCTTCGGAGGGCAGCACGATGGGCAGGATGCCGTTCTTGAAGCAGTTGTTGTAGAAGATGTCGGCATAGGAGGGTGCGACGATCGCCTTGATGCCGAAATCCTTGAGCGCCCAGGGCGCGTGCTCGCGGCTCGATCCGCAGCCGAAATTGTCCCCGGCGACCAGGATCTCGGCCTCGCGGTATTGCGGCTTGTTCAGCACGAAATCGGGGATCTCGTTGCCGTTGTCGTCATAGCGCATCTCGTCGAAGAGGTTCACGCCGAGCCCCTCGCGCTTGATGGTCTTCAGGAACTGCTTCGGGATGATCATGTCGGTGTCGATATTCACGAGCGGCATGGGCGCCGCGATCCCGGTCAGTGTTTCGAACTTGTCCATTTCCGTCTCCTTCGAGCGGTTGGGCGCGACGCCCACCGGAGCCCGTGGGTCCCGGGGGGCGCGCGCCCGCCAGTGTCACATGATCTCGCGCACGTCGGTCAGGCGGCCGGTGACCGCCGCTGCCGCCGCCATCGCCGGGCTCATCAGGTGCGTGCGTCCGCCGCGGCCCTGACGGCCTTCGAAGTTGCGGTTCGAGGTCGCCGCGCAGCGCTCGCCGGGCGAGAGCTGGTCGGGGTTCATCGCGAGGCACATCGAGCAGCCCGCGAGGCGCCATTCGAACCCGGCCTCCTTGAAGATGTCGGCGAGACCTTCTTCCTCGGCCTGCGCGCGCACGAGACCCGAGCCGGGCACGACCATGGCGCGGAGACCGTCCTTGATCTTCTTGCCCTTCAGGATCGCGGCCGCGGCGCGCAGATCCTCGATCCGGCCGTTGGTGCAGGAGCCGATGAAGACGGTGTCGATCTCGATATCCTTGAGCTTCTGCCCCGGCGTCAAGCCCATGTAGTCGAGCGAGCGCTTGGCCGCCTCGACCTTGCCGCCCGCGAAGCTCGCAGGATCGGGGACCTCGGCGTCGATGGGCAGCGCGTCCTCGGGCGAGGTGCCCCAGGTGACGGTCGGCGCGATGTCCTCACCGCGGATGGTCACGACCTTGTCCCAGGTCGCGTCATCGTCGGAGAAGAGCGTCTTCCACCAGTTCAGAGCGGCTTCCCACTGGGCGCCCTTCGGCGCGTGGGTGCGGCCCTTCACATACTCGAAGGTGGTCTCGTCCGGCGCGATCAGGCCGGCGCGGGCGCCGCCCTCGATGGCCATGTTGCAGATCGTCATCCGGCCTTCCATCGAGAGCGAGCGGATCGCCTCGCCGCAATACTCGATGACATAGCCGGTGCCGCCCGCGGTGCCGGTATGGGCGATGATCGACAGCACGACGTCCTTGGCGGTGACGCCCGGGGCGAGCTGGCCGGTGATCTCGACCTTCATGTTCTTCGATTTCTTCTGGATCAGCGTCTGCGTGGCCAGCACATGCTCGACCTCGGAGGTGCCGATGCCATGGGCCAGCGCGCCGAAGGCGCCGTGGGTCGCGGTGTGGCTGTCGCCGCAGACCACGGTCATGCCCGGCAGGGTCCAGCCGTTCTCCGGCCCGATGATATGCACGATGCCCTGGCGGATATCGGTCACGGGGTAATAGACCAGCCCGAAATCGCGCGCGTTCTTGTCGAGCGCCTCGACCTGGATGCGGCTTTCCTCGTTCTCGATGCCCTTTTCACGGCCGAGCGTGGTCGGCACGTTGTGGTCGGGCACGGCGATGGTCTTCTCCGGCGCGCGCACGGTGCGGCCCGCCATGCGCAGGCCTTCGAAGGCCTGGGGGCTCGTGACCTCGTGGACGAGGTGGCGGTCGATATAGAGCAGGCAGGTGCCGTCCTCGGCTTCATGGACGACATGGGCGTCCCAGATCTTGTCGTAGAGCGTCTTGGGGGACATGGGTCCTCTCCCGATATGTGAAAGTCTCGTGTGGCAGGGTCGTCTCGGACGCGGGCCGCGCAAAAGCGGGCGCGCCGCCCGCGCTCATAGGCGGGCGAGAACCGTGCGGGTGGCGCCGTAGAAGCGCTCGTTCAGCCGCACGCGGTCGTCGAGATCGAAGATGCGGTCCATGGTGCCGCCGGACATACGCCCTTCGCGGCGCTGTCGCAAGCGCCCTCAGTGGCGCAGGCATGCGCGAGAGACTGGACGCGGGCCCGGAGAGACCGCACCATCGCGACGGCGAACAGGCAAGGAGCCGAGATGGACACCGAAGGAATCCTCGACAGCGAACCGGCGCAGCAGGCCGGACGCCTCCTGTCCCGGCTGACGACCGATGCCGAGCTCTTCCTCGAGGGACTCCTGAGGCCCTGGAACGCCTACCAGATCGCCATCGCCATGGGGCTCTTCCTCGTGGCGCACCTCGTCGCGACCTACTGGATCACGCCGAGCCTGCGCGACTGGCTCAGGACCCGCGAGGGCTGGCCGAAATGGCGCATGCGCATGATGGTGGTGATCCAGCGCCGCGTCCGGATGATGGTCTTCGTGGTCCTGATCTGGAGCGTGGTCTGGGTGATGCGCGAGCTGACCTGGCCATCGCGCTCCTACCTCCTGGCGCTTCTGGCGAATCTCGCGCTCGCCTGGCTCCTGATCGCGGTGCTGACGCGGCTGATCGGCAACCCGATGCTGCGCAGCGCGGTGCGCTACGGCGCCTGGACCTGGGTGACGCTGTCCTTTCTCGACCTGACCGAAGAGACCCGCGCCGTGCTCGACAGCCTGGCGATCAGCTTCGGCGACATGCGCCTCTCGGCCTGGATCGTGCTGCAGGCGGCGGTGATGCTCGCGGTGCTGATCACGCTGGCGCGTTTCGTGGCGACGGCCTCCTCGGCGCGCATCCGCGCCAACGAGGACATCTCGCCCTCGATGCAGGTTCTGGCGGTGAAGATCCTTCAGGTCGCGCTCTACGGCGCGGCCTTCTTCTTGGGGCTCAAGCTCGTCGGCGTCGACCTGACCGGCCTCGCGGTGCTCTCGGGCGCCATCGGCGTGGGCCTGGGCTTCGGCCTGCAGAAGGTGGTCTCGAACCTCGTCTCGGGCGTGATCCTGCTCCTCGACCGCTCGATCAAGCCCGGCGACGTGATCTCGCTCGGAGACACCTTCGGCTGGATCAATGCGCTGGGCGCGCGCTACGTCTCGATCACCACGCGGGACGGCAAGGAATACCTGATCCCCAACGAGGACCTGATCACCGGGCAGGTGGTCAACTGGTCCCACTCGAACGATTTCGTCCGGCTCGACGTCTATTTCGGCACCGCCTATGGCGACGACCCGCACCTGGTGCGCAAGGTCGCCATCGCCGCCTGCGCGGGCACCCCGAGGGTGCTCGCCGACCGCGCGCCGGTCTGCCATATCGTGGGCTTCGGCGACAGTTCGGTCGACTATATCCTGAGGTTCTGGATCCGCGACCCCACCGGCGGCCTCACCAATATTCGCGGCAATGTCTACCTGGCGCTCTGGGACGCGTTCCAGGAACACGGCATCTCGATCCCCTTCCCGCAGCGCGAGGTGCGCGTGCTCGAGGGATCGACCCTCGCCACCCGCCGCGCGCCGCTGCCGGACTGAGCGGGACGCCCCATGCGTTTCTTCTTTTTCCAAATACCGCCGGGGTGAATTGGCCGTCAGGCCAAGAGGGGCAGCGCCCCTTCCGGCCTGCCAACGCGTGAAACCGCCAGGCCGAGAGGTCCTGCGGCGCGCCTCCAGACCCCGGCGACGCAAAGGGACGGCTGACATTTCCGCGTCGCGCCGCATATCACTGACGGAGAAGAGGAGGAGACCCCATGAGCGAAGACATCGTCATCCTGTCCGGAGCCCGCACCGCCATCGGCACGTTCGGCGGCAGCCTGTCGCAAGTGCCGCCGATCCAGCTCGGCGCGACCGTGGCCAAGGCGGCGCTCGAGCGCGCCGGCGTCGAGGGCGGGCAGATCGGCCATGTCGCCTTCGGCCACGTGATCAACACCGAGCCGCGCGACATGTACCTGTCCCGTGCCGCCGCGATGGAGGCGGGCATCCCCGAGACCACCCCGGCGATGAACGTCAACCGTCTCTGCGGCTCGGGCGCGCAGGCGATCGTTTCGGCGGTCCAGCACCTGATGCTGGGCGATGCGGAGTTCGTGCTCGCGGGCGGGGCCGAGAGCATGTCGCGCAGCCCCTATATCGTTCCGGCCCAGCGCTTCGGCCAGAAGATGGGCGACATCAAGACCCTCGACATGATGCTCGGCGCGCTGAACTGCCCCTTCGGCACCGGCCATATGGGCGTCACCGCCGAGAATGTCGCCAAGGAGCACCAGATCAGCCGCGAGGATCAGGACCATTTCGCCATGACCTCGCAGGACCGCGCCACCACCGCGCGCGACGAGGGACGCTTCAAGGCCGAGATCGTGCCGGTCGAGGTGCAGGTCAAGCGCGAGACCGTGTCCTTCGACACCGACGAGCACATGAAGGAGACCTCGCTCGAGCGGCTCGCGGGCCTGAAGCCCGCCTTCCAGAAGGACGGCACCGTCACCGCGGGCAACGCCAGCGGCATCAATGACGGCGCCGCGGCGCTCGTCTTCGCGACCGCCAGGGCCGCCGAGGCGGCGGGCCTCAAGCCGCGCGCCAAGTTCCTGGGCTATGCCCATGCCGGTGTACGCCCCGAGGTCATGGGCGTCGGGCCGATCCCGGCGGTGCGCAATCTCCTCGAGAAGACCGGTCTCTCGGTCGGCGATTTCGACGTGATCGAATCGAACGAGGCCTTCGCGGCGCAGGCCATCGCGGTCAATCGCGAGCTCGGGCTCGACACCGACAAGGTCAACCCGAACGGCGGCGCCATCGCGCTCGGACATCCGGTGGGCGCGACCGGCGCGATCCTGACCGTCAAGGCGCTCTACGAGCTCGACCGGATCGACGGCAAGCGCGCGCTGGTGACGATGTGCATCGGCGGCGGGCAGGGCATCGCGCTGGCCTTCGAGCGTCTCTGAGCCGCCCGCTCCGACATCGTTAAGGCGATCTTCACACCGCCCCGGCAATCCTGCCGGGGCGTTTTCTTTTGTCGATTCGAGGTCGGCCGATGTCCCTGGGCGAAGATCTCTCCCGCGAACGGCGCGCGCGGCTGGCCGCCGAACGCGCGCTCGAACAGAAACGGATCGAGCTCGGTCGGGCCCGGCGCCAGCTCGGCGCGCAGTCGCAGAGCCTCAGTCGCGAGATCTCGAACACCCGCGCGCAGGTCGACACGATGCGCGACGAAAACAGCCGCGTGATGACCGAGCTCCACCATGCGGTGACGAAGATCGAGACGGTGGAAAACCATCTCTGGAAGGCGCTCGATTCGATCCGTGACGGCTTTGCGCTCTTCGACCGGCACGACCGGCTCGAGTTCGCCAACCGCGCCTATCTCGCGATGTTCGGCGGGCTCGACCATATCGGCCCGGGCACCCATGTGTTCGACCTGATCGACGCGCTGATCGACGAGGGCATCGCCGATCCCGAAGACGCCTCGCCCGAGGGGTGGCGCGCGCAGATGCGCGACGGCTGGCGAAGCGAGAAGCAGCGCCCGTTCACGCTCAGGCTCTTCGACGGCACCTACATGAAGGTCCATAACCGCCGCACGCCCGAGGGCGAGACGGTGTCGATCTTCGTCGACACGACCGAGCTGATGCGGATGTGGTCGGCGGTGCAGCAGCTTCCCGACGGCTTCGTCATCTACGATTCCGACGACCGGCTCCTGGCCTGCAACGAACGCTATCGCGAGCTCTACAAGATTAGCGCCCCGGCCATCGTTCCGGGCAATTCCTATGCCGAGATCCTGCGCTACGGGCTCAGGAACGGCCAATATGCCGATGCGGTGGGGCGCGAGGACGGGTGGCTCGCCGACCGGATGGAGCGGCACCTCAAGGCCGAGAGCATGCTGGAGGAACGGCTGTCCGACGGCACCTGGATCCGCGTCTTCGAGCGCGAGACCACCGATGGCGCCCGGGTCGGTCTCAGGGTCGACATCACCGCGCTCAAGACCACCGAGCGCAACCTGAAGGACGCCTCCGAGCGGGCCGAGGCCGCCAACCGCGCCAAATCCGCCTTTCTCGCAAATATGAGCCACGAGATCCGCACGCCGATGAACGGCGTGATCGGCATGTCCGAGATCCTTCTCGACGCGCCGCTCGACGGCGAGCAGCGCAAATGCGTCGAGACCATCCGCGACTCCGGGCAGGCGCTTCTGTCGGTGATCGACGACGTGCTCGACCTCGCCAATATCGAGGCCGAGCGGATCGAGCTTGCGGACGAGGCCTTCGATCTCGAACAGATGGTGCAGGAGGTGATCCTGTCCCATCGCGACGCGGCGCGGGATGCGGGCATCGAGATCCTGCTCGATTACGACATGTTCCTGCCGATCCGGTTTCGCGGCGACCAGGCGCGGCTCCAGCAGGTTCTGTCGAAACTCGTCGACAACGCGGTCAAGTTCACCCGCGAGGGCCATGTGCTGATCCGGGTCAACGGCTTCGAGGAAGCGAGCGGCAAGAGCGCGCTGCACATCACGGTCGAGGATACCGGGATCGGCATCCAGTCCTCGAAGCTCGGGATCATCTTTGGCGAGTTCACCCAAGCGGAAAGCGACAGCACCCGCCGCCATGACGGGGCGGGGCTCGGGCTGTCGATCACGCGCCGCCTGGTCGAGCTGATGGGCGGCGAGATCTGGGTGGATTCGGTTCCGGGCGACGGATCGTGCTTCGGCTTCCGCGTCACGCTTCCGGTGGCCGAGCCGCGGCTGACCGTGCAGGCGAGCCTGCCCTCCTACCTGCGCCGGGCGCTGGTGTTGGAGAGCTCGGAATCCGGGCGCTCGATCCTCTTCACGCAGCTCGAGTTCGCCGGGCTCGAAGCGACGGCCTGCGCCACGCTGGCCGAGTTCCGGGACATGGCGCCGGGGCCCTGGGACGTGCTGATCCTGTCCTGCAGCGGCGATTGCAGCGCCGCGCTCTCCGCGCTGACATCCGCGCGGCGCGACGGGGCTGACGCGCCCGCGCTTCTGTTGTCGGACGGACCGGCGCCTGCCGCCGACGGCGTGCGTCTGCAGGCCGCGCTGAACCGGCCCGCCGATCGCAGCGCGCTGTTCCGCGCGCTCGAAGGTCTGCCGGAACGCGCGCCCGCTCCGGGCGATCCCGAGACCCCTGTCGCTCTGCCCGAGAGCGGCGCAACCCCGGGCGCGCTCGACGTGCTGCTGGCCGAGGACAACCGCACGAACCGCAAGGTCTTCGAAAAGATGATCTCGGGCTATGACGTGGCGCTGCGCGTCGCCAATGACGGGCGCGAGGCGCTCGCTGCCTGGCAGTCGCGCTGTCCCGACCTGATCTTCATGGACATCTCCATGCCCGAGATGGATGGCCGCGACGTGACGCGGCGCATCCGCGCGACCGCGGGGCCCACCGGAAAGGTGCCGATCGTGGCGGTGACCGCGCATGCGCGCGACGCCGACCGGCGCGAGATCCTCGAGGCCGGGGTCGACCTGGTGCTCACCAAGCCGCTGCGCCGCGCCGCGCTTGTCGATGCGCTCGAGCGGTTCGGGCCGGTGGCGGTGTCAGGCGTCGCGCAGGAACACGGGGCGGTCGGGCTCTGACATGTCGGGCTCAAAGCGATAGCCGCCGCTGTCGAACCCGGTGAGCGTCTCGGGATCGGTCAGGCGGTTCTCGACGATGAAGCGCGCCATCGCGCCGCGCGCGCGCTTGGCGTGGAAGCTGACGATCCGGGCCTTGCCGTCCTTCAGCTCCATGAATTGCGGGGTGATCACGCGCAGCTTGAGCGCGGTCTCGGGCACGGCGCCGAAATATTCCTGGCTGGCGCAATTCACCAGCGTGTCGGTGCCGGTCTCGGCGGCCTGGGCGTTCAGGGCGCGGGCGAGCGTGTCGCCCCAGTAGTCGTAGAGCGAGGCGCCGCGGCGGGTCTTGAGCCGCGACCCCATCTCGAGCCGGTAGGGCTGGATCGCGTCGAGCGGGCGCAAAAGGCCGTAAAGGCCCGAGAGAATCCGCAGGTGGTCCTGCGCCCAGTGGAGCGCATCCTCGTCGAGCGACGGCGCGTCGAGCCCCTGGTAGGTGTCGCCCGCGAAGGCCAGCGCGGCGGGGCGCAGATCGGCATCCGAGGGCGCGTCTGAGAAGTCGCGGAACCGGTCACGATTGAGCTTGGCCAGATCGTCGGAAAGATCCATCAGCGCCTTGAGCTTGCCGAGCGTCAGGTTGCGCATGGTTTTGGACAGGCGCACCGCGTCCTCCTCGAAGGCGGGGGCCGTCGTCGGGATCGCGCGTTCGCTCCAGTCCAGCCGTTTGGCGGGCGAGATTACCACCAGCATCGCATCCTCCTGCTCACATCCGGGGCGCTATCTAACGCGAGGGGGCGCCGAGGGCGAGGGCAGAGCGACGCCGCGCCGCAGGTCAGGCGGCCTCGAGCACCTTGAGGAACGCATCGCCGAACCGCTCGACCCGGCGGGTGTCGAGATAGAGCGCCAGCGCCTGCGTGTCGCCGGGGCGATGTTCAGCGATGCGGGCGAGTTGCGAGGCCGAGCAGGAGAGCGGCTTGTCGGTGCCGTCGGGGCCGCGGGCGAGCGCGGCCTGCGCTTCGAGAAGCCGGTCGAAGAGCGACCCGGCCTCGCGCCCGGCGAGCTTGCGGCGCTGGGGATGCATCTCGGGCGAGGCGCCCGCGATGACCTCGAGGAAAGCGTCGCCGTAGCGGTCGAGCTTCTTGGCGCCGACGCCGCCGATCCGGGCCATGTCGTCGAGGCTCTGGGGCCGGGTCTCGGCCATCTCGATCAGGGTGCGGTCGGGGAAGATCACATAGGCCGGGACGCGCGCGGCCTCGGCCAGGGCGCGGCGCTTGGCCTTGAGCGCCGAGAGGAGCGGCGCGTCTTCCTCGGCCACCAGCGTCTTGACCGCCGGGCGGCGGTCGCGGGCGCGGTCCATCGCGTCGCGGCGGAGCTCGACCTGCTCTTCGCCGCGCAGAACGGGAAGCGCGGCCTCGGTCATCACCAGCGCGCCGTGGCGTTCGGGATCGGGGCGCATCAGGTCGCGGCCCATGATCTGGCGGAACACCGCCTGCCACTCGCCGCGCTTGAGCTCCTGCCCGACGCCGAAGGTGGGCAGGCCGTCATGGCCGCGCTGGCGGACCTTGTCGGTGGCGTTGCCGGTGAGGATGTCGATCAGGTGTCCGGCGCCGAAGCTTTCGCCGGTCCGCAGCGCGGCGGAGAGCGCCTTGCGCACCGCGTCGGTGCCGTCGAAGGTCTCGGGCGGGCTGTCGCAGAGGTCGCAATTTCCGCACGGCTCGGCGGTCTCGCCGAAATAGCCCAGAAGCACCCGGCGGCGGCAGCCGAGCGCCTCGGCCAGGCCGAGAAGCGCGTTCAGGCGACCGTGATCGGCGGCGCGCCGGTCAGACGGCGCGAGGCCCTCGTCGATCTGGGCGCGGCGGAGGCGGATATCGTCGGCGCCGAAAAGGGTCAGCGTCTCGGCGGGGGCGCCGTCGCGGCCGGCGCGGCCGATCTCCTGGTAATACGCCTCGATGGATTTCGGCAGGTCGGCATGGGCGACCCAGCGGATGTCCGGCTTGTCGACGCCCATCCCGAAGGCGACGGTGGCGACGACGATCAGACCGTCCTCGGTGGCGAAGCGGTCCTCGACG
Source organism: Litorisediminicola beolgyonensis (assembly GCF_042679605.1). Classification (NCBI taxonomy): domain Bacteria; kingdom Pseudomonadati; phylum Pseudomonadota; class Alphaproteobacteria; order Rhodobacterales; family Paracoccaceae; genus Litorisediminicola; species Litorisediminicola beolgyonensis. Next base: position 185,319 of record NZ_JBHTMU010000001.1, read on the forward strand.
GCGCGGCGCTGATCGGGCTCCATGCCGCCGTGATAGGCGACGGCGGGGTGGCCGTCCTCGCGGAGGGCCTGGGCCAGCGTCTCGGTCTTGGCGCGGGTGCCGCAATAGACGATGCCCGAGCGGCCCTTGCGGGCGGCGGCGAAGCGCAGGATCTGCGCGCGGGGGCCGTCCTTGGGCGCGAAGGCGAGGTGGATGTTCGGGCGGTCGAAGCCGCGCAGGAAGCTCTTGGGCGGTACGCCGTCGAAGAGCCGGGTGACGATCTCGTCGCGGGTTTCCTGGTCGGCGGTTGCGGTGAAGGCCGCGAGCGGCACGTCGAGCGCCCGGCGCAGCTCGCCGATGCGGAGGTAATCGGGGCGGAAATCGTGGCCCCACTGGCTGACGCAATGCGCCTCGTCGACCGCGATCAGGCTCACACCGGCCTGCGCCAGCATCCGCTGCGTGCCCGTCGAGGCGAGCCGCTCGGGCGCGAGGTAGAGAAGCTTGAGCGAGCCGTCGCGGAGCTGGTCCCAGACCGCGTTGGTTTCGTCCTCGGTATTGGCCGAGGTGAGCGCGCCCGCGGCGACACCGGCTTCGCGCAGGCCCCTCACCTGGTCGCGCATGAGCGCGATCAAGGGCGAGATCACCACCGTCACGCCGGGGCGCATGAGCGCGGGCAGCTGGAAGCAGAGCGATTTGCCGCCGCCTGTGGGCATGATCGCCAGCGTGTTCTGGCCGTCGGCGACCGCCTCGACGATCTCGCCCTGGCCGGGGCGGAAGGCGTCGAATCCGAAGATGTCGCGCAACAGCGCGGGGGCCTCGGGGAGGTCGCGGGGCATGGGCGGGCCTGTCGTGTTTTGACTATATCTGCTCTTATGCAGACAGTCGCACACTAAGATTTGGTGAACAAGCCTCCTGAGGCCCGCCGGTGCGTTCCCCGACCTATCCCAGAAGCCGACGCATCATGGCGCTCTCGGGATCGGCGAGCCCGTCGATCACGTCGAAATGATGTCTGCCGTCCTCGATCTCGAGCTGTGCGTCCCAGGCCTCGGCCAGCCAGCGCGCCTGATCGAGGAAGGCGGGCCGCTCATCGGCGCCGACCCAGACGGTGACGGGCCGCTTGGGCTTGGGCTGGTGGATCGGGCTCTCGGCCCGCGCGGTGTCTTCGTCGAGGCGCAGATCGTCATTGATCGAGGTGCGCAGGAGCGGCTCGAGATCGGCGACGGGCGAGATCGGCATGACCGCCTCGATACGGCTTGCGACAGCGTCGGGCAGGCGCCCGGGCTCGAGCATGCGGGCCACGAGATGGCCGCCCGCCGAGTGACCGGCGAGCCGGATCGGCATGTCGGGAAGCTCTTCGGCGGCGCGGATCACGGCTTGCGTGACCTCGTCGGTGATCTCGGGGATCGTGGCCTCGGGGCAGAGCGTGTAGGAGGGCATCGCGACCGCCCAGTGGCTGAGAAGCGCGCCGTCGGAGAAATGCGACCAGTCTCCGCGACCGAAGCGCCGCCAGTAGCCGCCATGGACGAAGATCAACAGACCCTCGGGTTTGCCCAGGGGCAGGAACAGATCGAGCTCGTTGCGCGTTTTCGGACCATACGGAATGGCCAGACGGGCGCGGTTGACCGCGCCGAGCCTCTGGCGGAACGATCGCGCTGCCTCGTCCCAGCGCGGTGGATAGTCATCGGCACCGGGAATGTGGGTATGGTTGGCATAGGCGTCGTCCAGGTCCATCGCTTTTCTCTCCCTTGTGACCGAGATAAGGACGGGGCAAGACGTATCAGATGCGCCGATGAGCGCATCCCGAAATAGGCGGGAGACCCGACATGCTCGACCAAACCACCAATCTTTCCGAACTTCTGAACGATCCCAGCCTCTTGGAAACCCGCGCCTATGTCGGCGGCCAGTGGGTCGAGGGCGACAAGGGCACGTTCGACGTGACCAACCCGGCGCGCGGCGACGTGATCGCGCAGGTGGCCGACCTGAGTCGCGCCCAGGTCGCGGACGCGATCGACCAAGCCTATGAGGCGCAAAAGGAATGGGCGTCCTGGACCGGCAAGGAACGCGCGCAGGTCATGCGCAAATGGTTCGACCTGATGATGGCGAACCAGAACGATCTCGGCATCATCATGACCGCCGAGCAGGGCAAGCCCCTGACCGAATCGAAGGGCGAGATCGGCTATGGCGCCAGCTTCATCGAGTTCTTCGGCGAAGAGGCCAAGCGCTCGGGCGGTGAACTGATCCCCGGCCACCAGCGCGACAAGCGCATCATGGTGATGAAGCAGCCCATCGGCGTGGCGGCCTCGATCACGCCCTGGAACTTCCCCAACGCCATGATCACCCGCAAGGCGGGCCCGGCGCTGGCGGCGGGCTGTGCCTTCGTGGCGCGCCCGGCCAAGGAGACGCCGCTTTCGGCCATCGCCATCGCGGTTCTGGCAGAGCGCGCCGGGATTCCGGCGGGGGTCTTCAACGTGGTGCCGTCGTCCTCGGCCTCGGAGACCGGCAAGGAGTTCTGCGAGAACCACAAGGTGCGAAAGCTGACCTTCACCGGCTCGACCGAGGTGGGCCGCATCCTTCTCAAGCAGGCTGCCGACCAGGTGATGAAATGCTCGATGGAGCTGGGCGGCAACGCGCCGTTCATCGTGTTCGACGATGCCGATCTCGACGCGGCGGTCGAAGGCGCCATCGCCTGCAAGTTCCGCAACAACGGCCAGACCTGCGTCTGCGCGAACCGTCTCTACGTTCAGGCCGGTGTCTATGATGCCTTCGCCGAGAAGCTGCGCGCGCGCGTCGCGGCGATGAAGGTCGGCGACGGTCTGGAAGACGGCGTCGATCTCGGGCCGCTGATCAACCGCGAAGCCATCGACAAGGTGCAGGAGCATATCGCCGACGCCAAGGCGAAGGGCGGCGAGGTCATCCTCGGCGGCGAAGAGCACGAGATGGGCGGCAATTTCTTCGGCCCGACCATCGTGACCGGCGCCACGCAGGAGATGGATTTCGCAACTGACGAGACCTTCGGTCCGCTCGCGCCGCTCTTCAAGTTCGAGGACGAGGACGACGTGATCCGCATGGCCAATGACACGATCTTCGGCCTCGCGTCCTATTTCTACGCCAAGGACATGAGCCGCGTGTGGAAGGTGGCCGAGGCGTTGGAATACGGCATTGTCGGCGTGAACACCGGGATCATCTCGACCGAGGTTGCGCCCTTCGGCGGCGTCAAGCAGTCCGGCCTCGGCCGCGAAGGCTCGACCCACGGGATGGATGACTACCAGGAGATGAAATACGTCTGCCTGTCGGTCTGATCCAAGGCCTTATTTTGCAAAACAAAAACGCCCCGGCCGTCTGGCCGGGGCGTTGTCGTCTTAGGTCATGCCGTTAGGCGATCAGTTCACCTTCTCGGCGTCGACCACGTCCTTCTGGGTGGTGCGGGCGTCGGCTTTGGCGATCTCGATCCGGCGGGGCTTCAGGGCCTCGGGGATCTCGCGCTGAAGATCGACATGCAGCATGCCGTCGGCATAGGACGCACCCACGACGCGCACGTGATCGGCCAGCGTGAAGCGGCGCTCGAAGGCGCGGGTGGCGATGCCGCGATGCAGGTAGGTCTTGCCCTCATCCTCTTCGGTCTTGCGGGCGGACACGACGAGCGCGTGATCCTTCACCTCGACGGAGAGGTCGGCCTCGGAGAAGCCGGCGACCGCGATGGAGATGCGATAGGCATCGTCGGCGGTCTTTTCGATGTTGTAGGGCGGGTAGGTGGGCTGGGCCACGTCATTGGCCAGCACGCGGTCCATCAGGTCGGCGATCTGGTCGAAGCCGACGGTGGCCCGGTAAAGCGGTGCGAGATCGAAGCTGCGCATGGCAGGAATCCTCCTTTGAGCGATACCAATCTGTGCGCGCCTTCCCGGTCGGGACAGGCGCTGTCGTGATGCCGGGACCCTCTCTAGGCGTCCCGGCACTCGCTATGTGGGTAGGGCATGGCGGCCCGTCAAGAGCCTGGAATCGCTGCGTTCGGGCGCGGGCCTATTCGCCGGGGCGGACGAATTTCGCGCCGCCGGGGCCGGTGCGCCAGTTGGTCTGGCCCTCGGCCTTGTCCTCGCCCACCGTTCGCCAGGTCGTGGCGCCGCGCGCGGTCACGGTGCGCATGCCGGACGACACGCGGGGCGGCGGAAGCGGCTGCCGGATCGTCGCGGTCAGGGCGGCGACGGTGTTCGACAGCGTCATCCCGTAGGCGGCATTCTCGGAGCCTGCGGAGACGATCGACAGGATGCGGGTGCGCCCGTCTTCGCGCACGAAGACCGGCGCGCCCGAAGAGCCGAAGGTGACGTCGCAGTCGAAGCCCAGGACGCCGCCCTCGAACCGTCCGATGACCGAGCATTCGGCCTGGCGCGACAGGACCTCTTCGCGGCCGCGGCCGTAGGAGACGACGCTGACGCGGTCGCCGCTGGTGCCGGTCGCGGCGACGCGGAACGGGTCGGCCTCGGCCGAAGCGACGGGCGCGTCGAGCTTCAGGAGCGCCACGTCGCGGGCGATCATGTCGGCGCGGATGCGTCCGTTCGGGTCGCCGAGATAGCCCTCGGCGATGGCGATGCGGGCGACCGAGCGTTCGGCCATGGCGCGGCCCGAATGATAGCCCGCGCGGAACACGACCCGGCCCGGAGAGGGCGCGCGGCCCAGCCGGTCGACGCAATGCGCTGCCGTCAGGACGAGGTCGGGCGCGATCAGCGTGCCGGTGCAGATGCCGCCCGCATGATCGATGCGACCGACGCCCTCCCAGCCGAGCATCTTGCCGCGCTGGTCGAGCGCCTCGAGCGCGGACTGGGCGCTTGCGGGGCCGGAGAGGGTAAGCGCAGCGAGCAGGGCGGCGACAAGGCGGGCGGGCGCGATCATGGTCTGAGGACCTTTGCGCTGGTCGCGGGCGGATCGCCCGGGCGCACCGAGCGGGTGCCGGGCAGGGCGGCCATGTCGCGGGCATGGGCGAGCTCTTCCTTCAGAAGAGCCACCGGGTCGTTGAGCGCGGTGCCGAGCGAGACCGGCGCGCCGTCGGACTGCGCCATCGCCGAGACCACCGAGACGATCCGCGGCTGGCCGCTCTCGAACGAGAAGACGGGCGAGCCGGACGAGCCGAAATCCACCTGGCAGGACATCACCACATAGCCGTCCTGCCGCGAGAGGATCTTGCACAGCTCCTGCAGCACGGGCGCGTCGCTGTGGCTGCTCATGTAGGAGACGACGCCGATCCGGTCGCCGATCTCGGGCAGGAGATCGGTCTCGAACGGTTCGATCACGGTGTTGCGGATCGGGTGCTGCAGTTCGAGCAGCGCGATGTCGAAGGGCACGCGGCCGGGACCGTCGCTGCCGCTGAAATCGTAATCGGGATGGGCAACCGCGCGGCGCACCCGCCGATAGGCCGCGGCACGTCCCGAGTGCCAGCCCGCGAGGAAGGTCATCTCGGTGACATCGCTCGGCGCGCCGGTCTCGGCATCGAAGAGGCAATGCGCGGCGGTCAGCACGAGGTCGGGCGCGATCATCGCGCCGGTGCAGAAGGCGTCGCCCGCGATCTCGAGCCGCCCGACAGCGCCCCAGCCCGAATCCTGGCGGGCATTTCCGAAACTGAACAGGCCGTCCGCCGCGGCCGAGCCAGCGAGACAGGCACCCGCCGCCAGAAGAACCAGTAAGTCGCGCACTGATCTCGTCCTTATCGAGTTCCCGGGCGACATACCGCCCGGGTTTGGCGAAAATACGACCGTGGAGGGACTCGTCCGAGGGCGATTGTCCGGTTTATCCGGCGCGCAACAGGGCGGGCGGTTTCGGGCCGCCGGTCGCCCAGTCGAGCAGTTCCACGGTGTGCACCACGGGCACCTGAGCGCCCGAGGCAAGCTGCATCATGCAGCCGATATTGCCCGCGGCGATCACGTCGGGATCGCGTGCATGCAGCGTGGCGAGCTTGCGGGTCTTGAGCTCTTTCGAGATCGCGGGCTGCATCAGGTTGTAGGTGCCCGCAGAGCCGCAACACAGATGGCTGTCGGCAGGTTCCACCACGGTGAAGCCCGCGCGCTTCAGCAGCTCCTTGGGATGGGCCTTGATCTTCTGGCCGTGCTGCAGCGAGCAGGCGGCGTGATAGGCGACCGTCAGGCCCTGGCCCTCGGGTTTGGGCGGCGCCGCGACCCCGTGGCCGGGCGCGGCGTCGGTCCCGGCGATGTCGTCGCGGGCCTCGTTGCCGGTCGCGACATGGGCGGGCTCCAGAAGCTCGACCAGCACCTCGCTCACGTCGCGGGCCAGCGAGGAGACGCGGGCGGCGTCCTCGGCTAGGGCCTCGGTGCGGAACATGTGGCCGTAATCCTTGACCGTCGTGCCGCAGCCCGAGGTGTTGATCACGATGGCGTCGAGCCCGTCGCCATCGATCTCGCGCGTCCAGGCGCGGATGTTGCGGGCGGCGCTGGCGTGGCTCTCGTCGATCTTGCCCATGTGATGGGTGAGCGCGCCGCAGCAGCCCGCGCCCTCGGCGACGACGACCTCGCAGCCGAGCCGGGTCAGGAGCCGGATGGTGGCGTCGTTGATGTCGGTGTTGAGCGCCTTCTGCGCGCAGCCGGTCATCAGGGCGACGCGCTTGCGGCGCTCGCCTTGCGCCGGGAACACCTGCGGGTCGTCATTGGGGCTGACCGGCGGAATGCGGCGCGGGGCCATCTCGAGCATCGCCTTCAGCCGCGGATCGGGCATCAGCCGCGCGAAGGGACGGCCGATCTTGGCGCCGAGCAGGGCCAGCCGGAAGCGCCCGGGATAGGGCAGGATGCGCGCCAGGACCCAGCGGAGCGCGCGCTCGGGGAGGGGACGGGTATAGCGCTCCTCGATATAGGCGCGGGCGTGATCCACGAGATGCATGTAATGCACGCCCGAGGGGCAGGTGGTCATGCAGGCGAGGCAGGACAGGCAGCGGTCGATATGGCGCACCGTCTTGGCATCGGGCTGCCGGTCGTTCTCGAGCATGTCCTTGATCAGGTAGATGCGCCCGCGCGGGCTGTCGAGCTCGTCGCCCAGCACCTGGTAGGTCGGGCAGGTCGCGGTGCAGAAGCCGCAATGCACGCAGGCCCGAAGTACCTCGTTCGAGCGCTTGACGTCCGGGTCCTTGAGTTGGGTCTCGGTGAAATTCGTCTGCATCAGGCGGTCATCCAGAGGGCTGTGGCCAGGCCGAACCACGGCACGGTCGTTGCAAGAAGTCCCGCGACAAGGCCCCAGCGCCGGGTGCGGGGATCGGTGAGCCGGGCGCGGGCGGCCCGCGCCAGAAGCGCCACGGTGCCGACCCAGGCAAGCCAGAGCGCGGCCAGCGCGGCGGCGGGCGTCGTCGACTGGAGCCGGGCGGCCAGCACCAGTGCGGCCAGCACGAGAATGCCGAGCGCCAGCGCGGTGCTGCGTCCGGGATCGGCCCGGAGCGCCATCAGGAAGATCAGCGGCCCCGCGAGGAAGCAGAGCCCGTAGGCGAGAATGAGCGCGTCGGTCCTCATCCCATGAGACCCGGGTTAAAGAGGCCCTTCGGGTCGAAGCGCTGGCGCAGTCCGCGCGTCAGGAGAGCGACGGCCTCGGGCTCGGGCTGAAAGCGCGGCTGGCCGGTGCCGCGCAGGAGCGTCGCGTGGCCGTCGAACGCGCCGAGGCGCGCGCGCAGATCGGTGCCCTCGGGCAGGCGCAGCCAGACCCGTCCGCCGCCCCAGTCGTAGAGATGCGCCTCGGGGGCCGCCTTTTCGACCAGACCGGGCGCGTCCGAGGGTGTGCAGGACAGCCGCCAGACATCGCCTTGCGTCTCGGCCCAGCCTTCGAGGTCGCGCACCCGGCGCCAGCCGGTGTCGACCTGATCGGGATCGCGCTCCACCCGGATCGCCGCGCCGGGGAACAGGGCTTTGAGCTGGTCGAGGCGGTAGCTGACCTGCGTCTCGAAGCCTTCGAGGCGGAGCATGGTGACGGGTGTGCCGCCCGGGCCCTCCGGCACATGCGCCGCGCCCATGACCTCGTAGGGCGAGGAGAGCGCCTTGGCCATCGCCGCCACGGCCTCGCCGTCCGAGAGCCCGTCGATCATCAGGCAGGCCTGCGTCTCTGGCGTCGGCAGCACCTTGAGGGCGATCTCGGTCAGGACGCCAAGCGTGCCATGCGCGCCCGCCATCAGCTTCACGAGGTCGTAGCCGGTGACGTTCTTCATCACCCGGCCGCCATTCTTGACGATCCGCCCGCTGCCATCGACGAAGCGGACGCCCAGCATGAAGTCCCGCGCTGCACCCACCTGCACCCGGCGCGGGCCGGAGAGGTTGGCGGCGGCCATGCCGCCGAGCGTCGGCGCGCCGTCGCTGCCCATCAGCGCGCGGCAATCCATCGGCTCGAAGGCCAGGCGCTGGCTCTCGGCGGCGAGCGCGACGTCGATCTCGGACAGCGGCGTGCCCGCGCGCGCGACGAGCGTCAGCGCGCCGGGCTCATAGAGGGTGATGCCGCTCAGGCCGCCGGTTTCCAGAACCGCCTCGCCCGCGAGCGCCACGCCCTGGCTGCCGCCGCCCCGGATCGAGAACGGCGCGTTGGCCCCGGCGATGAGCTCGGCGAGCTCTTCCTCGGTTTTCGGACGGTGACGCGCGGTCGCCGTTTGCTCCGACACCTGTTGCATGTCTCTGGCCTCAATTCCTTCCGGGTGACGTCGCGCGCGCGCTGCGCCGGCCGCTGCCGCTCATTCCGCCGCGAGTTTCTGGCCGCGCCGCGCCTCGGAGGCGCCGAGCGGAAAGACCTTGGCCGGGTTCAGGAGCCAGTTCGGGTCGAACACGTCCTTCACCGCCATCTGCAGGTCCAGATCGTCCGGCGCGTATTGATCCGCCATCAGGTCGCGTTTCTCGATCCCCACCCCGTGCTCGCCGGTCAGGCAGCCGCCGACCTCGACGCAGAGCCGCAGGATGTCGGCGCCCATCGCCTCGCATTTCTCGAGCTCGCCGGGGGTGTTGGCGTTGTAGAGGATGAGCGGGTGCATGTTGCCGTCGCCCGCGTGGAACACGTTGGCGACGCCGAGGCCGTATTCATCGGCCAGCTCGCCGATGCGCTTGAGGACGCGCGGCAGTTCCGAGACCGGGATCGTGCCGTCGAGGCACATGTAGTCGTTGATCTGGCCCATCGCGCCAAAGGCCGATTTGCGGCCGAGCCAGATCCGGCCGGCCTCGTCGGCATCCTTGGCCTCGCGCATCTCGACCGGATCATGGCGCCTGGCGACCTCCATGATCAGCCCGAGCTGGTGGTCGATCTCGGCCTCCGAGCCCTCGACCTCGACAATCAACAGCGCCTCGCACATCGGGTAGCCTGCCTTGGCGAAGGCTTCGCAGGCCTCGATGCAGGGGCGGTCCATGAACTCGATCGCCACCGGAAGCACACCCGCCTTGATGATGTCGGACACGCAGGCGCCCGCCACCTCGTTCGAGGAGAAGCCCATCAGCACCGGGCGCGCGCCTTCGGGCTTGGGCAGGATGCGGAGTGTGGCCTCGGTCACGACGCCGAGCTGGCCCTCGGAGCCGCAGACGACGCCCAGAAGATCGAGCCCGCCCGCATCGAGATGCGCGCCGCCGAGCTCGACCACCGTGCCGTCCATCAGCACCATGGTCACGCCCATCAGGTTGTTGGTGGTGACGCCGTATTTCAGGCAATGCGCGCCGCCCGAGTTCATCGCGATATTGCCCGCGATGGCGCAGGCGAGCTGCGAGGAGGGATCGGGCGCGTAGAAGAAGCCGTCCTGTTCGACCGCGCCGGTGACCGACAGGTTGGTTCGGCCGGTCTCGACCCGGATGAAGCGGTTGTCGTAATCGGTCTCGAGCACGCGGTTCATGCGCGCCACGCCGAGGATCACGCAATCGGCGGTCGGCAGCGCCCCGCCCGCAAGCGAGGTGCCGGAGCCGCGCGGGACAACCGGAACACCGGCCTCGTGGCAGATCCGGAGCGTCGTCGCGACCTCGTCGGTCGAGCTTGGCAGGACCACGGCCAGGGGCGGGCAGCGATAGGCGGTCAGCGCGTCGCATTCATAGGCGCGCGTCTCGGCCTCGTCGGAAATCACGGCGTCCTCTGGCAGGGCGCGGGACAGGCGCGCCACGATCTCGGCTTTGCGCGCGAGCACGGCGGCGTCGGGTTTCGGCATCTCCATGGCGTGTCCTCCTCGGAGAGTAAGCTTAGGGTGACAGGGCCACGCTGACCACCGGATTCACGTGCGGCACACTTGCACAACCGCGCGAAGACGGGCAGCACTTGGCGCCATGGACTGGATCAAGATCGTACATCTTCTCTGCGTGATGGGCTGGATGACCTCGATCTTCGCCGTGCCCCGCGCGCTGATCTACTGGAAGCGCGAATACGAGCGGCTGGGCGCGTTCGGACCCCTGGGCGATCTGACGATCCGGCTCTACCGGTTCTCGGCGGGGCTTGGGGTGATCGCGCTCGGGACCGGCCTCTGGCTGGGCGGTCTCTGGGGGATGCCGGGCTGGGTGTGGCTGAAGCTGGCGCTCGTTCTCTTGCTGGCCGGGCATTACGCCTGGACCGGGCGCCTGGTTCTGCGGGCCCGGCGCGGCGTCTTCACCGAGAGCGACCGCTACCTGCGCATCTTCAACGAGATCAGCGTCTTCGGCGTGATCGCGATCCTCTGGGTCGTGGTCGCAAAGCCGTTCTGATGGGCATGGAGCAGGGGCTCGCGGCATTGGGCTATTTCCAGCTTGCGGACTGGCTGGCGCTGATCCTGCTCGGGGTGGCCTGGATCGGGTCGGGCCTCCTGATCGAGCATCCGCCGGAGCGCCGCCGCTCGACCTCGTGGCTGATGGCCGGGTTCCGGCGCGAATGGATGCAGGTCTTCGTGGCGCGCGACCCGCGCATCTTCGACAGCCAGATCGTCGGCAATCTGCGGCAGGGCACCGCGTTCCTGGCCTCGGCCTCGATGATCGCCATCGGCGGGGGCTTCGCGCTGATCGGCAATGCCGACCTTTTGCGCGGGGTTGCGGCCGATCTGGTCAGCACCGCGCCGCCGGTGGTGATCTGGGAGCTGAAGCTCCTTTTGATGCTGGTCTTCGCGGTCAATGCGTTCCTGAAATTTGTCTGGTCGCACCGGCTCTTCGGCTATTGCGCGGTGCTCATGGCGTCGGTGCCGAACGATCCGGCCGATCCCGGCGCCTATCCGCGCGCCGCGCAGGCGGGCGAGATCAACGTGACCGCGGCGCGGAGCTACAATCGCGGGCTGCGCTCGGTCTATTTCGGGATCGCCTCGGGGGCGTTTCTTGTCGGCACGCTGCCGCTGGTCCTCGCGACGCTGGCGACGCTGATCGTGGTGCTGCGGCGCGAGTTTGCCTCGGATTCGCGCGAAGTGCTTTTGAAAGCCGCTCCGACACGCAAGAGTGACGAGACGGCGCGGGGAGAAGGCGTAAGGTGACTGACATGAAACGGATTCTCTTCTGCCTCCTCATGATCGCCGCGTCCGCGCATGCGTTGCGCGCCGACGAGGCGCGGGTGCTCGATGGCGAGGCCTCGAAGACCGGGATGGGCTGGCGGATCTCGGCGACCGTCCAGCATGCCGATACCGGCTGGGAGAATTACGCCGATGCCTGGCGGGCCGAGGATGTGTCGGGCAAGGTCCTGGGCACGCGCGAGCTTCTGCATCCGCATGTGCAGGAGCAGCCCTTCACGCGGTCGCTGTCCTCGGTGATGGTGCCCGACGGGACGCGCGAGCTGATTCTGCGCGCACGCTGCCATGAGCACGGCTGGTCCGAGCAGAGCTTTACCCTGACATTGCGCTGAGGCGCGCGGGCCGATTTTCCGGCCCGCTGTCCCGTGTCAGCGGCGGCCTTCGCGCAGCCAGGCGCCGACGGTCAGGCCCGAGGCCAGAAGCAGTACGAGCCATGCCGGGAGCACCGGCAATTGCCGCACATCGCGGGTCTCGTAGGCCTCGCGCGGGGTGAGACCGATCCAGCCGCGACCGGCGGCGGGGCGGCCTTCGCCCACGTCGCGCAAGGACGGCACGCCCGACGCCAGCCGCAGCACGCCGCCGCGCATCGTGTCAATCACGGGCTCCAGCGCGTCTCCGCTGGCGATGGTTTCCTCGAACTCGCGCGGCGCGGCGGGGCCAAGGCCGACAACGGCCTCTTCCTCGCCTTCCGCGAGACGATAGAGACCGATTTCGGGGCCGCGATAGAGCGCCTCGAAGCGGCCGGGAGAGACCTCGTCGAGCGTGATCTCCTCGGTCGTGCCGTCGGGGCGGGTCACGGTGACCGTGCCGACCTCTTCGGCGAGGGTGCGGCGGATGATGCGCATGGTCTGGCCGGTCGGTTCGGCCATCAGCGTCTCTTCCTCGAGCTCGGGCTCCTTCATCAACCAATGCGCGAGGCGGCGCAGGAGGTCGAGCTGCGGTCCCCCGCCCTCGTAGCCGCGCGACCAGAGCCAGGCCTGGTCCGAGGCCAGAAGCGCGACGCGGCCCTCGCCCTTGCGGTCGAGCACGAGAAGCGGGCGGTCGTCGATGCCGGACATCACGACCTCGGTGTCCTCGCCCGGTGCGACCTCGATCTGGCGCAGCCAGCGGCCCCAGCTGTCTTCCCCGGCCAGACCAGAGGTGACCGGGTGACGCTCGCCCAGATCGGTGATCGCTGGGCGGAAGCCCTCGTCCACGACGCGCGCGGTGGGCGCGGCGGGCAGCACCTCGCCCAGGGGCGAGCGAAAGATCGAATCCGCCGAGGCGTAGTCGGGTCCCGCGGCGATCAGCACCGCGCCGCCCTGTTCGACATAGTTGCGGACGTTGTCGAGATAGATCGCGGGCAGGATGCCGCGCCGCTTGTAGCGGTCGAAGATGATCAGGTCGAAATCGTCGATCTTGTCGAGGAAGAGCTCGCGGGTCGGAAAGGCGATCAGCGACAGCTCGGTCACCGGAACGCCGTCCTGCTTTTCTGGCGGGCGCAGGATGGTGAAATGCACGAGATCGACGGAGCTGTCGGATTTCAGGAGGTTGCGCCAGGTGCGCCCGCCCGCATGCGGCTCGCCCGAAACCAGAAGCACGCGCAGCCGGTCGCGGACGCCGTTGATCTGCACCAGCGCGGTGTTGTTGCGGTCGGTCAGCTCGCCCTCGGCCTCGGGCACGGTGAACTCGATCACGTTGAGACCGCCATGGGGCAGGGTGATCGGCAGGTCGAGATCCTCGCCGATGGGCAGGGTGAAGCGCTGCGGCTCGGCCCCGTCGACCGAGATGTCGAGCGGCGTGGTGGTGTCGCCCGGCGCGGCGCCGTCATCCTCGACGCGAAGCGTGAGCGTCACCGGCTCGCCCAGGATGGCGAAGGCAGGGGCGTTCTTGACGATGAGGCGGCGGTCCCAGTCGTCCTCCTGTCCGGTCAGAAGGAGATGCATGGGCGCGGGCAGGTCGGGGGCGCGTTCGAGATCGTGCAGCCGGCCGTCCGACAAAAGCAGGATGCCCGCGATGCGGCCGCGCGGCTCTTCGGCCATCGCCTCGGTCAGCGCGGTCATCAGGAGCGTTCCGGCATCGCCCTCGCCATCGCCGACCTCGATCCGGCGAAACTCGGTATTGGGGCGGGCGGCGAGCCGCGCCTCCAGCGTCTCGGCGGCCTCGTCGGTGACGCCCGCGCGTTCAGCGAGCGTTTGCGACGCGCTCTTGTCGACGACGAGAAGGACGATATCGGTGAGCGCCGCGCGGTCCTCTTCCTGGTAGGCGGGCTGCGCCAGCGCGGCGACAAGCACCAGCCCGGCCAGGGCGCGGAGCGCCCAGCCCGCGAGCCCGCGCCAGAGCGCCAGCACGATGCCGAGGATGGCGAGCGCGGCCAGCGCGCCGATGGCCACCCAGGGCAGGAGCGGATCGAAGACGATGGTGCCGGTCATTGGCCCAGCCTGTCGAGCAGCGCAGGCACATGGACCTGGTCGGATTTGTAGTTCCCGGTCAGCACATGCATCACCAGATTGACCCCGAAGCGATAGGCGATCTCGCGCTGGCGCTCGCCGGAGAAGCCGCGCCCGAGACGGTTCAGCGGCAGGCCCGAGGCATCCGTCGCCCAGGCCCCGGCCCAGTCATTGCCGCCTATCACCACGGGGGTGACGTTGTCGTTGAGATTGCGGAAGGGCATGCCCTCGACCAGTTCGGCATCGGGCGGCGCGGCCTCAACCCAGACGTCGCGGCCGGTGTAGCGGCCGGGGAAATCCTGGAGCAGGTAGAAGGTCCGGGTCAGTACATGATCCTGCGGCACGCGTTCGAGCGGCGGGATGTCGAGCGGCGCGGCCAGTTCCTGCAGCTTGCGGCCATTGGGCGAGGACGCGCCGTAGCTCGCGATATCGGCGTCGCGGGTGTCGAAGAGGATCATCCCGCCCGAGCGCAGGTAGGTGTTGAGCTTGGCATAGGCCTCGGCCGAGGGCGTGGGCTGGTCAGGGGTGACCGGCCAGTAGAGGAGCGGGAAGAAGGCCAGCTCGTCGTTTTCCAGATCGACGCCCATCGGGGGCCCGGGTTCGACCGAGGTGCGGAAGAAGAGCGTGTCGGAGAGGCCCTTGAGCCCCGCGGCGGCCAGGTTGTCGATCTGGGTGTCGCCGGTCAGCACATGGGCGAGCGTCACGTCCGAGGTCGCGTCGATGGCGAAGGTGTCGTCCTGCGCCTGCGTGGGCGCGGGGACCGTGCCGAGCGCGAGGATCAGGGCCAGCGCCGCGGTCGCGGAACTGCTGGCCCGGGCGCCGCGCAGGCGACCGGAGAGGGCGAGCGAGGCCAGCACGTCGGCGAAGAGAAGAGCTATGGCGAGCGCCAGAAGGAACCCGGCCAGCGGGCGTTCCTCGGCGCGGGCGAGGCCCTCGACCGGGATCCGGTCGGGCCAGAGGGCGGGGCGCAGCTCGGTCTCGGCGGTGACGACGTTCCGCGCGAGGCTGCGCTCTTCGCCCTGGTAGAGGCCGGGACGCAGATCGGGACCGAGCGCGGCAGAGACCAGCATCTCGCCCGAGACACCGGGGAGCGCGTCGGCATCGCTCAGCTCGCCGAAGGCATCGAGCACGCGGATCGGCTCCCATGTGGTGCCGGCCATGTCCTCGATCTCGGGCTGGGCGGGCATGGAGGAGACGGCGAGCCGTTCGAGCATCTGCACGAAGAGACCCGAGAGCGGCAGCGAGGACCATTCGGCATTGGCGGTGACATGCACGAGCACCACCTGACCTGCACCCATGCGCTTGCGGGTGACGAGCGGCGTGCCGTCGGTCAGCTGCGCGATCACCCGGCTGGCGAGCGTCGGGTCGGGCTGGGCCATGACCTGCGCGGTGACGGTCACGTCCTCGGGCACCTCGAGGCCAAAGAACGGGCTCTCGGCATCGAAGGGCGCAAGCGATTTGGGCTCGCCCCAGCTCATCGCACCGCCGACGCTGCGGCCGCCCGCGCGCAGGCGCACGGGCATGAGCGGGTCTTCGTCGTCGCGGCTGACCTCGCTGCCCGCCAGACGCGGACCGGCGAAGCGCAGAAGCATCCCGCCGCTTTCGATCCAGTCGGTCAGCGCCTCGGCCTCGCCGCCGAAGATGGTGGCGACATCGGCCAGGACGATCACGTCGGGATTGGCGGGGAGCACGTCGAGAATGCCGCCGCCGATCAGATCGGCGGTCGGCTCGAGCGCGCGCTCGAGATAGTGGAGCGGCGACAGCAGTTCGAGCCCTTCGCGGTCCTCGGTCCCGGCGATCAGCGCGACCTCGCGGCGGCGGAGCGAATCGTCCGGCAGCGTGATGGCGCCCGCGCTCGAGGCGGCCTCGACCTCGAACCGGGTGACGCGGGCGCGCAGCTCGGCGGGCAGGTCGAGCGTGGCGGTGGCGGCGAGATCGTCGGCGGTGAAGGCCAGCGTGGCGCGGTCGAGCGTGGCGGGATTGCCCGCCGGGTCGAGACCCTGCGCCAGAACCGTGACCTCGCGGGCGATCCCGTCCCGCAGGCGGCGCAGCGTCAGCGCCACTTCGCCATCCTCGAAACGCGCGGGATGCAGGCCGTAGAGCGGGCGCGGGCTTTCGAAGACTGTGACGCGGCCGCGGTCTTCCAGCGTCGTCAGAAGCGCTTCGCGGCTGTCGCGTGCGAGCCCGTCGGAGAACCAGTAGCTGTCGAAGCCCTCGTCGGGCAGAAGCGCGGCGGCCTCGGCCATCATCTCGTCCGAGGGCTGCCAGGGCAGGGGGGCGAGACCGGTGAGCCGCGATTGCCAGGTGCCAGCCGCCTGGAATTGCGGGGCTTCGGGCGCGGTCAGGCGCAGGAGGGCGACGGGACGGTCCTGACGACCGGCCTCGGCCAGAAGCGCGTCGAGCGCGTCGATCCGGGACGACCAGTCATTGGCCGAGGCCCAGCTCGCGTCCATGAGCACCAGAAGCGGCGCGGAGCCCGCGGCCTCGCCCTCGTCCTCGGGGTTCAGGATCGGACCGGCGAGGCCGACGATCACCGCGGCGACGGCGAGCATCCTCAGAAGCAGGAGCCACCAGGGCGTGCGGTCGCTGACCTGTTCCTCGTCCTTGAGCCCCAGAAGCAGCGCGACGCCGGGAAAGAGCCGCCGGATCGGCGCGGGCGGCACCGCGCGCAGGATGATCCAGAGGATCGGCAGCGCCAGAAGGCCCAGGAGCAGCCAGGGCGCGGTGAAACCGAGAGGTCCGAGAACCGTCATCCATGTCCCCCGTCGAGCGCCCGCCAGAGCCAGAGCAGCGCCGATTGTGCGGTCTTGTCGGTGTGATGCGTCTCGAAGAGCCAGCCGGTGGCGCGCGCGAGCGTCTCGAGCCGCGCCTTGCGCTCGGCCAGACGGTCGAGATAGCGCGCGCGCAGGTCGCCGGCCTTCATGGTCTCATGGGCCAGTGTGCCGCCGACGCTCTGGAAGATCGTGCGGCCCTCGTAGGGAAAGACCTCTTCGGCGGGGTCGAGCACCTGGAAGATCACGCCGCGCACGCCGCGATCGGCGGCCTTGGTCAGCGCGGCCTCCACCGGCGCGATGTCACCCATGAAATCCGACAGGAACAGCGCCCGCGCATGCGGGAGCATCCCGCGCGCCTCGGGGGCGGGGTAGTCCTCGGGGTCCTCGGTGGTGAAGGCCTCGGCCAGCCGCAGGATCTGGCGCTGCCCGCGCCGGGGCGGCAGCGTCCAGCCGGTCAGTCCGACACGTTCGCCGCCGCGAATGAGGAGCACCGCGACAGCGAGGGCGAGAAGCCCGGCGCGGTCGAACTTGGTTGGCAGCGCCTTGTCCGAGGAGAAGCGCATCGACGCGCCGGGATCGGACCAGAGAAGCACCGATTGCGCGATCTGCCATTCGCGGTCGCGCACGAATTGCGCATCGCCACGGGCCGAGCGGCGCCAGTCGATGGCGCGGTAGCTGTCGCCCGGCATGAGCGGGCGGTATTGCCAGAAATCGTCGCCGAGACCGGCGCGCCTCCGTCCGTGCTCGCCCAGAAGGACGGTGCCCGCAAGATGCTCCGCCCGCGCCAGGAGCGGCGGCAGGCGGGAGGCTTCCTCTTGCGCGCGTTGACGAAGGCGAAGGGGCTCTGTCACGCAGCCGCCTTGGTGCGCAGGAGCCCTGCGCTGACGCTGTCGATGAGCTCGCCCAGATCCTCGCCGCGGGCGCGGGCCGAGAAGGTGAGCGCCATACGGTGGACGAGGACCGGGCGGGCCATGTCGATGACATCCTCGGGCGAGGGCGCGAGCCGTCCCTGCAGGAGCGCGCGCGCCCGGACGGTCATCATCAGCGCCTGCGCGGCGCGGGGGCCGGGGCCCCAGGCGACAAGGTCGCGGACCCGCTCGGGCGAGGACGGATCGGAGGGGCGGAAGGCGCGGACGAGGTCGAGGATCATCTCGACGACGCTGTCGCCCACCGGCATCCGGCGCAGGAGCACCTGCGCCTCGATCAGGCTTTCGGTGTCGAAGACCCGGTGCGCCTGCGCGTCGCTGACGCCGGTCGTGGCCAGAAGGATGTCGCGCTCGGTCTCGCGGTTGGGGTAGCCCACGTCGATCTGCACGAGGAAGCGGTCGAGCTGGGCCTCGGGCAGCGGATAGGTGCCCTCCTGCTCGATCGGGTTCTGGGTGGCGAGCACATGGAAGGGCGCGGCGAGGGTGCGGGTCTCGCCCGCGACGCTGACCTGCTTTTCCTGCATCGCCTGCAGGAGCGCGGACTGGGTGCGCGGGCTGGCACGGTTGATCTCGTCGGCCATCAGGAGCTGGCAGAAGATCGGGCCGGGGATGAACTTGAAGGCGCGCGAGCCGTCCGAGCCGGTCTCGAGCACTTCCGAGCCGAGGATGTCCGCGGGCATCAGGTCGGGCGTGAACTGCACCCGGTTGCCATCGATCCCCATCACCGTCGAGAGCGTCTCGACGAGCCGCGTCTTGCCGAGACCCGGAAGGCCGATCAGGAGCGCGTGGCCCCCGCAAAGCAGCGCCGAGAGGGTGAGGTCGACCACGCGTTCCTGCCCGATGAACCGCTTGGTGATGGCCGCCTTGGCATCCGCCAGCTTGGCTTCGAGCGCCTCGATTTCTGCGACCAGATCGTCCTCGGCCATGACAGCGCCTCTCTATCTGCTAGGTTGTAGAGCATGACCATATCTTCCGAGCCGCAAATGGCAAAAGCAATGAGCACACAAAATTCCGTGACGCCGACGGCAGAGGGGATCGCCGCGGCCGCCCGGAAAGAGGGCAGGCGCGGGCTTCCGCCGGTCGAGAAATGGGACCCGCCGTTCTGCGGCGACCTCGACATGCGCATCGCCCGCGATGGCACGTGGTTCTATCTCGGCACGCCGATCGGGCGCTTCGGTCTGGTCAAGCTGTTCTCCTCTATCCTCAAGAAAGAAGGCGAGAATTACTTTCTCGTGACGCCGGTCGAGAAGGTCGGGATCACGGTCGAGGACGCGCCTTTCGTGGCCACGGATGTGGAGGCCGCGGGCGAAGGCGAGGATCAGGTGCTGACCTTCACCACCCATGTCGGCGACGTCGCGGTCGCCGGGCCCGACCATCCGATCCGGGTCGAGCGCGACCCCGAGACCGGCGAGCCCTCGCCTTATGTGCTGATCCGCCGCAACCTCGAAGCGCTGATCGACCGCAAGAGCTTCTACCGGCTGGTCGAGCTTGGCGCGCATCACCCGCACGAAGGCGACAGCTGGTTCGGTCTCTGGTCGGGCGGCGCGTTTTTCCCGGTCATCCCCTCGGCGGAGTTGCCGGAATGAAGGGGATCGCCGCGAATATCACGCTTCTGGAGTTCGGCCTGCCGGTCCTCGAGCGTCCGCGCCGCGCCGCCGAGCTGGGCTTCGACGCGATCGAGTGCCTCTTTCCCTACGATCTGGGGCGGGGGATCTTCGCCGAGGCATTGGACGGGGCGAACCTGGCGCTTGTCCTGATCAACACACCCGTGTCGGGCTGGGATCACGGCGACCGGGGCCGCGCGGCCGTTCCCGGCGAGGCCAAGGCGTTCCGCAAGGAGCTGAAACAGGCGATGCGCTACGCGAAATCCTGCGGCGCGCCGATGCTGCACATCATGTCCGGCACGACCGACGCGCCCGGCGCGCGCGACACGCTGGTCGACAATCTCCGCGCCGCGGCGGATGCGCAGCCGGACCTGACGCTGACCATCGAGCCGCTGAACCCCGGAGACGCGCCGGGCTACTGGCTGAACAGCTTCGAGCGCGCGGCCGAGGTTCTCGACGCGGTCGACCGGCCCAACGTGGCGTTGCAGTTCGACAGCTGGCACGCGCATCGCATCCACGGAGATGCCGCGGGCGTCTGGCGCGAGCATGGCCACCGGGCGGCGCATGTGCAGATCGCCGGTCTAGACGGCCGCGGCGCGCCCGATCCAGGCCATCCCGAGGAGGCCCGGCTTTACGCCGCGATGGTCGAGAGCGTTTATGACGGCTGGGTGAGCGTCGAATATCCCGACCCCGATCCGCAGGATGCCGAGTGGCTGAGCACCCTGCGCAGCGCGCTGGCGGCCTGAGGGCTTAGGGGGCAGCTTGAGGCGGGCGCGCCTTAGCGCTCAGTCGCCAAGCTTGGCGTGAACCTCGTTGAGGTCGATCTCGCCCACCGGCATCTTGTTGCCCGGGTTCTCGAAATCGTATTTGAACAGCTCGAAGTCGCGCTTGTAGATCTCGTAGACGAGATGCATCGCGAGATCGTCGAAATACTCCTCGACCGGGTGGGCGCGCTTCGGCCCGTGCCCTTCGCTTTCATTGAAGCGCGGGATCGTCGCGAGATCGACCGGATGCGGCGTCTCGATATGGTCGAGCACGTCCTGCATGCCCTCGTTGAACTGCTCGGTCCAGAAGATCTTGTTGTAGCGACCGCCATTGACGATGAAGGTCGAGACATGCCCCGACATTGCCGACCAGTGGATGTCCGGCTCCATCGGGCGGCGCCAGCGGATGGTGTCGCGGGCAAAGAGCAGGAAGCGCCGGAAGCTCTTGATCTGGTCGAACTCGTCCTTGCCGTCGTCGCCGCCGACCTCGATCCCGTATTTCTGGATCAGGAGCGGGACGAGATTGCCGCGGTAGCGCTTGCCGTTGCGCTGGATGCCGCAGATCTTGTCGAAGAAGGACGAAAGGATGCGCGTGTAGGGATTTCGGACACATGTGAACGCATAGGAGGAGCGCGTCTTGACGTTGGCCTTGATCGCCGCCTGGCTGTCCTCGCGGGCCCATTTGTGCAGGCCCTGTTCCGCATCGTGAATGTCCCCGTCGAAGAACTGCCCATGATCCGAGTAATACATGATCTGCCCGATGGTCGAGCAGGCGCATTTCGGCACCACGCGGTAGACCACGCTCTCACTCTCGGTCATCCATGTTCCGGGAAAGCCCATAGCGGCCGTGCCTCCGACATCCTGCTCGAGGCGCGTCTTCTGCGCGCGCACCGTCTGAAAAAAGCAAAAGAACGAGGTTCATTCAACGCTTGTTCATCTCTATCAATACAACAATCAGGCAGAAATAGGGCAGACTGATCGCGTAATGGCAAAAATCGCCTTCATCCTCCTGTGTCACAAGGACCCGGATGCGATCATCAAGCAGGCCGAGAGCCTCACCGCCGTGGGCGATTACATGGCGATCCATTTCGATGCCCGCGCGCCCTTGTCGGCCTATCGCAAGATCCGGCTGGCGCTGAACGGCAATCCCAATGTCACCTTCGCCAAGCGCCGCCACAAATGCGGCTGGGGCGAGTGGAGCCTCGTCGCGGCCTCGCTCTCGGCGATCCGCGCCGCGGTCGAGGCCTTCCCGCGCGCCACCCATTTCTACATGCTCTCGGGCGATTGCATGGCGATCAAGTCGGCGGAATACGCGCATGACTTCCTAGATCGGCGAGAGGCCGACTACATCGAGAGCTTCGACTATTTCCAGTCCGACTGGATCAAGACCGGCTGGAAGGAAGAGCGGCTGATCTATCGCCACTGGTTCAACGAACGCACCCAGAAGCGCCGCTTCTACGCGATGTTCGAGGTCCAGAAGCGGCTGGGCCTGACCCGCGAGATCCCCGCCGATATCGAGGTGATGATCGGCTCGCAATGGTGGTGCCTGAGGCGCCGGACCATCGAGTGGATCCTCGATTTCTGCGACCGGCGGCGCGACGTGATGCGGTTCTTCGCGACCACCTGGATCCCCGACGAGACCTTCTTCCAGACGCTGGTGCGCCATCTGGTGCCCGAGACCGAGATCGACAGCCGGACGCTCACCTTCCTGATGTTTTCCGATTACGGGATGCCGGTGACGTTCTACAACGATCACTACGATCTGCTCCTGAGCCAGGATTTCCTCTTCGCGCGGAAGATCTCGCCCGGCGCGACCGAGCTCAAGCGGCGGCTGGGCGTGCTCTACGCGACCGAGGGCATCCGCTTCCAGATCTCGAACGAAGGCACCTCGCTCTACAAGTTCCTGGTCGGCAAGGGCCGGATCGGCCGCCGCTTCGCGCCGCGCTTCTGGGAGACCGAGTCGACGCTCGGACGCGAGCGCGAGCTCCTGATCGTGGTGTGCAAGAAATGGCATGTCGCCAAGCGCCTGCTCGAGCGGGTGCGGCAGATGACAAACATTCCCTGCATCGAATATCTCTTCAACGAGGAAAGCTGCGCGCTGCCCGATCTCGGCGGCATCCAGGCGACGATGGGCAAGCGCCACCGCCACCGGCGCGCGCTGATGCGGATGCTCTTCGATTATTACGAGACCGACCGGCTGGTGGTCTGCATGGATCCGGCCAATCTCGACCTGCTCGAGGATTTCTGCCGCGACCGGGCGGTGACGCGCATCCTCGAGATCGAGTGCCAGTTCTCCGACGATTACCTGATCGGCCACGCGATGCGGGTGGGCCTCGCTGGAGAGCGCACGCCCAAGGAGACGCTGAACCGGCTCCTGCCGACGATCCGCGGCGACATGACCCATGAAAGCGACCGCATCCGCGATGCGGATTTCGACAATTACCTGCGCATCCGCGAGGTCAACACGCCCGACGAGAACGCGGTGGCGGTGGAGCGCTTCCTGGGATTGCAACGCGAGCAGGCGCTCGATATCGCGCGGACGCATTATCTCTTTGCCGACTGACCGAGTGCCGGAGGACCCGATGGCCTACGCCTATGACGACCAGAACATCTTCGCCAAGATCCTGCGCGGCGAGGTCCCGAACGACACCGTGCTCGAGACCGACCACAGCCTCGCCTTCCGCGATATCCAGCCGCAGGCGCCGACGCATGTGCTGGTGATCCCGAAAGGCCCCTATGTCTGCTACGACCATTTCGCCCAGGAGGCCTCGGATGCCGAGCTCCTCGACTATACCCGCGCCGTGGGCGAGGTCTGCCGGATGGAGGGCGTGGCCGAGGGCGGGTTCCGGATGATCGCCAATGCGGGCCGCGACGGGGTGCAGGAGGTGCCGCATCTGCACGTCCATATCCTCGCCGGCCGCAATCTGGGCCGGATGCTCCAGCCCGCGTGAGCGCCTCTTAACGCTTCTTCTTTTTCCAAATACCGCCGGGGTGAATTGGCCGTCAGGCCAAGAGGGGCGGCGCCCCTCCCGGCGCCCGCTCAGCCATGCGCGCCGCGGGTGAGAGACAGGAACACGTCTTCGAGGTCCGGCTGTTCGGTGCGGACGTCGCGGATGCGGATCCCTGCGCGGCGCACCGCGTCGAGCACCTCCTCGGCCGAGGTGTCGTTGGCGTGATAGGTCAGCGCCAGCGTGCCGTCCTCGCGCCGCTCGGTCTCGACGCCCTGCGCGTCGGGGGTCGCGTCGCCGCCCTCCTCGGGGTCGATCACCAGCGTGCGGGCATCGAGCTGACCCAGAAGGTTGCGCGTCGAATCCTGCGCCACTTTCGCGCCCTGGTGCAGGATCGCGATCTCGTCGCACATCTCCTCGGCCTCCTTGAGGTAATGCGTCGTCAGGATCACCGTCATGCCGCGCTCGCGGTTGAGGCGGCGCACGTTTTCCCAGAGCATCTCGCGCAGCTCGATATCGACGCCCGCGGTCGGCTCGTCGAGGACCAGCACATGCGGGTGGTGCACCAGCGCCTTGGCGAGGAGCAGCCTTCGGCGCATGCCGCCCGAAAGCGTCCGCGCATAGGCCTCGGCCTTGTCCGAGAGCCCCACCATCTCCAGGATCTCGTCCGAGCGGCGCTGCGCCTTCGGCACGCCGTAGAGACCGGCCTGCACCTCCAGGGCGCCGCGCGGCGTGAAGAAGGGATCGAGGTTCAGCTCCTGCGGCATCACCCCGATCGAGGCGCGCGACTGGCGCGGGTTCACGTCCTGGTCGAAGCCCCAGATCGTCACCTTGCCCGAGGTCTTGGTCACGAGACCCGCGAGGATGTTGATCAGCGTCGACTTGCCCGCACCGTTCGGACCGAGGAGCCCGAAGACCGAGCCTTCGGGAACCGCGAGATCGACGCCCGTCAGCGCCTCTTTCGGCGGCGCCTTGCCCTGTCCCCCGTAGGTTTTCCGCAAGCTCTCGATGCGGATCGCGTCCCGTGCCATGGCGTGTCTTGCTCCTGCTGCGGCCTTCGCCCATAACGCATCTAGATCGCGAAGACAGGAAAGGCACCCTGCCATGACCATCGAGGCACCGGAGACCAAGATCGTCGAGACCTGGCGTGTCGCCTGCGACGGCGGCGAAGGCGCGCTCGGTCATCCGCGCGTCTGGCTGCAGATTCCCCGCGACGAGGGATATGTCGAATGTGGCTATTGCGACGCGAAATACGTGCACAAGGAGTTCGAGGGCAAGGTCTGACCCTCGCGCTCCCGGGCGTCGCGTTTCCGACCCGAGCTTCTGTCGTCCTCGCGCCGCACCGCGCGCGGTGGAGACGTGCGTGACGTCAGCCCTTGGCGCGGTAGTCCGCTCTGCAAGCCACGGTCCTGTCGGGCGCACCGGCCCAGAAGATTGACAGCACGGCGCCGTTCCGGCCATCCTCGTGCAAGTCTTTAGGTTCCGGAGACGCCATGACACGGACTGCCCCTCGTCCTGTGGCCACGACCCTCTCGTTGATTTTGGGCTGCGGCGCCATCGCCGTTGCGATGGTCACCATCCTCGCCGGCCCCTTCGCCCCCCAGCCCGACGCGGCCAATTCTCTCGGCGAGTTCGCCGGAAGCGCGCTCAAGGCGGCCTGGGGCAGCATGACCGACAAACCCGTCGCCGCGCCTCCGCCCGAAGCCGCCCCCTGGGATATCGACCGCGTGCTTGCGATGACGGTCTCGGTGGCCGGGGCCGCGGCGCTGGCCACGGCGCTCTTCGCGCTCGTTCGCGGCGAACCCTGGAAGCCCGCCACGGCCACCGCGACGGTGGCGGTCGCGGCAATCGCCTTGCCCTTCGCCTGGCAGGTCGCGCTTCTGATCTGCGGCGCGATCATCATCGCGGCCTTCTTCGGTGCCATCGCCGAGGTCTTCGACTTCGGCGGCTGATCGCGCCTGTTCCCTCCTTCGCGATGTGCTAAGCCGTGGCGCAGTGATTGCGCGACGGGAGTGAGACATGAGCGGTTTCGGCAAGGGATCCCACCTGCATCTGATTGACGGCTCGGCCTTCATCTTCCGCGCGTTCCACGCGCTGCCGCCGCTGACCCGCAAGTCCGACGGATTGCCGGTCGGCGCGGTGCAGGGCTTCTGCGACATGCTCCGCCGCTATATCGGCCGCGATCACGGGCGCGACGCGCCGACCCATATCGCGGTGATCTTCGACAAGGGCAGCCACACCTTCCGCAACGATCTCTACGATCAGTACAAGGCCAATCGCGACGAGATGCCCGAGGATCTGCGCCCGCAGATCCCGCTCACCCGCCGTGCCACCGAGGCTTTCAACATCGCCTGCCAGGAGATGGAGGGATACGAGGCCGACGACATCATTGCCACGCTCGCCTGCCGGGCGCGCGATGCGGGCGGGCAGGTGACGATCGTCAGCTCCGACAAGGACCTCATGCAGCTCGTCGGCGACGGGGTGGTGATGTTCGACGCGATGAAAAACCGCGTGATCGACCGCGAGGGCGTCGAGGAGAAGTTCGGCGTCGGGCCGGAGCGGGTGGTCGACGTGCAGGCGCTCGCGGGCGACTCGGTTGACAACGTGCCGGGCGCGCCGGGGATCGGCGTGAAGACCGCGGCGCTTCTCCTGAACGAATACGGCACGCTGGAAGAGCTTCTCGACCGGGCCGAGGAGATCAAGCAACCCAAGCGCCGCCAGACCCTGATCGAGCATCGCGCGCAGATCGAGCTGTCGAAGCGGCTCGTGCAGCTCCATTGCGAGACGCCGATCAAGTTCACGCTCGACGATCTCGAGGCGCGCCATCCCGATCCCGACACGCTTCTGGGCTTTCTCGCGGAGATGGAGTTCCGCACTCTCTCGCGCCGCATCGCCGAGGCGCTGGGCGAGGAGGCTCCGACCATCCCCGAGCCGACCGCGCCGTCCGACGGCGAGCGCGCCGCGCCCGAGATGCCCGCCATCGACCCCGAGGCCTATGTCACCATCCGCGATGCCGAGACGCTTGAGAGCTGGATCGCCGAGGCCCGCGAGCGCGGCTATCTCGCCATCGACACCGAGACCACATCGCTCGACGAGATGCGCGCCGACCTGGTCGGCGTGTCGCTCTGCGTGACGCCGGGCGCGGCGGCCTACCTGCCGCTCGCGCACCGGCCCGCGTCGAGCGACGACCTCTTCGGCTCGGATGCGCTGGAAGAGGGGCAGATGGACATGGAGGCGGCGCTCGCGCTGCTGAAGCCGCTTCTCGAGGACCCGGCGGTCCTGAAGATCGGCCAGAACATGAAATACGATGCCAAGGTGCTGGCGCGGCACGGCATCGAGATCGCGCCCATCGACGACACGATGCTGATCTCCTACGCCCAGCATGCGGGTCTGCACGGGCACGGGATGGACACGCTCTCGGAGCGCTACCTCGCCCACCAGCCGATCCCGATCAAGGAGGTGATCGGCAGCGGCAAGAGCCAGATCACCTTCGACCGGGTGCCCATCGCCGAGGCCACGAAATACGCCGCCGAGGACGCCGACATCACGCTGCGGCTCTGGACGCTCCTGAAGCCCGAGCTGCACCGCGCCCGCGTCACCCGGGTCTACGAGACGCTGGAGCGCCCGCTGGTGCCGGTGCTGAAAGAGATGGAGATGCAGGGCATCTGCGTCGACCGCGACACGCTCAGCCGGATGTCGAACGCGTTCTCGCAGAAGATGGCGGCGCTCGAGGACGAGATCCACGAGCTCGCGGGGGAAAAGTTCAACGTGGGCTCGCCGAAGCAGCTTGGCGAGATCCTCTTCGACAAGATGGGGCTCGAGGGCGGCAAGAAGGGCAAGACCGGCGCCTATGCCACGCCCGCCGACGTGCTGGAGGATCTCGCGACCGAGCACGATCTCCCGGCGCGGGTTCTGGACTGGCGGCAGCTCTCGAAGCTGAAATCGACCTATACCGACGCGCTGCAGGAGCACATCAACCCCGAGACGGGGCGCGTCCATACCTCCTATTCCATCGCCGGAGCGAATACCGGGCGTTTGGCCTCGACCGATCCGAACCTGCAGAACATCCCCGTCCGGACCGAGGAGGGGCGGCGCATCCGCGAAGCCTTCGTCGCGCCCGAGGGCAAGGTGCTGGTCAGTCTCGACTATTCGCAGATCGAGCTTCGCATCCTCGCCCATGTCGCCGGGATCGAGGCTCTGAAAGAAGCGTTCCGCGACGGGCAGGACATTCACGCCGCGACCGCGTCGGAGATGTTCAACGTGCCGATGGACGAGATGACGCCGGATATCCGCCGCCAGGCCAAGGCGATCAATTTCGGGGTGATCTACGGCATCTCGGGCTTCGGGCTGGCGCGCAACCTGCGCATCCCGCGCGCCGAGGCGCAGGGCTTCATCGACCGCTATTTCGAGCGCTTCCCCGGCATTCGCGCCTATATGGACGACACCGTGGAGTTCGCGAAGAAGCACGACCGGGTCGAGACGCTGTTCGGTCGGGTGATCCACACGCCCGAGATCTCGGCCAAGGGGCCGCGCGCGGGCTTCGCGCGGCGTGCGGCGATCAACGCGCCGATCCAGGGCACCGCCGCGGATATCATCCGCCGCGCGATGGTGCGGATGCCTTCGGCCATTGCGGGCCTGCCCGCGAAGATGCTGCTGCAGGTCCATGACGAACTGCTCTTCGAGGTCGAAGAGGGCGCGACCGAAGACCTGATCGCGGTCGCGCGCGAGGTCATGGAGGGGGCGGCCGATCCGGTGATCCGGCTCGACGTGCCGCTTGTCGTCGATGCCGGACAGGGGGCGAACTGGGCCGCCGCGCATTAGGCGCGGCGGAGGGGCTCAGCCGATCTGACCGCGCTCGCCGCCGGTCTGGGCGCGGTCGAGCAGCAGGTGATCGAGAAGCACGCAGGCCATCATCGCCTCGCCCACCGGCACCGCGCGGATGCCGACGCACGGATCGTGGCGGCCCTTGGTGACGACCTCGGTCGGCTTGCCCGACTTGGTGATCGAGGCGCGCGGCGTCAGGATCGACGAGGTCGGCTTGACCGCGAAGCGGACCACGACCTCCTGTCCGGTGGAGATGCCGCCGAGGATTCCGCCCGAGTGGTTCGAGGAAAACACCGGCTCGCCCTCGTTGCCAAGGAAGATCTCGTCGGCATTGGCCTCGCCGGTCAGTCGCGCGGCGGCCATGCCCTCGCCGATCTCGACGCCTTTCACGGCGTTGATCGACATCATCGCCGCCGCCAGGTCAGTGTCGAGCTTGGCGTAGATCGGCGCGCCGAGACCCGCGGGCACGCCGGTCGCCGTGACCTCGACCTCGGCGCCGACCGAGCTGCCGCTCTTCCTGAGCCCATCGAGATAGGCGGCCCAGGTCTCGGCGGTCTTGGCGGAGGGCACCCAGAACGGGTTGTTCTCGATCTCGTCCAGATCGCGGGTGCCTTCGAGCGCGTGCTCGCCCATCCGGGTCATGTAGCCGCGGATAACGAGCCCCGGCACCAGCTTGGCCAGCGCCGCGCGTGCCAGGCCGCCCGCGGCCACCCGCGCAGCGGTTTCGCGCGCCGAGGACCGCCCGCCGCCGCGGTAATCGCGATGGCCGTATTTCTGCCAGTAGGTGATGTCGGCATGACCGGGGCGGAAGGTCTCGGCGATCTCGCCGTAATCCTTGGAGCGCTGGTCGGTGTTCTCGATCATCAGCTGCACCGGGCTGCCGGTGGTCTTGCCCTCGAACACGCCGGACAGAATCCGCACCTGGTCGGGCTCGCGGCGCTGGGTCGTGTACTTGTTCTGACCGGGCTTGCGGCGGTCGAGCCAGTGCTGGATCTGCGCCTCGTCGATCTCCACGCCCGGCGGGCAGCCATCCACCGTGCAGCCGAGCGCGGGCCCGTGGCTCTCGCCCCATGTGGTGACGCGGAAGACGTGGCCGAACGTGTTGAAGCTCATGTGCGCTCTCCTGTTGCGCCGCCCGCTTTAGGCCAGCCGAGGCCCGCGCTCAAGGGCAGGGCTTGCCAGCGGCGGCCTCCGGGGCTAGCTGTCGGGATACCTCGGGGTGCCTCGAAGACAGGCTGAGATGCGCTCGCGCGAACCCGTTGAACCTGAACCGGTTAGAACCGGCGGAGGGAAGGTACGGGTCTGATCCGGCTTTACCCATCCGTCGCCGATAGGAGAAAGCCATGACACGGACCCTTTCCCTGATCGCGACATGCCTTTTCGCCAGCGCCGCCGCGGCGCAGGAGCGAGAGGTGCTCACGGTCTATTCGCCTGATTACTTCGCCTCGGAATGGGGCCCCGGCCCGAAGATTGAGGAGATGTTCGAGGCCCGCTGCACCTGCGACCTGCAGTTCAAGCCCGGTGACCTGCTGCCGCGCCTCCTGCTCGAAGGGGCGCGGACCGAGGCCGACGTGGCCATCGGCCTGACCACAGACGAGACGAAGAAAGCGCGCGAAAGCGGGCTCTTCGCGCCCCATGGCGTGGATCTCGCGCCGCTGACGCTGCCGGTCGATTGGTCGGACGACATCTTTCTTCCGTTCAACTACGGGCACACGGCCTTCGTCTACGACGCCACCCGGATCGAGACGCCGCCTGAGAGCTTCAACGCGTTGCTCGAGGCGCCGGGCGATCTGAAGCTGGTGATCCAGGACCCGCGCACCTCGATCTCGGGGCTCGCGCTCGTCCTCTGGGTGGACGCGGTCTATGGCGACGAGGCCGAAGCCGCCTGGGCCAAGCTCGCGCCGAAGATCCTGACCGTCACCAAGGGCTGGTCGGAAAGCTACGGGCTCTTCACCGATGGCGAAGCGGACATGGTGCTGAGCTACACCACCTCGCCCGCCTATCACATCATCGCCGAGGACGACCGGACCAAGAAGGCGGCGATCTTCCCCGAGGGGCATTACTTCATGGTCGAGCTGGCGGCGAAGCTCGCGGACACCGACCAGCCGGAGCTGGCGCAGGCGTTCATGGACTTCATCCTGACGCCCGACTTCCAGTCGATGATCGCGACCGGCAACTGGTCGTTCCCGGCCGCCCTGCCGCAGGAGGACTGGCCCGAGGGCTTCCAGGCGCTCGATCTTCCCGAAACCGTCCTCTTCTACGATGAGGACACGGCCGCCGACCGCGCGCCCGAGGCAATCGAGGCATGGCGGCGCGCGCTCTCGCAGTAATCGCGGGTGGACTGGTCCTGGCGCTGACGCTTGGACCGGTCGCCGCGGTGATCTGGCGCGCCGAGGGGCTCGGCGCGCTCGGCCCCGGCGCAGGCCAGGCGGTGCGGTTCACGCTCTGGCAGGCGACCCTGTCGGCGCTGATCTCGGTCGCTTTGGCGGTGCCGGTGGCGCGCGCGCTTGCGCGGCGGCGGTTTCCGGGCCGGGGGCTTCTGGTGGCGCTTCTTGGCGCGCCCTTCATCCTGCCGGTGATCGTTGCTGTTCTGGGGCTCATCGCCACGTTCGGCAGCAATGGCGTGGTGAACCGGGCGCTGGGTGCGCTGGGCCTGCCGGGCATGACGATCTACGGCCTGCACGGCGTCGTGATCGCGCATGTGTTCTTCAACTTGCCGCTGGCGACGCGACTGATCCTGCAAGGCTGGCTCGCGATCCCCGCGGAACGGCTGCGCCTGGCCGAGACGCTGGGCCTGACGCCCTGGGGCCGGTTCCGCGTGCTGGAGGCGCCGATGCTCCTGCGCATCGCGCCGGGGGCGGCGGCGGTCATCTTCGTGATCTGCCTCTCGTCCTTCGCCGTGGCGCTGACGCTCGGAGGCGGTCCGCGCGCAACCACGGTCGAACTGGCGATCTACCAGGCGGTGCGGTTCGAGTTCGATCTCGGGCGCGCGGCGGCGCTGTCGCTTCTGCAACTGGGGCTCGCGCTTGCGGCGGGCCTCGTGGCGCTGAAGCTCGGGTCCGGCTCGGGCTTCGGCGCGGGTCTGGACCGCGCCTTGCCGCCGGCACGCACGGGCGCGGTGGCGCGGGGACTCGACGCCGTGGCGATCCTCGCGGCGGCGGCGTTTCTGCTCACGCCCTTGGCGCTGGTGACGCTGGCGGGTCTGCCGGGGCTCGCATCGCTCGACGGCGGGGTCTGGCAGGCGGCGCTCCAGTCGCTCTGGGTGGCGCTGGCCTCGACCGCGCTCTGCCTCGCCTGGGCCTTGCCGCTGGCGACGCGGCGCGGCGAATTCCTTGGGCTGCTCGGCATCGCGCTGTCGCCCCTGGTGCTCGGGACGGGGCTGTTCCTGATCCTGCGGCCCGTGATCAATCCCTTCGTTCTGGCCCTGCCGGTGACGGCGCTGGTGAACGCGCTTGTCAGCCTGCCCTTCGCGCTGCGCATCCTGCGCCCCGAGGCCGAGGCCGTCCGCGCGGACTATGGCCGCCTCTCCGCCGCGCTGGGCCTGAACCCGCTCGCCTGGCTGCGCTGGGTGTTCCTGCCGCGGCTCCGGCGCCCTCTGGGCTTCGCCGCAGGACTGACAGCGGCGCTCTCGATGGGCGATCTGGGGGTGATCGCGCTTTTCGCCGATCCCGACCGCGCGACCTTGCCGCTCATGGTCTACCGGTTGATGGGCTCCTACCGGATGGAGGACGCGCAGGCGGCGGCGCTCCTGCTTCTCGCGGCGAGCCTCGCGCTTTTCTGGCTCTTCGACCGGGGAGGGCGGGTCGGTGCTTGAGCTGAAGGACCTGCGGATCGAGGCCGGAGACTTCGCGCTCGAGGCCGATCTGGATCTCGCGTCCGGCGGGCGGATCGCCGTGATCGGGCCATCGGGCGCGGGGAAATCGACGCTTCTGGACGCGATTGCCGGGTTTCGTGCGCCCAGCCGCGGCCAAGTGATCTGGAACGGGCGCGACATCACCGACGCCCCGCCTGCGGAGCGGCCCGTGGGCGTTTTGTTCCAGGATCAGAACCTCTTTCCGCATCTCGATCTCGACCGGAACCTCGCCCTGGCGCTCCGGCCCTCGGGCGGCCGGCCCACGAAGGAAGAGCGCGCGCGCATCTCGGATGCGCTCGAGCGCGTCGGGCTTGCGGGCTTGGGCGCGCGCAAGCCCGGGGCGCTCTCGGGCGGGCAGCAGAGCCGCGCGGCGCTCGCGCGTCTTCTCTTGCAGGACCGGCCCGTCTGGCTTCTCGACGAGCCGTTTGCGGCGCTCGGACCCGCGCTGAAACGCGAGATGCTGGCGCTTCTCGACGAGACCGCAAAAGCGCAGGGCGCGCTGGTTCTTCTGGTGACTCATGACCCCAAGGACGCGCGTCAGATGACCGAGACCGTGCTCGTCGCCGACGGTCGCGCCGAGGCGCCGGTCGAGACCGAGGCGCTTCTCGCCGACCCGCCGCCGAGCCTCGCGGCCTATCTGGGGCAGGAGTGACTCGGAAGACACCGGCCCGGCGGAACCGGGCTTGGTGCGATTGACGCCCGCGCGTCGCTGCGGGACAAGATCCCCTCTAAAGCGCGCCGCAGAAGACGGTGCCACTCCGAAAGCCGCCCGTAAGAGGCGGCACATGGCCGGAAAGGGCGACATGAGCAGCCAGACCCGTATCGACGATCGTCTCCGCGAGACGATCATCGCCAAACCCGACATCGTGCTCGAGGATCTCGACCTGATGCGCGCCCTCGTCGCTGCGAACGAGCGCGCGATGGGATCGAATATCATCGACCTGCGCGGCATCGCCATGGAGCGGCTGGAAGCGCGGCTCGACCGGCTCGAAGAGACGCACCGCTCGGTGATCGCCGCCGCCTACGAGAACCTCGCGGGCACCAACCAGATCCATCGCGCCATCCTGCGGCTGCTCGACCCGGTCGATTTCGAGCCGTTCCTACACGACCTGGGCGGCGAGGTGGCCGAGATCCTGCGCGTGGACGCGATGCGGCTGGTGCTGGAAAGTGAAGAGGCCGAACCCGATGCCGCACTGGCGCGTCTGGGCGACGTCCTGACCGTGGCGGTGCCGGGCTTCGTCGCGCATTACGTCGATCACGGGCGCGGCGCGCCGTCGCGGGTGGTCACGCTGCGCCAGATCCAGTCGGGCGATCCGGAGCTCTACGGCGAAAAGGCCGAATGGATCCGCTCCGAGGCCTGCCTGCGGCTCGATTTCGGTCGGGGGCGCCTGCCGGGCCTCCTGGTGCTCGGCGCCGAGGACCCGCATCAGTTCACGCCGCAACATGGCACCGATCTCATGGGCTTTTTCGCCGGGGTGTTCGAGCGGTCGATGCGGCGCTGGCTGGCGTGAGCCTCGCGCTCTCTCCGCAGGCGCGCGACGCGCTGGAGACATGGCTCGACCAGTCCCGCGCGATCAAGGGCGCGGCGGAGAACACGCTGGCGGCCTATCGCGCCGATACCGTCGATTTCATCGCCTTCATGTCCCACCATCACGGCGGGACAGAAGGCCTTGGGCCGCTGTCGCGGCTGACGACCTCGGACATGCGCGCCTGGATGGCGCATCTGCGCGCGGGCGGAGCCAGTTCCCGGTCGGTGGCGCGGAAGCTCTCGGCGGTGAAGAGCTTCTATCGCTGGCTCGCCGAGCGGAACGGGTTCGAGCCGACGGCTGTCTTGTCGGCGCGCGCGCCGAAGTTCCAGAAGAAGCTGCCGCGCCCGCTCTCGGAGAACGCCGCGCGGGCGATGATCGATACGGTGGAGATGCAGTCGCTGAAGGGCTGGGCCGGGGCGCGGGACGCTGCCGTGGTGACGCTGCTCTATGGCTGCGGTTTGCGGATCTCCGAGGCACTGGGCCTCTGCGGACGCGATCTGCCGCTGGGCGAGAGTCTGCGGATTGTCGGCAAGGGCGGTAAGGAGCGGCTGGTGCCGGTCCTGCCGGTCGCGCGGCAGGCGGTGGCGCGATACCTGTCGCTCTGCCCGTTCGAGATGGCGCCCGATCTCGCGGTGTTCCGGGGCGCGCGCGGTGGGGCGCTCAGCCCGCGCCATGTGCAGAAGGCGACCGAGGCGGCGCGCCTGCAGCTCGGCCTGCCCGCGACGGCCACGCCGCATGCGATGCGCCACAGCTTCGCGACGCATCTTCTGAGCGCGGGCGGCGATCTGCGCGCGATCCAGGAGCTTCTGGGCCATGCCTCGCTGTCGACCACGCAGGCCTATACCTCGGTCGATACGGTGCACCTGATGAAGGTCTACGCCGCCGCCCATCCCAAGGCCGGGTGAACGCGCGGCGGGCTTTAAGAATTTTGCGACAAAATTCTTATCGCACGGCGACTTTCCTAAAAGCTGCGGATAAAAATCTTAGATAAGATTTTTATCCGGCGCAGAGGGGATGACGCGATGATGCAGCTCTTGATGGCGGGACCGTCGCCCTTCGTGCGCAAGGTGCGCGTGACGCTGGAGGAAACCGGCCAGACCGACGCGGTCGAGATCGTTAAGGTCACCGCCTCGCCGATGGAGCCCGACGCGGCGCTGACCGGCGTGAACCCCATCGGCAAGGTCCCGGCGCTGGTGCGGCCCGATGGCCCGACGCTCTATGACAGCCGGGTGATCTGCCGGTATCTCGACGCGCGCGCCGGAGGCGCTCTCTATCCCGAGAGCCGGATCTGGGAGGTGCTGACGCTCGAGGCGACCGGCGACGGTCTTCTCGAGGCGGCGCTTGCGATCGTCTACGAGCGGCGCTTCCGGCCCGAGGGCCTGGTCTGGGACGACTGGATCGAGGCGCAATGGGCCAAGGTCGCGCGCGGGCTCGACGCGCTCGAGGCGCGCTGGACCAGCCATCTGAAGGGGCGGATCGACGCCGGGCAAATCGCCGTCGGATGCGCGCTGGGCTATCTCGATTTCCGCCATGGCGACCGCGACTGGCGGCAGGGACGGGACGGATTGGCGGCCTGGTATGCCGATTTCTCGCAGCGCCCCTCGATGACGGCCACCGCGCCCGAGACGTGACGCCTCGCTTGCAAAGGTATCGGTAGCGCGGTAGCCGCGCTGCCCAGAGTGACGATCCGGAGACCAGACGCCATGCGCATGCGCGACACTTTCCTGAAGCCGATGCATCCCGAAGGGCGGCGCTTCGTGGCGGCCTTTGCCGTGGTGACCCTGATCCTCTTCCTGATCTGGGAGCCGCTCGGCTGGATCGGCGTCGGCCTCACCGTCTGGTGCTACTACTTCTTCCGCGATCCCGAGCGGGTCACGCCGCTCGGTGCGGGGCTGGTCATCTCGCCCGCCGACGGGATCGTCTCCTTGATCGAACGCGCCGCGCCGCCGCCCGAGCTTGGTCTCGGGGCGGACGAGCGGCTTCGGGTGTCTGTCTTCATGTCGGTCTTCAACTGCCATGTGAACCGCGCGCCGGTTCCGGGCGAGGTTGTCAAGGTCGCCTACAAGCCCGGCAAGTTCCTCAACGCCTCGCTCGACAAGGCCTCCGAGGACAACGAGCGCAATTCCATCGTGATCCGCATGCGCGACGGGCGCGACCTTCCGGTCACCCAGATCGCCGGTCTCGTGGCGCGGCGGATCCTCTGCTTCACCCGCGAGGGCGCGCATCTGTCGGCGGGCGACCGCTTCGGCCTGATCCGCTTCGGCTCGCGGCTCGATGTCTACCTGCCCGAGGGCGTGGAGCCCGAGGTGCGCGTCGGCCAGACCATGGTCGCGGGCGAGACGGTGCTCGCGCGGCTGGATGAGGTCGCGTCATGAGCGAGGAAGAGCGCAAGTCCGACAAGCTCACGCTGGTCCAGCTCATCCCCAACATGATGACGCTGACCGCGATCTGCGCGGGCCTGACGGCGATCCGCTTCGGCCTCGACATGCGCTACGAGCTTGCGGTGCAGATGATCCTGCTCGCGGCGATTCTCGACGGGCTCGACGGGCGCATCGCGCGGGCGCTCGGGTCGGACAGCAAGATGGGCGCCGAGCTCGACAGCCTCGCGGATTTCCTGAATTTCGGCGTCGCCCCGGCGCTGATCCTCTACACCTGGGCGCTTGAGGATACGCGCGGCATCGGCTGGCTGGCGGTGCTCGTCTACGCGGTCTGCTGCGTCAGCCGTCTGGCCCGGTTCAATGTCGAGCGGAAATCGGGCGAGGAGGGGAAGGGCGGCGAATCGGCCTATTTCACCGGCGTGCCGTCCCCGGCGGGCGCGCTTCTGGTCATGCTGCCGATGTATGCGAGCTTCGCCTTCGCCGACGCGCCGATCCTGCCCGACCTTGCGCTCTCGGCCTGGATGGCGGCGATCGGCTACCTGATGATCTCGAAGATCCCGACCTGGAGCTTCAAGACGCTCAAGGTCAGCCGCGGCGATGTGCGGCTGTTCTTCGTCGGCTTCGTGGTCGTCGGCGCGGCCCTTCTAAGCTTTGCCTGGACGAGCCTTGTCGGGCTCTGCATCGCCTATGTGGTGATCGTGGTCTGGAAGCTGGCGACCCGCGCGCGCATATGACGCGGGTCCCGGATCGTCAGAATTTCAGCGACAGGCCGATATTCACCGCATTGGTGATGATCGTGCTCTCGATCTTGCCGTCACCCTCGAGCTCGACCTCGTTGTCGGAGGCGGTGAACTGGTATTCGCCGAAGACGGCGAGGCGTTCGGTCAGATCGTAGCTCGCGCCCGCGGTCAGGCGCATCGCCGGGCCGCCGACCTGCAATTCGTAGGTGTCGAACCCGGTGGTGGTGTCCACGTCCACATGCGGCAGCGAGATGCCGAGACCGCCGCCGACATAGGGCGTGACCGATCCCCACTGGTCCGGCCAGCGATACATCGCGTTGGCGGTCAGGATGTTCAGACCGTCGGTGAACTCAAGATCCTCGAAGCCTGCGTCCTCTTTTTCGTCGTCGGGGGCGTAGACCTTGGTGTGGGTGAACTCGATCCCGAAGCCCAGGCGCTCGGAGCGCCACCACGTGCCGCGCACGCCGTAATAGGGCGGCGCGTCGGTCGAGCGGCCTTCCCAGCCGATCAGCGCGTCGATCTCGGCGCCGGTTCCGGGATAGTCCCCGGAGATGCGGCTGTGCGGCGACGTCTGCACGCCGGAATAGAGCGACAGCTCCATTTCCGCGGCGGCGGGCGTCGAGAGGGCGAGCAGCGGCGCGAGCGCGGTGGCTGTCGCGAAAAGACGATACATCTGGTGACCTGCGCTGGTAGACGTTGGTTTGCAGTTTAGATAGCGTCTCCTGAGGCTTCGCTCAACCGCGACAGAACCGCGCTATGGGTCGAAAGGGGCTCTTTGAGCGCTTTACGGCTCGGAGGCACGGCGATACATAGCCAATCGAGACGCATCCCGGGCATCGGCCCGGGGGCGCAATCGCCGTATCCGGCCTTGGGCCGGTCAGGAATGGAGAACACCTCGTGTCACATGCAGACGATCACGCGGGCACCCGGAGGGACTTCCTCTACTATGCCACCGCAGGCGCGGGCGCCGTCGCCACCGGTGCGGCGGTCTGGCCGCTCGTCAACCAGATGAACCCCTCGGCCGATGTCCGGGCGCTGTCGACCATCCGGGTCGACGTCTCCGGTGTCTCCGAAGGCAGCCAGATCACGGTTCAGTGGCTCGGCAAGCCGGTCTTCATCCGCCGCCGCACGGCCGAAGAGATCGAAGAGGGCCGCGCGGTGTCGCTGAACGACCTGATCGATCCGATCGCCCGCAACGCCAACATCCAGGGCGCCGCCGAGGCGACCGACGAGAACCGCACGCTCGACGAAGCGGGCGAGTGGCTCGTGATGATGGGCGTGTGCACCCATCTCGGCTGCGTCCCGCTCGGCGACGGCGCCGGCGATTTCGACGGCTGGTTCTGCCCGTGCCACGGCTCGCATTACGACACGGCCGGCCGCATCCGTCGCGGACCGGCCCCCGAAAACCTGCATGTGCCCGCGGCGGAATTCGTGGACGACACCACGATCCTTCTGGGCTGAGGAGACAGACATGGCTGGTATTCCCCACGACCATTACGAGCCGAAGACCGGCGGAGAAAAGTGGCTGCACTCGCGGCTGCCGATCGTCGGCGTGCTCTACGACACCCTGATGATTCCGACGCCTAAGAACCTCAACTGGATGTGGATCTGGGGCATCGTGCTGACCTTCACCCTGGCGCTGCAGATCGTCACCGGGATCACCCTGGTGATGCACTACACGCCCGACGCCAACCTGGCCTTCGCCTCGGTCGAGCACATCATGCGCGACGTGAACGGCGGCTGGGCCCTGCGCTACCTGCACGCCAACGGTGCGTCGCTGTTCTTCCTCGCGGTCTATCTGCACATCTTCCGGGCGCTCTACTACGGCTCGTACAAGGAACCGCGCGAGGTCACCTGGATCATCGGCATCCTGATCTACCTTCTGATGATGGGCACCGCGTTCATGGGCTACGTGCTTCCGTGGGGGCAGATGTCCTTCTGGGGCGCGACCGTGATCACCGGCCTCTTCGGGGCCATCCCGCTGATCGGCGAGCCGATCCAGACCTGGCTTCTGGGCGGACCGGCGGTGGGCAACTACACCCTCACGCGCTTCTTCTCGCTGCATTACCTGATGCCGTTCCTGATCGCGGGTCTCGTGATCGTGCACATCTGGGCCTTCCACTCGACCGGCAACAACAACCCCACCGGGGTCGAGGTGCGCCGCGGATCGAAGGCGGAAGCGCAGAAGGACACGGTTCCGTTCTGGCCCTACTACGTGATCAAGGACCTGTTTGCCCTGGCGCTCATCCTCGCGGTGTTCTTCGCGATCGTGGGCTTCATGCCGAACTACCTCGGCCACCCCGACAACTACATCGAGGCCAACCCGCTGGCGACGCCCGCGCATATCGTCCCCGAATGGTACTTCCTACCGTTCTACGCGATCCTGCGCGCCTTCACCGCCGACGTCTGGGCGGTGCAGTTCGCGAGCTTCATCACCGGCGGCATCATCGACGCGAAGTTCTTCGGCGTCCTGGCGATGTTCGGCGCGATCGCGGTCATGGCGCTGGCGCCCTGGCTCGATACCTCGAGCGTCCGCTCGGGCCGCTACCGTCCGATGTTCAAGGTGTGGTTCGCGATCCTGGTCATCGACTTCATCGTCCTGATGTGGGTCGGCGCCCAGAACCCGGTCTTCCCCTATGACTGGATCTCGCTGATCGCCTCGACCTACTGGTTCGCCTACTTCCTGGTCATCCTGCCGCTCCTCGGCGTGATCGAGAAGCCGCTGCCGCGTCCCGACACCATCGAGGCGGATTTCGACGAGCACTATGGCAAGACGGGCAACGCAAAAGCGTCTCCCACGCCGGCCGAGTAAGAAAGGATCGTTACTCAGATGATCAGAACAATCGCACTCACCGCCGGTCTCGCGCTTGCCTCCCTGGCTGGCGTGGCCCATGCCGCGGGCGGCGACGGCCATGTCGAGGACGTGGACTTCTCCTTCGAGGGTCCCTTCGGCACCTATGACCAGTCGCAGCTCCAGCGCGGTCTGCAGGTCTACACCGAGGTCTGCTCGGCCTGTCACGGTCTGCGCTACGTGCCGTTCCGCACGCTCGGCGCCGAGGACGGCCCCGGCCTCTCCGAGGCCGAGGTCCGCGCCTATGCCGCGCAGAACTTCTTCGTCTACGACGCCGAGCTCGATGAAGAGCGCGAAGCGCGTCCGACGGACAAGTTCCCGCCGAACAACGGTGTCGGCGCGCCGGACTTGTCGCTGATGGCCAAGGCCCGCGCGGGCTTCCACGGCCCCTACGGCACGGGCATCTCGCAGCTCATCAACGGCATGGGCGGCCCCGAGTACATCTACTCGCTGCTGACCGGCTATACCGGCGAGCAGAAAGAGCAGGCGGGCACGGTCCTCTACGAGAACCACGCCTTCCCGGGGGGCTGGATCTCGATGGCACCGCCGCTTTACGGCGAGGATGTCGAATATGCCGAAGGCCAGCCGTCGCCCTCGCTTGAGCAGGAGGCGATGGACGTCTCCGCGTTCCTGATGTGGACCGCCGAGCCCAAGATGATGGCCCGCAAGCAGACCGGGTTCACCGCCGTGGTGTTCCTGATCCTGCTGTCGGTGCTGCTATACCTGACCAACAAGGCGATCTGGAAGCCGATCAAGCATCGCGCCGACGCCTGATCGCGACACCACGCGACACGCATCACGAAGGGCCCCGCCGAAAAAGCGGGGCCTTTTCGCGTCGAACGGGGCTTGGCAAGGCGGCTGGCCGTGCCATTTTGGCGGCCATGACACAGGTCCCTCGTTCCGCATTGCTCCTCGGCCTCGCCGGGGTCCTTCCCTTCGCCTGGGGCGCGCTGACGCTCTTCTGGCCCGCGCTGGCCGAGTGGGGCGTGCGCGCGCTCGGGCCCCGTTTCGTCGGGCCCTATGTGCAGCTCTTCTACGGGTCGATCATCCTGTCTTTCATGTCCGGCGTGCTCTGGGGCTTCGTGGCGCGGGCCGAGCGCGGGGGCGCGATGGGCTACGTGCTGTCGGTGATCCCGGCGCTCTGGGCGTTCTTCATGACCGGAGGCGGGCCGGTCTCGGCCGCGATCAACCTGATGGCGGGATTCCTCGGCCTCCTGCTTCTGGATTTCGCCTTCTGGCGCTGGGGTCTCGCGCCGCGCTGGTGGATGCATCTGCGGGTTCTCCTGACCGCGCTGGTCGTCTTCTGCCTCGCCGTCACGGCGTTTCTCTGATCGGCGCTTGACGGCCTCGCGCGCTTGCGCGAGGTCAGGGCATGGCAGAGCTTTTCGCGTATACGGATGGGGCCTGTTCCGGCAATCCCGGGCCCGGTGGATGGGGTGTCTTGCTGCGCGCCGTCGATGGCGACGAAATCGTCAAGGAGCGCGAGCTCAAGGGCGGCGAGGCGGAAACCACGAACAACCGCATGGAGCTTCTGGCGGCGATCAACGCGCTCGAGAGCCTAAGCCGCGCGTCGCAGATCACCGTCGTCACCGACTCGGCCTATGTGAAGAACGGCGTGACCTCGTGGATCCACGGCTGGAAGCGCAATGGCTGGAAGACCGCCTCGAAGAAACCTGTGAAGAACGACGAGTTGTGGAAGCGGCTCGACGAGGCGCAGGCGCGGCATCGCGTGACCTGGGAATGGGTCAAGGGACATGACGGCCATCCCGAGAACGAGCGCGCCGACGAACTGGCGCGTGCGGGCATGGCGCCGTTCAAGTCCAAGGCGGGATGAGCGCCGTGCGCACTCCGCGGTCGTCGCTCAGCGCGCAACGCATTGCCCGGTCCGGGGCGTGAGCCGATGCTGTTCCAGGTTCTCGATTATCTCTCCGTTCTGGTCTTCGCGCTGACCGGGGCGCTGGTCGCCAGCCGGGCGCAGCTCGACGTGGTGGGCTTCGCCTTTTTCGCGGCGCTGACCGGGGTCGGGGGCGGAACGCTCAGGGACGTGCTTCTGGATCGCAACCCGGTCTTCTGGATCGCCGATCCCTGGTATCTCGCGGTCGCGGCGGGGGCCGCCGTCGCGGTCTTCTTCTTCGCGCACCGTTTGGAAAGCCGCTACGACGCCCTGCAATGGCTCGACGCCGCCGCGCTGGCGGTTGCCGTCAGCGCCGGGTCCGGCATCGCGGCGAGCCTCGGAGAGCCGTGGCCGATCGTGGTCGTCATGGGCATGGTCACCGGTTGCATGGGCGGGCTCACGCGCGATGTCGTGGCCAACGAGGTGCCGATGGTCCTGCGGCAGGGCGAGCTTTACGTGACCTGCGCCTTCGCGGGCTCCTGCGTCACCGCGGCGCTCGACGTCTTCCCTGCGGCCCTGGCCGCGTTGGCTTGCGCCGCCACGGTCTTCGGTCTGCGCGCAGGCTCGCTGGCCCTCGGCTGGCGGCTTCCGGTGTACAAGGCGCAGCCGAAGCGGCGGGAGTGATCCCCGCCGCCTGCCAGCGTCACTGAAGGTCCGAAAAGGCCTCTCGCAGCCGCCGTCCGGCCTCTTCGACGCGGGCGCGGGTGGTGGCCAGGTTGAAGCGCAGGAAGCCTTCTCCGCCCCGACCGAAGCCCGGGCCCGGGGTCGGCGCGATGCGGGCGCTCTTGCGCACCCTCTCGGAAATCTCGCTGTCGCTCATCCCGGTGCCGGAGAAGTCGACCCAGGCGAGGTAAGTAGCCTCGAGCGGCAGCGCGCGGACGCCGGGGATGGCGTTCACCGCGGTCTCGAACGCGGCGCAGTTTCCGACCAAGTGCTGCATCTGCGCATCGACCCATTCCGCGCCCTCGGGCGAGTAGGCGGCGGTGACCATCGCGACGCCCAGCGTGCCCGGCTGATAATCCGTCGCGGCGAGGCGGGATTTCATCTCGGAGCGGAGCCTGGCACCGGGGATAATCACGTTGCCGGTCCGCTGCCCGGCGATGTTGAAGGTCTTCGACGCCGCGGTCAGCACCACGAGCCTGTCGCTCGCCTCGGGCGCGGCCACATGGGCCGGGACGAAGCGGTGGCCGGGATAGATCAGGTCGTGGTGGATCTCGTCGGAGATCAGGATCAGGTCATGGGCCTCCGCGAAGGCAGCGACGGCGCGCAGCTCCTCGGCGGTCCAGATGCGCCCCGAGGGGTTCTGCGGAGAGCACCAGAGCATGACCTTCTCGCGCCCGGTCAGCGCGGCCTCGGCGGCGTCGAAGTCGATCTCGTAGCGGTCGCCGTCGCGGCGGAGCGGGATCTCCAGGGGCGTCCGGCCCACCTTGCGGATCTTGGCGGCGAACTCGTGATAGACCGGCGAGAAGATCACGACCGGCGCATCGGCGGGCGACCAGAGGTCGATCGCGGTGGCCAGCGCATGCCCGAGACCTTGCGTGGTCAGGATCCAGTCGGGCTCGATCTCCCAGCCGTGACGCTCGGCCATCCACCAGGTGATCGCCTGCTTGTAGGCGGCATCGTCATAGCCGTACCCGAAGACGCCGAACTCGGCGGCGCGGCACAGGGCGTCGATGACGCAGGGCGCGGTGGCGTAGTCGCTGTCCGCCGTCCACATCGCCAGACCGCCCTCGGCAGGGGAGACGCCGAAGAGCTGCTCCATCTTGTCCCACTTGCTGCTGCCGGTGCCGGTGCGGTCGATGTCCTGATTGAAACGGGGGTCGAGTGTCATGGGGGCGAAAGTCCTGCATCAGTGATGCGGCGGACGCTAGCGTGACTGTCTGCGGCTGCAAGGGCTGCATGTTGCGAAGGCGGGGTGCATCGCTTACATCGCGCTCATGAAACGCCCGATCCTGATCCACCCCGACCCGCGGCTTAAGACCGTCTGCGATCCTGTCGAGGACCTCTCCGACAGCCTGCGGACGCTGGCCGACGACATGCTCGAGACCATGTATGACGCGCCCGGGATCGGGCTCGCGGCGCCGCAGGTGGGCGTGATGACGCGGCTGATCGTGCTCGATTGCGTCAAGGACGAAGCCGCGCCGCCGCGACCTTTGGTGATGTTCAACCCCGAGGTTCTCGCGGTGTCGGACGCGCGCAATGTCTACGAGGAAGGCTGCCTGTCGATCCCCGACCAATATGCCGAGGTCGATCGGCCGGCGGCGGTGAAGGTCGGCTGGATCGACACGATGGGAGAGCCGCGCGAGGAAGAGTTCGACGGTCTCTGGGCGACCTGCGTGCAGCACGAGATCGACCACCTGAACGGCAAGCTCTTCATCGACTACCTGAAGCCGCTGAAGCGCCAGCTCATCACCCGCAAGATGCAGAAGCTGAAGAAAGAGCGGGCCCGCGCGTGAGCGTCCGGCCCGTCCTGCGCTGGCCCGAGCCGCGGCTCTCGACGCGTTGCGAGCCGGTGGGCAATTGGGATGTGGCCGCGCTGGTCGCCGATCTTTTCGAGACGATGTATGCCGCGCCCGGCCGCGGGCTGGCCGCGCCGCAGGTGGGCGTCCTTCGCCGGGTGTTCGTCATGGATGCGGGATGGAAGACCGGGGAGAAGACGCCGCTGGCGGTGATCGACCCCGAGATCCTCTGGC
This sequence comes from Litorisediminicola beolgyonensis, assembly GCF_042679605.1. Taxonomy (NCBI): domain Bacteria; kingdom Pseudomonadati; phylum Pseudomonadota; class Alphaproteobacteria; order Rhodobacterales; family Paracoccaceae; genus Litorisediminicola; species Litorisediminicola beolgyonensis. The sequence continues at coordinate 228,951 of NZ_JBHTMU010000001.1, forward strand.
TCTCGCCCGAGACATGCCTCAGTGCGGAGGGCTGCCTGTCGATCTCCGGGATCACCGCAGAGGTCACGCGGCATTGCGAGCTGCGGCTGGCCTTTCGCGATGAGACGGGGGGGCGGCAGGAGCGGCATCTGACCGGCGCCGAGGCGCTGATCGCGCAGCATGAATACGACCATCTCGACGGGCTTGTGACCCTCGACCGGCTGGCGCCGCAAGAGCGCGCTGCCTTGGAAGCGGAGTATGCGGCATGAGCGTGCGGACGATCCTGCGCTGGCCGGATGCGCGGCTGCGGAGCAAGGCCGAACCGGTCGGAGAGATCACCGACGATACCCGTGCGATCTGGCAGGACATGATCGACACGATGGAGGCGATGCCCGGCGTGGGTCTAGCCGCGCCGCAGATCGGAATCGGCTTGCGGCTCGCCGTGGTCGACGCCTCGGAAGAGCGCGGGCAGGCGGTGCGGATGGCCAATCCCGAGGTGCTGCATGCGAGCGTGAAACTGCGCAGCCATGACGAGGCGAGCCCGTGCCTGCCCGGAGTGTCGGCGACGATCGAGCGGCCGCGCGCGGTGACGCTGCGGTTCCTGAACGCGGATGGCGAGACCGACGAGCGCGATTTCGTCGGGCTCTGGGCTACGAGCGTCCAGCACCAGATCGACCATCTGAACGGGCGGCTCTACATCGCGCATCTGTCGAAGCTGAAGCGTGACATGCTGGTGCGGAAGTCGCAGAAACTTGCCTGAGTGAAAACGCCTGGGGAGGGCCTGAGCCCTCCCCGACGGTCCCGCAAAAAGCCGGTCTGATCACATGTGGATCGGGCCGTCTCCGCAGGCGAGCGCGGCTTCGCGCACGGCCTCGGAATAGGTCGGATGGGCGTGGCAGGTCAGCGCCAGATCCTCGGCCGCCGCGCCGAACTCCATCGCCACGCAGATCTCGTGGATCAGGTCGCCCGCCATCGGACCGATGATATGCGCGCCGAGGATGCGGTCGGTGTCCTTGTCGGCGAGGATCTTCACGAAGCCGTCGGCGGCGAAATTGGCCTTGGCGCGGCCATTGCCCATGAACGAGAACTTGCCCGCCTTGAACGAGCGGCCGTCCTTCTTGAGCTCTTCCTCGGTCTTGCCGACCGAGGCGACCTCGGGATGGGTGTAGATCACGCTCGGGATGACGCCGTAATTCACATGGCCATGCTTGCTCGCGATGACCTCGGCGGCGGCCATGCCTTCGTCCTCGGCCTTGTGGGCGAGCATCGGCCCCTCGGTCGCGTCGCCGATGGCGTAGATGCCGTCGACGCTGGTCTTCCAATGGTCGTCGGTCTTGATGAAGCCGCGCTCGGTGGTCTGGACGCCCAGATCCTTGAGGCCGAGGCCGTCGGTATAGGGAACACGACCGGTGGCCACGAGCACGCAATCGGCGTCGAGCGTGTGCTCGCTGTCGTCCTTGCGCAGCTTGTAGGCGACGCGCGCCTTGCCGTTCTTGATCTCGGTCGATTGCACGGCGGCGCCCAGCACGAACTCGAGCCCCTGCTTCTTCAGGAGTTTCTGGAACGCCTTCTGCACCTCGCCGTCCATGGTCGGCGTGATCGTGTCGAGGAACTCGACCACGGTCACCTCGGCGCCGAGACGGGCATAGACCGATCCCATCTCGAGGCCGATCACGCCCGCGCCGATCACCACCATCTTCTTCGGCGGCTTCTTCAGCGACAGCGCGCCGGTGGAGGAGACGACCACCTCTTCGTCGATCTCGACGCCCTTGAGCTTCGCCACGTCCGAGCCGGTCGCGATGATGATGTTCTTGGCCTCGTGGGTCTCGTCGCCGACCTTGACCTTGCCGGCCTCGGGGATCGTGCCCCAGCCCTTCAGCCAGTCGATCTTGTTCTTCTTGAAGAGAAACTCGATGCCCTTGGTGTTCTGGCCGATGACGTCATCCTTGTAGGCCTGCATCTGCTCCCAGTCGACCGAGGGGGCTTTGCCCTTGAGGCCCATCTTGGCGAAGTTGTGCTCGGCCTCGTGCAGCTGGTGGGTGGCGTGCAGGAGGGCCTTCGAGGGGATGCAGCCGACATTCAGGCAGGTGCCGCCGAGCGTCTCGCGTCCCTCGACGCAGGCGGTCTTGAGGCCGAGCTGCGCGGCGCGGATGGCGGCGACATAGCCGCCGGGGCCGGAGCCGATCACGATCACATCATAGGAAGCCATGGGAGGGGTCCTTTCCGTTTGGCCGGGAAGGGGCGCTGCCCCTCTGGGCCTTCGGCCCATTCACCCCGGCGGTATTTGAAAAAAGAAGAAGCATCAGAAGAGGGCTGCGATCAGCATCAGAACGGTTGCGCCGAACCCTACCATCCAGATGAGCGAGCGCCACGGGCGCCAGCCGAAGAAATAGGCGGGGACGTAGAGGATGCGGGCCAGGAGATAGGCGGCGGCGCAACCCGCGGTGAAGGCGTTGCCCTGGTCGGAGAAGGTGATCACGAAGACCGCGATGGAGAAGAGGATCAGCCCTTCGAAATGGTTGTTCATCGCGCGGAAGAGCCGGGCGGTCCCGCGCGAGGCCAGATCCTCGAGACTGCCGCCGAGGCGGTCGCGGTCGCGCGGGCTGGTGGTCTTGGCCGGTCCGAGCTCGAGATTGGCGCGGACGGAGACGAGCGCGAATTGCAGGACCTGCAGGAGCGCCGCGAGGGTGAGGATGGTCAGTTCCGGGGTCATGCGGCGGCTCGTGTCGGATGGGGCAGGGCGCCGGCGATCGCGCGCGCCTTGGTGTCCGCGGTGAGACCGCGGGCCGAGGGGTGCGGCACCTCGCCATGGGCGATCCCGAAGCGGCGGCAGCAGGCGGCGGCGGCGCGGCCGAGCGCGATCACCGGGCGGTCGCCTATTTCATGCCGGGTGATCGCGTCGAAGCTGTCTTCGACGAGGCGTTGCGGCACCGCGTGCGAGCGGGTCGGCGGCAGCGCGTGGAAGGCGTGGGTGAGATAGAGATCGGCGCGGGTTAGCCCGGCCTCGGCCAGCGCGGTGTCGAAAACGCGGTTGAAGAGCATCTCGGGCAAGTAGCCGTCCTGAGCGAGCCGCGCGCGATGAGCGCGCGCGGTGGGGGCGTCGAGGAAATTGTAGGAGATCAGCACCGGGCCCCGGGGATTGCCGCAGCTGCGCTGGTAGGGCGAGACGAGCGGCAGATCGAGGCCGATATCGGCCAGGGTGGCGTAGCCTTCGGGCGCGAAGGCGCGGCGGGCGGCAAGGGGATCGGTCATGACGGGCGTCTCCTCGGGGGGAACGCGGAAGGGGAGAGGCGGGCGCGCCGGAGGGAGGCGGCGCGCCCGGGCCGGATCAGAGATCCATCAGGAGGCGGCGCGGATCCTCGAGTGCTTCCTTGACGCGCACGAGGAAGGTCACCGCGCCCTTGCCGTCGACGATGCGGTGATCGTAGCTCAGCGCCAGGTACATCATCGGGCGGGCGACGATCTGGCCGTCGACGACCATCGGACGCTCCTGGATCTTGTGCATGCCGAGGATGCCCGATTGCGGCGGGTTCAGGATCGGCGAGGACATCAGCGAGCCGTAGACGCCACCGTTCGAGATGGTGAAGGTGCCGCCCTGCATCTCGGCCATCGAGAGCTTGCCGTCGCGGGCGCGCTTGCCCTTCTCGGCGATGGCCTTCTCGATCTCGGCAAAGCTCATCGCGTCGGCGTCGCGGATCACCGGCACCACGAGACCCGTGGGCGTGCCGGTGGCGATGCCCATATGCACGAAGTTCTTGTAGACGATCTCGGTGCCGTCGATCTCGGCGTTGACCTCGGGCACTTCCTTGAGCGCGTGGCAGCAGGCCTTGGTGAAGAAGGACATGAAGCCCAGGCGCACGCCGTGCTTCTTCTCGAAGAGGTCCTTGTACTCGTTGCGGAGCGCCATGACCTCGGTCATGTCGACCTCGTTATAGGTCGTCAGCATCGCCGCGGTGTTCTGCGCGTCCTTGAGACGGCGGGCGATGGTCTGGCGCAGGCGCGTCATCTTCACGCGCTCTTCGCGGTCGGCATCCTCGGGCGCGGAGGGGGCGCGGGACGGGGCCTTGGACTCCGAGGCCTGCGGCTGCGACTTGGTTGCGGCGATGGCGGCATCGACATCGGATTTCATCGCGCGGCCGTCGCGGCCGGTGCCGGTGACCTGGTCGCGGGAGACGCCCTTTTCGGCCATCGCCTTCTTGGCCGAGGGCGCGTCCTCGACATCCGAGCGGCCCTTGCCGGCCTCGGGCGTGGAATATTGCGTGTCGCCCTTGGGGGCGGCGGGCTCATCACCGCCGTCACGGGTTCCGGCTTCGGGCGCCGACGCGCCGGACTGGCCGGCCGCGCCCTTGGCGATGACGGCGAGCTTGCCATTGGCTTCGACCGTCGCGCCTTCTTCGGCGATGATCTCGGCCAGCGTGCCGGCCTGCGGCGCGGGAACCTCGACCGAGACCTTGTCGGTCTCGAGCTCGCAGAGGGTCTCGTCGGCCTCGACGCTGTCGCCGACCTTCTTGAACCAGGTCGCGACCGTGGCCTCGGACACGCTTTCGCCCAGCGTCGGGACCATCACGTCGACCTTGTCGCCCTGGATGTCGCCCTGATCGCCGCCATCGTCGGACGCGGCTTCGGGAGCGGGCTTGGCGGTCTCGCCCTCGTCCGATTTCGGCGCGGTGTCGGAGCCGCTGTCGCCTTCGGTGATATTGGCGAGAAGCGCGTCGACGCCGACGGTCTCGCCTTCCTCGGCGACGATCTCGGAGAGCGTCCCGGCGGCGGGCGAGGGCACCTCGACGGTGACCTTGTCGGTTTCCAGCTCGCAGAGCATCTCGTCCGCCGCGACGCTGTCGCCGGGCTTCTTGAACCATGTCGCCACGGTCGCCTCGGTCACGGATTCGCCCAAGGTGGGCACGCGCACTTCGGTCATGTCACTCACTTCCCTTCGATCGTCAGCGCTTCGTCGACGAGCGCTTGCTGTTGGGCCTTATGGGCCGATGCCAGGCCGGTTGCAGGCGACGCCGAGGTCGCCCGGCCGACATAGCGCGGCCGCGGGTGGTCGGCGCCGATCCGGCCGAGCACCCATTCGATATTCGGTTCGATGAAGCTCCAGGCGCCCTGGTTCTTGGGCTCCTCCTGGCACCAGATCACCTCGGCCTGCTTGAAGCGGTCAAGTTCCTTCACGAGGCTCATGGCCGGGAAGGGATAGAACTGCTCGACCCGCATCAGGTAGACATCGTCGATGCCGCGGGCGTCGCGTTCCTCGAGCAGGTCGTAATAGACCTTGCCCGAGCAGAGCACGACGCGGCGCACCTTGTCGTCGGCGACGAGCTGGGTGTCGGAGTGACCCTTCTCGGCGTCGTCCCAGAGCACGCGGTGGAAGCTCGACCCGGTGGTGAAGGCCTCGGCATCCGAAACGCAGAGCTTGTGGCGCAGAAGCGATTTCGGCGTCATCAGGATCAGCGGCTTGCGGTAGGAGCGGTGAAGCTGTCGGCGCAGGATGTGGAAGTAGTTCGCGGGCGTCGAGCAGTTGGCCACGATCCAGTTGTCTTGGCCGCAGAGCTGCAGGAAGCGTTCGAGACGCGCCGAGCTGTGCTCGGGTCCCTGGCCCTCGAAGCCGTGGGGCAGGAGGCAGACGAGGCCCGACATCCGGAGCCACTTGCTTTCGCCCGACGAGACGAACTGGTCGAACATGATCTGCGCGCCGTTGGCGAAATCGCCGAACTGCGCTTCCCAGAGGGTCAGGGCGTTCGGTTCGGCCAGCGAGTAGCCGTATTCGAAGCCCAGGACCGCGTATTCGGAGAGCGCGCTGTCGATCACCTCGTAGCGGGCCTGACCGTCGCGGATGTGGTTGAGCGGGTAGTAGCGCTCTTCCGTTTCCTGATCGACGAGCGCCGAGTGGCGCTGCGAGAAGGTGCCGCGGGTCGAGTCCTGGCCCGAGAGCCGCACCGGGTAGCCTTCGAGCAGAAGCGAGCCGAAGGCCGTCGCCTCGGCGGTCGCCCAGTCGAACCCGGCGCCGTTCTCGAACATCTCGCGGCGGTTCTCGAGAAGACGGCCGACCGTCTTGTGCAGCGGGAAGCCGTCCGGCGCGGAGGTGATCGCCTTGCCGATCGCGTCGAGCGTCTCGGGTTTGATCGAGGTGCGGCCGCGCTGGTATTTGCCCTCTTTCTGCTTGTCGAGATGTGACCAGCGGCCATCGAGCCAGTCGGCCTTGTTGGGCTTGTAGTTCTTCCCGGCCTCGAACTCTTCGTTCAGCTGGCTCTGGAAAGCGGCCTTCATGTCCTCGATCTCGCCCTCGGGGATCAGGCCGTCCTTGACGAGCCGCTCGGTATAAAGCGTCAGCGTGGTCTTCTGCTGCTTGATCTTCTTGTACATCACCGGGTTGGTGAACATCGGCTCGTCGCCTTCGTTGTGACCGAAGCGACGGTAGCAGAACATGTCGATCACCACGTCCTTGCCGAATTTCTGGCGGAACTCTGTGGCGACCTTGGCGGCGTGGACGACCGCCTCGGGGTCGTCGCCGTTGACGTGGAAGATCGGCGCCTCGACCACCAGCGCGTTGTCGGTGGGGTAGGGCGAGGAGCGCGAGAAATGCGGCGCGGTCGTGAAGCCGATCTGGTTGTTCACGACGATATGGATGGTGCCGCCGGTGCGGTGTCCACGCAGACCCGAGAGCGCGAAACATTCCGCCACGACGCCCTGGCCCGCGAAGGCCGCGTCACCGTGGAGAAGGATGGGCAGCACCTTGGTGCGGTTGGTGTCGTTGCGCTGGTCCTGCTTGGCGCGGACCTTGCCGAGGACGACCGGGTTCACCGCTTCGAGATGCGAGGGGTTCGCGGTTAGCGACAGGTGCACGCTGTTGCCGTCGAACTCGCGATCCGAGGAGGCGCCGAGGTGGTATTTCACGTCACCGGAGCCGTCGACATCCTCGGGCTTGAAGCTGCCGCCCTGGAACTCGTTGAAGATCGCACGGTAAGGCTTGCCCATCACGTTGGCCAAAACCGACAGGCGGCCGCGATGCGGCATGCCGATGATGATCTCCTTGAGACCGAGCGCGCCGCCGCGCTTGATCACCTGCTCCATCGCCGGGATGAGGCTCTCGCCGCCGTCGAGACCGAAGCGCTTGGTGCCCATGTACTTGACGTGGAGGAATTTCTCGAAGCCCTCGGCCTCGACCATCTTGTTCAGGATCGCCTTCCGGCCTTCCCGGGTGAACTTCACCTCCTTGCCGTAGCCCTCGATCCGCTCTTTCAGCCAGGCGGATTGCTCGGGGTCGGAGATGTGCATGTACTGGAGCGCGAAGGTGCCGCAATAGGTGCGCTTCAACACGCTCAGGATCTCGCGCAGCGACGCGATCTCGAGGCCCAGCACGTTGTCGATGAAGATCGGGCGATCCATGTCCTGCGCGGTGAAGCCGTAGGATTTCGGGTCGAGCTCGGGATGCTCGGAATTGTCGCGCATGCCCAGGGGATCGAGATCGGCGGCGAGATGGCCGCGGATCCGGTAGGCGCGGATGATCATCAGCGCCCGGATCGAGTCGAGCACCGCGCGCTTGATCTGGTCGTCGGTGAGCGACACGCCCTTGGCATCGGCCTTGGCGGCGATCTTCTGGGCCGCGCCCTTGGCCTCGCCCGCGGGCGTGGGCATCGGCCATTCGCCGGTGATCGCGAGGGTCAGGTCGTCGACGGGCTGCGGCGGCCAGTCGGGCCGCGCCCAGGACGGCCCCTTGGCCTCTTTCTTCACGTCGAGCTCTTCGTCGTCGAGGCTCTTGAAGAAGGCCTGCCAGGCCTCGTCGACCGCCGACGGATCCTCGGCATAGCGCGCGTACATCTGTTCGAGATACGCCGCGTTGTGCCCCTGCATGAAGGACGAGGCGTGGAAAAGATCGTTGGGGCTTTGATCCGTCATTGCGCTTCCTTTCTGACCGGCTCGGAGCGTCGGGAGAGAGACCCGGAGAGGCGGGCCACCGTCGCGAAGCTCTGACATGTAGGGCCGGAGCACGCGCGGACCGCGCACCCCGGCAGTGGTTCAGCCCGCCTTGATCGCTTCCAGCACGGCTTCGCCCAGCGTGGCAGGGCTGTCCGCGACGACGATCCCGGCGGATTTCATCGCTTCGATCTTGTCCTCGGCGCCGCCCTTGCCACCGGCGACGATGGCGCCCGCGTGGCCCATGCGACGGCCCGGAGGGGCGGTGCGGCCCGCGATGAACCCGGCCGTGGGCTTCCAGCGGCCCTTCTTCTTTTCGGAGGCGAGGAACGCCGCGGCGTCCTCTTCGGCGGAGCCGCCGATCTCGCCGATCATGATGATCGCCTCGGTCTCGTCATCGGCCAGGAACCACTCCAGCACGTCGATATGCTCGGTGCCCTTGATCGGGTCGCCGCCGATGCCGACGCAGGTCGACTGGCCGAGACCCACATCGGTGGTCTGCTTCACGGCCTCGTAGGTCAGCGTGCCCGAGCGGGACACGACGCCGACCTTGCCGCGCTTGTGGATGTGGCCGGGCATGATGCCGATCTTGCATGCATCGGGCGTGATGACGCCCGGGCAGTTCGGGCCGATCAGCGTGGATTTCGACCCTTCAAGCGCGCGCTTCACGGTCATCATGTCGAGCACCGGGATGCCCTCGGTGATGCAGACGATCAGCTCCATCTCGGCGTCGATGGCCTCGAGGATCGAGTCGGCGGCGAAGGGCGGGGGAACGTAGATGACGCTGGCATTGGCCTCGGTCTTGGCCTTGGCCTCGTGCACCGAGTTGAAGACCGGCAGGTCGAGATGGGTGCTGCCGCCTTTGCCGGGGGTCACGCCGCCGACCATCTTGGTGCCGTAGGCGATGGCCTGCTCGGTGTGAAAGGTCCCCTGGCTGCCGGTAAGGCCTTGGCAGATCACCTTGGTGTTTTCGTCGACGAGAACGGCCATGTCTGTTCCTTTGTCCCTTGTCTTGCAGGCGGGCCTGATCGGCCCTGCCCGGATTTCAATCGTCTAGTAGAGGGCTGAATCGTCGTCCACGAACGCATCCAGAAGACGCACCGCGATCGTGGCGGTGCCCATCAGGACAAGCGTGCGGCCGAGAGAGCCGGTGAGGTTGTTCGGAATGAGGCGGGCGATGCCGTCGCGGGCGACATGCGCCGCGTCGCGGCCCGAGCGGACATCGCGGATCTTGCGGTAGGTGCCGGGCTCGGGCAGGCGCAGCGCGCCCGGGGCGGTGCGGCGCAAGAGAAGGCCCGCGCCGACCATCAGGAGCCCGGCGAGCACCGGGGTGTAGTCAGCTTCGCGGCTTGCGGAGATGCCGTCGATGGCGGGCAGCTTGGGGAAATGGAGATCGGAGAGAAACGACATCGGCTCAGGTCCTTCTGTCTCGGGCCACCCGGACGATCCGGGTGCCTCGATCCTCAACCCCGGAGGCGCCGATCTGGTTCACATCCATCTGCATCTCGCCGTCCCTCACTTCCACGACAACGCGATGAAGACGGTGTCGGCGGTGCCCGCGCCGATGCCCAGACGCGTGTCGCGCCCGTTGCCCTCGACCTGCCAGAGCCCGGCATAGTTCCGCGGCCGGGCCTCGATCGGCGTCAGGCGCAGGCCGGAGGGGCCGTCGAAGGCGATCGCATCGTACCAGATCTGCGCCGCGCGCCCCATGTTGACGCCCTGCGCGATAACCCGGCAGTGGTTACGATCGCCACGGCTTCCCGCAGCCGATTGCCAGACCACGTTGGCCAAGGGCCCCATGGTCCGGATCTCGATCCCAGGCCGAAGGGTGCCCTTCCGCGCGAACTCGGTCTTGAAGGCCTGCGTCACCCGCGCCTCCGCGTCCCGCATCGTCGGCATCGCCGCGAGGCAGGTGCGCGAGAAGAGCTGCTGTCCATGCAGGATCTTCTCGGCGCCGCCATCGCCCTCGGCCGGAACCGAGGTTCCGGTCAGGGCGATGAGGAGGGCGAGTGCGGCAGCGCGCATCGGGCGGTGTGAGGACTGATCGAGCGAACCGAGGGGTGGCGAAGACGATTCGGTTCCGTGACGAAGGCGGTTCCTCGGCGCGACGATACGGGAGCCTCCCGCGCGGGTTGGACCGGTCACGGCGATCGCCGTGAACCAAGATGTCCCGGCGCCGATCATGCCGACCCCGCCAGGGATTGATTGCGGGAGAAGTTCCGGGTCATCCAGTCGACGCACATGTCGTAAAACGCGAAGTCCTGTGAATACCACCGCCGCAGATTCTGTTCCGCGCGCGGACTGAGCGCCGGGATGGAACTGTAATCGTTCTGGTGTCGATGCGAGGGATCATCGGAGACCTGAATATCGACGTCGGCTCCAAGTCGATCCAGAAGATTGCCAAGGTCGTCCTCAAAGCCTTCCGTTCGTATGATCCAGACGGGAGGGCGTATGCTCAGCGCAAATCCGAGAGGTTTGAGCCAGTCGATCTGGTACCTAGCATTGTGATGTATGGACAGAATCGCCGCCGTGGCTCGGTGCCCCATGTCTCCGTCGGAGAACAGCGCTTCGGCCAGGTCGTTGGCGTGCTCGTATGTCTCGAATGCCTTCGCTTCGTGGTCGGACCATTCCGAGTAGATGCGCGGCTGGCCCTTGCGTTTGCGGCTGTAGAAGCCGGACTTGAACCGGTCAATCGGGTTGCGGATCGAAAAGAAATACCGAGCGTCCGGCGGCAGATCGGAGAGGGATACCCCATGCTTGCGTTTCCGGATCTCGAACGGCGCGCCGCTCGCGTTAATCTGCGAAGCAACATGCGTGATCTGTGTTCCGGCGGCCTTGCCGATGTGCAGAAAGTGGACGGTCTCTTTTTCCGATCCGCCAGTCTGGCCGAGCGCCACTTTTCGCAGGAGGCTGGTGAGTTTCGTCATGGCCGCCCCTTTATCCGCCCGACGCCGGCACCTGAATGCCGTGGGTCGCATCCCCCGGTTGGGCGGTCGGTAGACACGGTCAGGAGGCCGTCCGCCGAACGCGCCAGGCCCGTCGCTAGGCGCCGAATGCTCATCCGGGTGGTTTCGTCTCTCAGGACAGCCATCTGTGGCGCTCTCCTCGCTCGGTCGTCCACTATTCGGCGGTCTCTTCACCGAAGGTTGTCAACGTAATCCCGCCGGCCATGTCGTGTTGAACGTGCAGTCTTGCGCCCCGTTCGCTCCAAGAGTTGATCGCAACCAAAATGTTATGGCTTGGGTGGGATGCGAAGCCTCCGCCCTGAGGCAGTATCAAAGGGAACTTTCCGCCGACGACTTCGGTGTCTGGTAATGCGCGGAAGAAATTATCGACATCTTCCACGGTGATTGGACCGGCGCGTACTGAAGCGGAGCACGTCGACCCGATCATGCCGTCAATGCTACCAAACGCAATCCATGTGGCATACTCTGGCGTCCCAAGCGTCAGCCCGACCATTTTCCCGTCATCAACCGAAAAATATTGATCCGGATCGTATTGCGACAGATCCAACTCGTTCATCGCCTTCGCCGGTTGCAACGAAATCGGCTCGCATGTCTCAACGTATTTGGCCCAGATTTCCTCCATGCTCTGCCCATGCGCCGTTGCGCCGAACGCGCAGGCTGCAGCAAGCACCGGTATCGCAAGAGAATGGCGCATCAGATCACCCCTTCACCGCCTTGACGATCTTCTGCGCGCCGTCCTTCAGGTCGTCGGCGGCGATCACGTCGAGGCCGGAGGTGTTGATGATCTCCTTGCCCTTCTCGACATTGGTGCCTTCGAGACGCACGACCAACGGGACCTTCAGGCCCACTTCCTTGACCGCGGCCACGACGCCCTCGGCGATCACGTCGCAGCGCATGATGCCGCCGAAGATGTTGACGAGGATGCCTTTGACGTTCGGATCCGAGGTGATGATCTTGAACGCCTCGGTCACTTTCTCCTTGGTCGCGCCGCCGCCCACGTCGAGGAAGTTGGCAGGCTCGGCGCCGTAGAGCTTGATGATGTCCATCGTCGCCATGGCGAGGCCCGCGCCGTTCACCATGCAGCCGATCTCGCCGTCGAGCGCGATGTAGTTGAGGTCGTATTTCGACGCCTGGAGTTCCTTCGGGTCCTCCTCGGTCTCGTCGCGCAGCTCGGCCACGTCCGACTGGCGGTAGATGGCGTTGCCGTCGAAGCCGAGCTTGGCGTCGAGCACCTTGAGATCGCCCTTGTCGGTGATGATCAGCGGGTTGATCTCGAGCATCTCCATGTCGCGCTCGATGAACGCCTTGTAGAGAAGGCCCATCAGCTTGACGCATTGCTTGACCTGCTGGCCTTCGAGGCCGAGCGCGAAGGCGATGCGGCGGCCATGCCAGGGCTGGTAGCCGGTGGCCGGGTCGACCGTGAAGGACAGGATCTTGTCGGGCGTCGAGGCGGCGACCTCCTCGATATCCATGCCGCCCTCGGTCGAGCAGACGAAGGACACGCGGCTCGAACCGCGATCGACCAGAAGCGCGAGATAGAGCTCGCGCTCGATGTCGGAGCCTTCCTCGATGTAGACGCGGTTGACCTGCTTGCCGGCCGGGCCGGTCTGGTGGGTCACCAGCGTCTTGCCGAGCATCTTCTTGGCTTCCTCGGCGGCTTCCTCGACCGACTTGGCCAGCCGCACGCCGCCTTTCTCGCCCGCCTCGGCCTCCTTGAAGGAGCCCTTGCCGCGGCCACCGGCGTGGATCTGCGCCTTCACCACCCAGAGCGGTCCATCGAGCCCGCCCGCCGCGGTCTTGGCCTCTTCGGACCGGAGGACAACGCGCCCGTCCGAGACCGGAGCGCCGTAGCTGCGCAGGAGCGCCTTCGCCTGATACTCGTGGATATTCATCGAACGACTGTCCCCGTGCTGTTTTGCGTCGCCCCTCTATACAGGCTGCGCGATCGGCTTTTTAAGCGAAGAATGCGCCGATCCCGGGATTTGGGGCGCTTTTCTGCGATATGTGATCACACGTTTCAATCCAGTGATCACAAATTAACGCGCTTGATCACGGATCGTGGGAATCGTTGCTCACGCGGCCTGCGGGCCACACCGGGCGCGTCTCCTGCGGCTGGGCAGGGCGGATCTCTGCGGCCCGGTGCTAGGATATCGAAAAACACTGAGCAGAACGCCATGACAGGATTGAGACACGCGCCGAGAGGCACGGCGCGCTGGGACGTGGTCACGACCGCTCGCGAGCCCGCGCCCCTTATCGCGGCCTTCGTCGCGCATCACCTCGCGCTCGGCGCATCGCGGATCCATCTCTATCTCGACGCGCCCGATCCCGAGATCGAAGCCCTCTTGGCGCCGGTCCGGGAGGTTCGGATGACGTTCGCCGACGCGCGGTTCCATCGCCACGCCTATGGAGGCCGCCGCTCGCCCCGGCTCAACCGCCGCCAGCGGCTCAACGCGCAACATGCCTATCGCCGGAGCGAGGCGGATTGGCTTCTGCATCTCGATGCCGACGAGTTTGTCATGGTCGCCGATCTCGACGCGCAGCTGGCCGAGCTTCCGCCCGAGATCGGCTGGCTGCGGCTGGTCAATGGCGAGCGCGCGTATCTCAAAGGCGCGCGTCCCCGTGGCCTCTTCGACGGTGTCATGCTTCTGCCCTCCGACAATGGCGGCCTGCCGCGCTGGATGCGGCGCGGCCTCTTTTCGGGGCAGGGCGGGCTGCGTCCGGAAGGGCTTCTGGGACATGCGCGCGGAAAGTCGGCGGTCCGCTGCGGGCAGGCGCTGAGCATGGGCGTGCATTCGCCCCGGGTGAAGTCCGATCTGGGCGAGGCTGTCAGCGGTGAGGTGGCGATCTGCCATTTCGACGGGCTGACGCCTGCCCATTGGCAGGGCAAGCTCCTGCGCTACGCTGCGGCCGAGGGCCACGCAACGCAGATCGGCGCCGCGGGGTCGCGGCAGCGGGTGTTGCAGCTTCAGGCCTTCGCGGCCCTTGGCGGGAACGCGACGGCGGCCCGGGCACTGCACGACCGGTTGCGGTGTCTGACGGATGTGCAGCTGGAGTTGCGCCAGGCGCGGGGGCTCGTGCGCGACATCCCGTTCGATCCGACCGAGGCGGCGCGGGCGCGGTTCGCGGATGCGGGCTATGCGTATTCGGCGGAAGAGTTCGACCGGTGTCTCATGCCGGAGCGGCAGAGCGCGGTCGGGGTGTGATCGCCTCGCCCGATCGTGGGGCGAGGCGATCCTAGACAGTGCAGGTCAGGCGAGGGTCTCGTCGATCCCCTTGCAGGCCTCGACCAGGCCCTTCACCGCGTTGACCGAGTTGTCGAACATCGACTTCTCGTCCTTGGTCATCTCGATCTCGACGATGCGCTCGATGCCGCCCGCGCCGATCACCGTCGGCACGCCGACATAGAAACCGTCGAGGCCGAACTGGCCGTCGCAATAGGCGGCGCAGGGCAGAACGCGCTTCTGGTCCTTGAGATAGGCCTCGGCCATCTCGATCGCCGAGGTGGCGGGCGCGTAGAAGGCCGAGCCGGTCTTCAGGAGGCCGACGATCTCGGCGCCGCCGTCGCGGGTGCGCTGCACGATCGCGTCGAGCTTGTCCTGCGTGGTCCAGCCCATCTTCACCAGATCCGGCAGCGGCACACCGGCCACGGTCGAGTAACGGGTCAGCGGCACCATCGTGTCGCCATGGCCGCCGAGTACGAAGGCGGTGACGTCCTTCATCGACACGCCGAACTCGAGCGACAGGAAGTGACGGAAGCGCGCGCTGTCGAGAACGCCCGCCATGCCGCAGACCTTCTCATGCGGCAGGCCCGAGAATTCGCGCAGCGCCCAGACCATCGCGTCGAGCGGGTTGGTGATGCAGATCACGAAGGCGTCGGGCGCGTTGGCGGCGATGCCTTCGCCCACGGATTTCATGACCTTGAGGTTGATCCCCAGAAGGTCGTCGCGGCTCATGCCGGGCTTGCGGGGCACGCCGGCGGTCACGATGCAGACATCTGCGCCCGCGATATCGGCGTAGTCCTGGGTGCCCTTGAGCGTGGCGTCAAAGCCTTCGGAGGGGCCGGACTCGGCGATGTCGAGCGCCTTGCCCTCGGGGGTGCCTTCGGCGATGTCGAACAGGACGACGTCGCCCAGTTCCTTCAGCGCCACGAGATGGGCGAGCGTGCCGCCGATCTGGCCTGCGCCGATGAGCGCGATCTTGGGTCTGGCCATGGTTCCGTGTCTCCAACTCGGTTTCGGATTGCGCGCATGGCTAGTGCGTCGTTGCAGCGCGCGCAAGCCCGCTGCATTGCGGCAAGGGCTGCGGGGCGCGTCTGGCGCCGCGGCGGTTGGGGCGCTAAACCTCGGGGAAACCGGGAGTTATGACACGTGGATCCGCTCGGCTGGACAGTTTTCGCGGTGGCCGTTCCGGCGGTGATCTTCGCCGGGATCTCGAAAGGCGGCTTCGGCTCGACCGCCGCCTTCGCCTCGTCCTCGATTCTGGCTCTGGTGCTCGATCCGGCGACCGCGCTCGGGATCATGCTGCCGCTTCTGATGCTGATCGACCTCGCGTCGCTGCCGCCCTATTGGCGGCGCTGGTCCTGGCCCGAGGCGCGGCTTCTGATGCTCGCGGGCCTGCCGGGTGTGGCCCTGGGCGCGCTGGTCTTCGAGATAACCGATCCCGATGCGATCCGGCTCTTGATCGGGATCGTGTGCCTCGGCTTCGTCGCGTGGCAGGTGGCGGTGGCGAAGGGCGTCGTGGCGCCCTCGGCGCGCGATCCCGGGCCGGTCATCGGGCTCGCAAGCGGCATCGCCGTCGGGTTCACCAGTTTCGTCAGCCATGCGGGCGGTCTCGCGGCGGCGATCTACCTTTTGGGCCGGGGCTTGGGCAAGACGGCCTACCAGGCGACCACGGTGCTGGTCTTCTGGGCGATCAACCTGGTCAAGGCCGGCATCTATGCGGGCCTCGGCATCTTCAGCCGCGACACGCTGACCCTGGACCTCTGGCTGATCCCGGCGGCGCTTTTCGGAACATGGCTCGGGGTCCGGGCGCATCACCTGGTCCCCGAGACGCTGTTCTTTCGCGTGACCTATGCGCTTCTGAGCGTCACCGGGGCCAAGTTGATGTGGGATGCGCTGACCTGAGGCTCAGGCCGGGGCGCCGGGGATCGGCATCCGTTCGGGAATCGTCTCGTAGGCCTTGCCGGAGGCCAGAAGGCAGGCCTGTCCGTCCGAGCTCGAGACGAGCACCGTCCAGGTGCCGGTGCGGTCCGAGGCATAGACCTCGAGCACCTTGGTTTCGGTCAGAAGGCCGACCGACTGGCGCGTCTCGCCATAGGTTTCGGCAAGCCTGTCAACGACTTGCAGGCGCGGCGCACAGCGATCGACCGCGCTGTCGGCGGTCGCGGAACTGGCGGTGAGAATACAAACAGGCGCGAATACGAGCGCGGACACGAGACCAAGATGACGCATGGATGACTCCTGCTTCTCCGCGAAACCAAGCGCCGGAGCCCCCATGGTCGGCCGTTCCGCGGTCTGGACGTCCTGCCACTATGAAACCAATTACCTTCCAGATGGTTAACGGCACCGACGCCCGCGATTTGTGCACGAGTGCATACAATTTTTGCTGCAATGCGGCGATTCTCGCTTGAAATCTTCTGCGCAAAATGGCGTCTAAGGATGAAATTTTGTTTCGCATAGGAGACCGATCCATGCTGACCCGTCCGCTTCGCTCGGTGCTCTACATCCCGGGATCGAAACTGCGCGCCATCGACAAGGCGCGCGCCCTGCCGGCCGATGCCATCATCTTCGACCTCGAGGACGCGGTGGCGATCGAAGAGAAAGAGGCGGCGCGGGAAACCCTGCGACACGAGCTTGGCCGCGGCGGGTTCGGGCAGCGCTTCATTCTCGTCCGGATCAACGGGCTCGACACCCAGTGGGGCGAGGCGGATGCCCGCGCCGCGGCACAGATGAAATGCGATGCGGTCCTCTTGCCGAAATGCGAAAGCGCCGCGCAGCTCGACCGGCTCGCGGGTCTTGTCGGCCAGCATCGGCTCTGGGCGATGATGGAGACGCCGCGCGGCATCCTGCGCGCCGAGGAGATCGCGGCGCATCCGCGGCTCGACGGCATGGTGATGGGCACCAACGATCTCTACAAGGAGATGCATGCCCGCCCGACGCCCGCGCGCGACGCGATGCTGACCTCGCTCGGCATGTGCGTTCTGGCGGCCAAGGCGCATGGCATCGCGGCCATCGACGGGGTCTATAACGCCTTCAAGGACGAGGCCGGGCTGAAGGCCGAGGCCGAGCAGGGGCGTGACCTCGGATTCGACGGCAAGTCGCTGATCCACCCGCTCCAGCTCGAGGGCGCCAACGACGCCTTCGCGCCGACCGAGGCCGAGGTCGACCTCGCGCGTCGTCAAATTCGCGCCTTCGAAGAGGCGCGGGCGCAGGGGCAGGGCATCGCGGTGGTCGACGGCAAGATCGTCGAGAACCTGCATGTCGAGACCGCGCGCAAGGTCCTGGCCAAGGCCAAGGCCATCGCCGAAATCGCACGTATCGCGGCGGAGTAAGACATGGCTCTCCTGATCCTTGGTCTTCTCCTTTGGAGCGGCGCGCATCTCTTCAAGCGCCTGGCACCCGCCCAACGCGACGCGATGGGCGATGCCGGAAAGGGGGCTGTCGCGCTGGGCGTGATCGCTGGCCTGATCCTCATGATCCTCGGCTATCGCTGGGCCGAGTTCGTGCCGGTCTGGACGCCTCCGGCCTTCATGGTGCATCTCAACAACCTCATTATGCTGATTGCGGTCTTCGTCTTCGGCATGAGCGCCACCAAGGGGCGTCTGCGCGGCCGGATGCGGCATCCTCAGCTGACCGCGGTGAAGATCTGGGCGGTCGCGCATCTTTTGGTGAATGGCGACCTGGCGTCGATCCTGCTGTTCGGCGGCCTTCTGGCCTGGGCGGTGGTCGAGGTGATCCTCATCAACAAGACCAGCAGCTGGGACCGGCCGCAGCCCGGCGAGGCCAAGCGCGACGTCGTCCTGGTCATCGTCACGCTGGTGATGTTCGCCGTGATCACCGGCGTTCACGCCTGGCTCGGTGTCTGGCCCTTCCCGGGATAAGCTCATGAAACTCTACCGCTTTCTCAGCGCCGACGACACGTCGGAGTTCTGCCACAAGGTCTGCGCCGCGCTCGACAAGGGATGGGAGCTTTATGGCTCGCCGACCTATGCCTTCGACGCCGCCAATGGCGTGATGCGCTGCGGCCAGGCGGTGACCAAGGACGTCCCCGGCCAGAGCTATTCGCCCGACCTGAAACTCGGAGAGCAATGATGAAGGACGTGACCATGCCCGTCAGCAAGACCAATCCCGGCTGGTTCTTCGAGGATTACAGCATCGGTCAGGTGATCGAGCACGCGGTGCCGCGCACGGTCACGAGCGGCGAGCGGGCGCTCTACCACGCGCTCTATCCGGCGCGTCACGCGCTCTATTCCTCGGACGCCTTTGCGCAGTCCTGCGGTCTGGCGGCCAGCCCGATCGACGATCTCGCGGCCTTCCACGTCGTCTTCGGCAAGACCGTGCCGGACGTGTCGCTGAACGCGCGCGCCAATCTCGGCTATGCCGAGGGCCGCTGGCTGAAGCCGGTCTGGCCGGGCGACACGCTTCGCTCCAGCTCCGAGGTGATCGGCCTCAAGCAGAACTCGAACGGCAAGACCGGCGTGGTCTATGTCCGCACCCGCGGCACCAACCAGCATGGCGAGACCGTGCTCGACTATGTGCGCTGGGTGATGGTGAAGAAGAACGACCTCGACCGGCCCGCGCCCGAGACGGTGGTTCCGGACCTCGCGACGGCGGTCGAGCCCGCGGATCTGGTGATCCCCGAGGGTCTCGATTTCTCGTCCTATGATTTCACCCTTGCGGGCGAGCCGCATCGGCTGGGCGACTACCAGATCGGCGAGGTGATCGACCATGTCGACGGCGTCACCGTCGAAGAGGCCGAGCACATGATGGCCACGCGCCTGTGGCAGAACACCTCGAAGGTGCATTTCGACGGCACCCAGCGCGAGGACGGCAAGCGCATCGTCTATGGCGGGCACGTCATCTCGATGGCGCGGGCGCTGAGCTTCAACGGCCTCGCCAATGCGCAGATGATCGTCGCGCTGAACGCCGGGGCACATGCCAACCCGACCTTCTCGGGCACGACGATCCGGGCCTGGTCCGAGGTTCTCGACACCGCCGAGACCGACCGCCCGGGCGTCGGTGCGATCCGCTTGCGGCTCGTGGCGACAAGCGAGGCAGGGCGCGCGGGTGAGCTGAAGGACGAGAGCGGCAAGTACCTGCCGCATGTGCTTCTCGACCTCGATTACTGGGCGCTGATGCCGGTTTGAGCCACGGCGCGTCGGTGTCGTGCCCTCTCGGCGCCCCTATGAGGCGACCTGACGCAAGATGTGTGATCACGCGCCATAAAACGTGATCACATTTGGCATGTTAGCGCCCAAGCTGCGTCAAATTTCCCCGGATCAGGCGCGGCTCGCCCCGTGACAGCGGGGGAAAAACGTTTAGAACCCTGTCCAAGGGAACCGAAAGGACATCGCCATGGCCGACGTGAACCGGGGCAATCGCCCGCTCTCACCACACCTGCAGATCTACCGTCCGCAATTGACGTCGATGACCTCGATCCTCACGCGGATCACCGGCAACGCCATGATCGTGGCCGCGCTTCTGATCGTGTGGTGGTTCATTGCGGCAGCCTCGGGCGAAGAGGCCTTCGCGACCGCCAACGGCTTCATCACCTCGTGGTTCGGCGACATCGTCATGTTCCTGTCGCTCCTGGGCCTCTGGTATCACACGCTCGCCGGCATCCGGCACCTGATCTGGGACAACGCCCTGCTCTTGGACGTGCCCACCGCCGAGAAGCTGGGCATCGGCTGCCTTGCCGGGTCGGTCATCCTGACCATTCTCACCGCATTGATCGTCTGAGGGGAGCCGACATGAGCTATCTCACCGACCGCAAGCGCGCCGTGAACTGGGGTTCGGCCAAGTCCGGCACGCATCATTTCTGGGCGATGAAAGTGTCCTCCGTGGCGCTCCTGATCCTCGTCCCGCTCTTCGTCTTCACCTTCGGCGCGGCCCTCGGCGGCAGCTACGACGAGGTGGTGGCCTATTACGAACGCCCGTTCCCGGCGATCGTCGCGGCGCTGACGCTGATCGTCGGCTTCAAGCACTTCAACGACGGGTTCCAGGTGCTGGTCGAGGACTATGTCCACGGCATCTGGGAAAAAATCCTGATCCTCGGCATGACCTGCCTTTCCTACGGCGCCGCCGCGGTTGGCCTTTTCGCCATCGCGCGCCTGGCGCTCTGACCGGAGCACGACATGGCTGCATACGAATACGAGACACATGATTACGACGTGGTCGTGGTGGGCGCGGGCGGCTCCGGCTTGCGCGCGACGCTCGGCATGGCCGAGCAGGGGCTGCGCACCGCCTGCGTGACCAAGGTCTTCCCGACCCGGTCGCACACCGTGGCCGCGCAGGGCGGCATCGCCGCATCGCTCTCGAACATGGGCCCGGACCACTGGCAGTGGCACATGTACGACACCGTGAAGGGCTCGGACTGGCTGGGTGACACCGACGCGATGGAATACCTCGCACGCCACGCGCCCGAGGCGGTCTACGAGCTCGAGCATTACGGCGTGCCGTTCTCGCGCACCGAAGAGGGCAAGATCTACCAGCGCCCCTTCGGCGGCCACACCACCGAGTTCGGCGAAGGCCCCGCGGTGCAGCGCACCTGCGCCGCCGCCGACCGGACCGGCCACGCGATCCTGCACACGCTCTACGGCCAGTCGCTCAAGAACAATGCCGAGTTCTACATCGAGTATTTCGCCATCGACCTGCTGATGGACGAGGACGGCGCCTGCACCGGCGTGGTCTGCTGGAAGCTCGATGACGGCACGATGCATGTCTTCAACGCCAAGATGGTCGTTCTGGCCACCGGCGGCTACGGGCGCGCCTATTTCAGCGCCACCTCCGCGCATACCTGCACCGGCGATGGCGGCGGCATGGTGGCGCGCGCGGGGCTGCCTCTGCAGGACATGGAATTCGTGCAGTTCCACCCGACCGGCATCTACGGCGCGGGCTGCCTCATCACCGAGGGCGCGCGCGGCGAGGGCGGCTATCTCACCAACTCCGAGGGCGAGCGGTTCATGGAGCGCTACGCGCCCCAGTACAAGGACCTCGCGCCGCGCGACTATGTCTCGCGCTGCATGACCATGGAGATCCGCGAGGGCCGGGGCGTCGGCGAGGGCAGCGATCACATCCACCTGAACCTCTCGCACCTGCCGAAAGAGGCGCTGCAGCTGCGCCTTCCCGGCATCTCCGAGAGCGCGCGCATCTTCGCCGGTGTCGATGTCACCAAGGAGCCGATCCCGGTGATCCCGACGGTGCATTACAACATGGGCGGCATCCCGACGAATTACTGGGGCGAGGTTCTGAACCCGACCGAGGACGACCCGAACCGCATCGTCCCGGGCCTGATGGCCGTGGGCGAGGCGGGCTGCGCGAGCGTGCATGGCGCCAACCGCCTCGGGTCGAACTCGCTGATCGACCTCGTCGTCTTCGGCCGCGCCGCGGCGATCCGCGCGGGCAAGGTCGTCGACCGTGATGCGGCGACCCGCTCGGTCGATACTGCGCAGGTCGACAAGGCGCTCGACCGGTTCGACAGCATCCGCAACGCCGATGGTGGCACGCCGACGGCCGAGCTGCGTCTCGAGATGCAGAAGACCATGCAGGAAGACGCGGCCGTGTTCCGCACCGCCGAGACGATGGGCAACGGCGTCAAGCGGATGACCGAGATCGCGGGCAAGCTTGGCGATCTCAAGGTCACCGACCGCAGCCTGGTGTGGAACTCCGACCTGATGGAGACGCTGGAGCTGACGAACCTGATGCCCAACGCGCTGGCCACCATCGTGTCCGCCGAGGCGCGCACGGAAAGCCGGGGCGCGCATGCGCATGAGGATCACAAGGTGCGGGACGACGAGAAGTGGCGGGTCCACTCCATCGCCCGCGTCTCGGACGCCTCCGTGGACCTCAGCTACCGCCCGGTGATCACCGATCCCCTGACGAACGAGGATCAGGGCGGCATCGAGCTGAAGAAGATCGCGCCCAAGGCGCGGACCTTCTGATGCGGCGCGTCGCGGGTCTTTGCCTGGGTCTTGCGCTTGCGGCCTGCACGCCGCAGCAGCAGGACCAGATCGCCCGCGACGCCGCGCGCTCGACCGTGAACCGGGTGCTTCTCGAGCGCTATCCGGGCCTGCCGCTCGGGCCTGCGATCGATTGCATCATCGACAACGCGAGCGCGCAGCAAATCCTCGCGCTCGCGGCCAAGACGGTCGGCGGCCCCGATGCCGCAAGCTACGAGATCGTCGGCCGCATCGTGCAGAAGCCCGAGACGATCCGCTGTCTCGCCGTCGAAGGTGCGCCGGTTCTGCTGGAAAGCCTCTAGGGTCGGCTGACCCAGACGAGATCGCCGCGGCGTCTCAACCGGTCGAGATCGTTTTGATATCGCTGTGAGAGACGCTCTTTGTCGGCGGTCTCAAGCGGGTCGAACCGCGTTCCGCCCGCGTGATCTGCGACAAGACAGTCTGGATCATACGCGCCTCTCGACATCGAGAGCGCCGCGCGGATCGCCTCGGTCGTCGGCGCGGCATTCACGCCGCCCGGATCGCGGATCTCCTCGATGCGCGCCCAATCTCCCAGAAGGTCGCGCACTCGATCCTCGAGCCTTGTGTCTTCGAGCACGGCGATGTGCAGGGGCGTGCCCGGGAAGACGCGCTGGATCACGTCGATCAGGTCGGGCCAGCCAGCCTCGGGATCGCAGAGGCGCTGGGCGATCTGGTCGAACGGGGGCAGGTTTCCCGCGAACACGGCCCGCATCGCGTAGACCGAGACGATGAAGCTCGCGTAGCTGCGGATGGTGAGATGCAGACGCTCGGGGCTGTCGCGCAAGAGCGCGCGCGCGGCGCGCAGGCGCGCGTCGGCCTCGGGATACAGGCCGCGCCCGTCGCGCTTGAAGGCCGGGCCGAGCAGCATTTCTTCGGAGAGGATCACCCGGTCCGCGCCGCCTGTCAGCGCCGCCAGATCGGTGCGGCTGCGGCGCAGCCCGGTCCAGCGGGTCAGGGGGTTGCGCGATCTGTGCGCCCGGACCGCGTCGCCCAGCACCTCGCGGATCGTCGCCGTGCTGCGCTTGTCGGGGCGGGGCGGGGTGAGGACTTTGGCCGGCGCAATCTCTTGCGACAGCCCGTCGAGCACGGTCTGGAGACTGGTGCTGCCGGTGCGGTGAGCGCCGAGATGCAGGACGTAGCGGGTCATGCGCCGAGCCCCATGAAGCTCTCGAGCCGCCGGTAGAGGATGCGGTAGTCCAGCTCAGCCTCGGCATAGCGCCGGGCGGCGGTGCCAAGTCGCGCCCGCAGATCGGCGTCGGTCAGCACCCGCGCCAGGCTCTCGGCGAGGGCCTCGGTCGCGCCCTCGGGATGGACGAGCCCGGTCTCCTCGTGGCGGACATGTTCGGGCACGCCCGCATGCGCGGTGGTGACCACCGCGACACCGGCGGCCATCGCTTCTTGCACGATGCTGGGCATGCCCTCGGTGTCGCCATCCGCGGCGGTGCGGAAGGGTTGAAGCACGCAGGCCGCGCGCCGGAGCCGGGCGATCACCGCGTCATGGGGCAGGGCGCCGTGCAGGACGACCCGATCCGAAAGGCCAAGCTCCGCCGCACGTGTCGTGAGCGCTTCGGCCAGGGGACCGTCGCCGACGAACTCGAGCCTCGCGGTGGCGGGTGCACCTGCGGCGAAGATCTCCAGCGCGGCGAGCGGATCCTTCTTGGCGACGAGCCGTCCCACGACAAGAACGAGATCCGGATCGACCTCGCCGGGCATGATCAGGCGGGTATCCGTGCCGCTCGGTACCACGAGGCTCCGCCGCGCTTGCAACCCGTGGGCTGCGAGCCTGTCGAGAAGGAAGCGCGAGACCGCGACGATCCCGTCGATGCGGGGCAGGATCTCGGCCAAAGCCGCGCGATAATCCGGGTCCGACAGCCGCGCGGAGGCATCGTTTCCGCGGAAATAGCAGAAGGTCGACCGCCCCTGGTCCAGCAAGCCCGGCGCGACCTCGGTCGCCACATAGCCGAACTCGCAGAGCGCGGGGCTGGCGCGGTGGCGGTCGAGAAAACCGGCGATCCGGGCGTCCCGCTGGCGTGCGGCGCGGTCGCCCCGCCAGGCCGCCAGCGGCTTGCGCCAGCGCTTCCGCGGCGGAATCACCCGGACAGGCGCGCAGGCGAGAAGCCGGTCGTCGCCTGCGTCCGCCTCGTCGAGGGACAGCGCGACCGTGACCGTCGCCCCGCCGTTCAGCTCGGCGATGTGGCGGCGCACGAAGGTCTCGGAATATTTTCGCGGGTTTCCTGTCAGGATCGCGACGGGCGTCTGGCTCATGCGGGCTCTGTGTCCGGGGCGTTAGCGTTCACACCCGTCTAACGCATATATGCTTGCAGGCGCGACGATTTTTCCGGGCGATTGCATTGGCCTTTCGCTGCGATGCGGCTAATGTCCCACCCGACAGATGTGAGAGCGCGAGACCGGACGATGGTACAATTCACCCTCCCCAAGAACTCCACGATCCGCACGGGCAAGACCTGGCCGAAGCCCGAGGGCGCCAAGAACGTCCGGGCCTTCAAGATCTATCGCTGGTCGCCGGATGACGGCGAGAACCCGCGGGTCGATACCTATTATCTCGATCTCGACAAGACCGGGCCGATGGTTCTGGACGCGCTCATCAAGATCAAAAACGAGATCGACCCGACGCTGACCTTCCGTCGCTCCTGCCGCGAAGGCATCTGCGGGTCGTGCGCGATGAATATCGACGGGATCAACACGCTGGCCTGCATCTACGGCATCGACGAGATCTCGGGCGACGTGAAGATCTACCCGCTGCCGCACATGCCGGTGGTCAAGGACCTGATCCCGGATCTGACGCATTTCTACGCGCAGCACGCCTCGATCATGCCGTGGCTCGAGACCAAGACGAACCGACCCGCGAAGGAGTGGAAGCAGTCCATCGAGGATCGCGAGAAGCTCGACGGGCTCTATGAATGCGTGATGTGCGCGTCCTGCTCGACCTCGTGCCCGTCCTACTGGTGGAACGGCGACCGGTATCTCGGGCCGGCCGCGCTTCTGCATGCCTATCGCTGGATCATCGACAGCCGGGACGAGGCGACGGGCGAGCGGCTGGACGATCTGGAGGATCCGTTCAAGCTCTATCGCTGCCACACGATCATGAACTGCGCGAAGACCTGCCCCAAGGGTCTGAACCCGGCCAAGGCGATCGCCGAGATCAAGAAGATGATGGTCGAGCGTACGATCTGAGCGCACGGCTCCCGACATCGAAAACGCCCCGTGGCCCGGCCGCGGGGCGTTTTTCGTTTCAGCTATGCTGAGATTTCAATGCAGGTTTGTTGCGGTCCAAGGATGTAAATGCCGCGTTGCAGCATTAGATGGTTGGGCAAGGGAGGAGCCACAGCACTGAAAGCGAGGCTCCACATGGCCAACACTTCCAACCAGACGCGCCGCAAGGACCCCGACGAGGCACTTCGCGTCCTCGAAGACGCCTGGTCCTACTTCACGCCCGAGAGCGCGACGCGCGGATCGTCCTCCACAGCCACGAGAAGCTCCGAGGAAAAGGACATGCTGACGCAAATGGCGCGTCGGGCCTTTACCTGATCGGCTGATATCAACTCCTTGAATGCGGCCCGGAGCCACTGGTCCCGGGCCGCGTTTCGCTTAGCTCATCGGACATGATCGTCGTTCTCGGATTGCTGATCGCCTTCGTGCTGATTCTCGTGTTCTCGAACCGGGCAACACGGGCCTGCCGCTGGCGCGAATACCCCCAAAGTGACCAAGAGAGCACATGGCGCTGCGTCCAATGCGGGGCCGAGACCCAGGGCGTGCGCCGAAAACCCCCGTCGTCGTGTCTGCGCGACAACAGCCCGCCCGACCTTTAGAATTTTCGGAATCTGGTCTACTCTTTCTCTTGATAGTTGCGGGGTTTGGCCCGATATGGGCTTCAAGACGCCAACGCACGCGCCTCTGTCGAAAGGGGACCTTCCCCTAGGGTTACGTAGCGACGGTAACGTCTCCGCTGGTACTGGTCGGGTGTCGCAGCCCGGGTCTGATGGAGATGAACATGACGACCAATCTCGCCGATTTCGCGAACCGTTCCACCCCGCTCAGCCGGGTCGAGGAGCATATTTTCGCCACGCATTTCGACAAACCCACCCTGGTGATCGACACCGAGATCGTCGCGCGCCAGTACGAGGCGCTCGCCGCCGGTCTGGGCCACGCCACCATCCATTATGCCGTCAAGGCGAACCCCGCGCGCGAGATCATCGCGACGCTGGTGCGCGCCGGGTCGCATTTCGATGCCGCCTCGCGCGGCGAGATCGAGCTCTGCCTTAGCCAGGGCGCGACCCCGGACCAGGTGTCCTTCGGCAACACGATCAAGAAGGTCTCGGACATCGCCTGGGCGTTTGGCGCGGGCATCCGCCTCTTTGCTGCCGATGCCGAGGAAGAGCTCGAGAAGATCGCCGAGAACGCCCCCGGCAGCTCGGTCTATATCCGCCTGATCGTCGATGCGTCCGAGGCCGACTGGCCGCTCAGCCGCAAGTTCGGCTGCGCCCGCGACAAGGCGCTGTCGCTTCTCGAGATGGCGGTGTCGCTGGGCCTGACCCCGGTCGGCTTCTCCTTCCATGTCGGCTCGCAGACCCGTCGCGCCTCGATGTGGGCACCGACGCTCGACCAGGTGGCCGCAGTCTGGCAGGCCGCGAAAGAGGCAGGCTACGAGCTGTCGCTTCTGAACATCGGCGGCGGCTTCCCGGCCTTTTACGGCGAAGCCATTGACGGCCCGCGGGTCTACGCCGCCGAGGTGATGAAGCTGATCGAAGAGCGCTTCGGCCACATCCCGCACATCATGGCCGAGCCGGGCCGCGGCATGGTCGCCCATGCCGGCGCAATCGCGGCCGAGGTGATCCTGGTGTCGAAAAAGTCCGAAGCCGACATTCACCGCTGGGTCTATCTCGATATCGGCCGGTTCTCGGGTCTCGCCGAAACCGAGGGCGAGGCGATCCGCTACCAGTTCGCGACGCTCCGCGACCATGAGCCGAAGGGCCCCTGCGTGCTGGCCGGTCCGTCCTGCGACAGCGCCGACGTGCTTTACGAGAAGCGCCCGGTCGAGCTGCCGATGGGGCTGAAATCGGGCGACAAGGTCGTGATCCGCAACTGCGGCGCCTATACCTCGACCTATTCCTCCGTCGGGTTCAACGGCTTCCCGCCGCTCGACGTCGTGGTGATCTGACACTGGCTGGGCGCGGTTTCCCCCGCGCCCGTTCAGCTTTCCAAAAGGTGCAAAAGCTGGCTTTCGGCGCGGCGCAATCCGCGCCGTTCCGGTGCTTTTTCGACCCGCGCAGCACGCTCTTCGTGATCAAGCTCGGTCAGGGCGATCACCGCCGGGTGGATATAGCTCGATCGCGCGATGGCGGGCGTGTTGTGGAGCCGCGTCGCGGCCGCCTCGGACAGCGCCTTGATCGTCGGGCTCTCCTCGACGAGGGCCGTCTCCAGCGCGGCGACCGATCCGGTCCACGTCCGGAAGGTCTTGGCGCTGATGGCATCGACGCCGGTATGGCCCGCCAGAAAGGCGTTCACCTCGCCGCTCGTCACTTGCCGCGCGGCGCCGTCGTCATCTTCCCACGAGATCAGGGTCGGGCCCGACAGATCGTCAAGCTGCCCGAGCACGCGGTTCAGCGTGCGGTCGCGCAGGCTCTTCTCGACCTTCGTGCCGCCCTTGCCGCGATAGGCGAGCTTCAGCCCGTCTTCGCTAAGCTCCAAGTGCCGCGGCCGGAGCGTCGTCGCCCCGAAGGTCCGGTTCTCGCGCGCGTAATCGCTGTTGCCGACCCTGAGGCTCGCCCGGTCGATCAGCGCCAGCACCGCGGCGATGGCGAAGCCGTGCTCTCCGGCTTCGCCGTCGCGCAGATCGCGCTGGATGCGGCGGCGGAGCGAGGGGAGGGTGGCCCCGAACGCGGCGAGGTGATCGAACTTCTGCTTCGAGCGGAAGGCGGTCCAGTCCTCGTGATACCGGTACTGTTTGCGCTCCCGCGCATCGCGACCCGTGGCCTGCAGGTGCCCGCGCGGCTCGGGGCAGATCCAGACATCTTCATAGGCCGGCGGGACGGCGAGCGCCTCGAGCCGCCGCCGCTCGGTCCCCCGCGCGATGCGCGTGCCATCGGGCGCGATGTAGGACCAGCCGCGTCCGCGCCGCTCGCGGCGGATACCGGGGCGGCTGTCGGGATAGTAGACGAGGTCGGGCAGCGTTTGCATGGCGCAGGAACGCGGGCCGGGCGCCGCGGTTCCGGCGTCGCTTGAACCGGGCTTCGGGTGGTGTAGGGTGCGCCGACCGGGGCAGGGGCAACAGGCAGGCAGGATGCAGGACCAGGCGGCAGAGATCGAGATCGAGACACCGGACGTCCCGGCGCCCGAATTGTTCGACGCGGCGGGGCCGGCGGTCGACCGGCTCTGCGACCTCTACGAAGCCGGGGTGTCGTTCCTATGCACGCGGTTTTCCGAGGCGCTGGATGGCGGCGCGCCCGACCGGCGCTACAGGGCCTTCTACCCCGAGGTGCGCATCCGGACCTCGAGCTTTGCCAAGATCGACAGTCGCTTGAGCTTCGGTCACGTCGCCGCGCCCGGGGTGCATGCAACGACCGTTACGCGGCCCGATCTCTTCCGGCATTACCTCGAACAGCAGATCCGGCTCCTGCTCGAGAACCACGGCGTCCCCGTCCAGATCGGCCTGTCGACCACGCCGATGCCGGTGCATTTCGCCGTGGCCCATCGCGGCATCACCGTGCCGCAGGAGGGGGCGGCTGATTTCATCCTGCGCGACGTGTTCGACGTGCCGGATCTCAGCACCACGAATGACGACATCGTCAATGGGATCGCCAAGCCCGCGGCAGATGGGGCCGAGCCGCTCGCGCCCTTCACCGCGCAGCGCATCGACTATTCGCTCGCGCGCCTGGCGCATTACACCGCGACCGATCCCGAGCATTTCCAGAACCACGTCCTCTTCACCAACTACCAGTTCTACGTCAGCGAATTCGAGGCCTATGCCCGCGCCGCGCTGGCCGATCCCGAGAGCGGCTACACCAGTTTCGTCTCGACCGGCGACGTGGAGATCACCGAGGCCGAGGCCGAGATACCCATCAGCGCGAAGCTGCCGCAGATGCCGACCTATCACCTCAAGCGCCCGGGGGGCGCGGGGATCACGCTCGTCAATATCGGCGTCGGCCCGTCGAACGCCAAGACGGCGACCGATCATATCGCGGTGCTGCGCCCGCATGCCTGGCTGATGGTCGGGCATTGCGCCGGTCTTCGGAATTCGCAGTCTCTCGGCGATTTTGTCCTCGCCCACGCCTATCTGCGCGAAGACCGGGTGCTGGACGACGACCTCCCGGTCTGGGTGCCGATCCCGGCGCTCGCGGAGATCCAGATCGCGCTGGAAGAGGCGGTGGCCGAGGAGACCCGGCTCAAGGGCTACGACCTCAAGCGGATCATGCGGACCGGAACGGTGGCCAGCGTCGACAACCGCAACTGGGAGCTTCGCGACCAGCGCGGGCCGGTGCAGCGTCTGAGCCAGTCGCGGGCCGTGGCGCTCGATATGGAAAGCGCCACCATCGCCGCGAACGGCTTCCGCTTCCGGGTGCCCTACGGCACGCTTCTCTGCGTGTCGGACAAGCCGCTGCATGGCGAGTTGAAGCTGCCTGGAATGGCTTCGGACTTCTATAAAACACAGGTTTCACGGCATCTGAGGATCGGAATCAGGGCGATGGAGACCTTGCGCGAGATGCCTTTGGCGCGCATACACAGCCGGAAGTTGCGCAGCTTCGAGGAAACAGCCTTCCTCTGATTGCAGAAACAGCGCGATTCCCCTTGTTTTTATGATTTTGTCTGCCTCAAATTGTTGTGTGCTAACGCTACATAGAGTTTAGTATCCGTGATGAGCCCCTAACGAAGGGCGATTGCAGCAGAGAGAGAGCGACGAATGGCAAAGCCCATGACGAAGACCCAACTGGTGGCCGCGCTGGCCGACAAGATGGACGCCGACAAGAAGACCGCTTCGGCCGCGCTGGACGCGCTGACCGGCATCATCACCGACGAGGTGTCCGGCGGTGGCGCGGTGACCCTTCCCGGTGTGGGCAAGATCTATTGCCGCGAGCGCCCCGAGCGCATGGTCCGCAACCCCGCGACCGGCGAGCAGTTCAAGAAAGAGGCCGACAAGGTCGTCAAGATGACCATCGCCAAGGCGCTGAAGGACAGCGTCAACGGCTGATCTCTTTCAGATCGGTGCGAGGGGCCGCCTTCGGGCGGCCTTTTCCATTTTCGGAGGGGCGGTGTGGATCAACCGGCGGGCGCGAGCGCTGTGCGCTGCCTCCCTTCGGCATCGAAGTTCTCCGGCGAGAGCCACGCCTGGAACCGTGCCTTGAGGCTCGGCCATTCGCTGTCGAGGACGGAGAACCAGGCGGTGTCCCGGTTGCGCCCCTTGACCACCGACGCCTGCCGGAACGTCCCCTCATAGGTGAAGCCCAGCCGCGCCGCGGCCCGCCGCGAGGGCGCGTTGAGCGCGTCGCATTTCCATTCGTATCGGCGGTAGCCCAGCGTCTCGATGGCGTGCTGCATCATCAGCGCCATCGCCTCGGTCGCGGCGGCGGTGCGCTGGAGGCGCGGGGCGAGATGGATGTAGCCGACCTCGATCACGCCCGCGTCCGGCGTGATCCTGAGGTAGCTGGCGTGACCGGCGGGGCCGGCCGCGTCGCAGATCGTGAAGAAGAGCGGATCGGGACTGGCCGCGGCCTCGTCCATCCAGGCCGCGAAGTCTTCACGGCTCTCAGGCGGCGAGAGCGGCAGATAGGTCCAGTCGCGCCCCTCGGCATCCTCGGCGAAGGCGTCGTAAAGCGCGTCGGCATGCGCGGGCACCAGCGGCTCGACCCGGCAAAAGCGCCCCGTGAGCGTGCTCCGCTCGGGGCGTTTCGCCGGCAGAGCCGTCTCGACCGGCGCGCCGACCGGCTGGCCGAAGCCGTTGACGACGCTCACCCGAAGACGCGACCCAGCGCGGCGTCGACCGCCTCGACCATCTGGTCGAGATCGCTCTTGGTCGCGATCAGGGCAGGGGAGAAGCACAGCGTGTTGTTGTAGCCCGGCACGGAGCGGTTGGTCGCGCCGATGATGACGCCCTGCTTCATGCAGTCGCCGGTCACGGCCTGAACGAGCTTCTCGTCCATCGGCACGCGGGTCTCGCGGTCCTTGACGAGCTCCGCGCCCTGGAAGAGACCCTTGCCGCGCACGTCGCCGATGACCTTGTGCTTGCCCTTCAGCTCTTCGAGCTTGCCCATCAGGTAATCGCCCATCGCGACGGTGTTCTCGAGAAGGCCCTCCTCCTCGATGATGCGCATGTTCTCGATGGCCGCGGCGGGCCCGGCGGTGCAGCCGCCGAAGGTCGAGATGTCGCGGAAATAGTCCATCGGATCGGAGGCATCGGTCTTGAAGAGATCGAAGACGCTCTCGGTGGTCACGAGGCAGGCGATCGCCGCGTAGCCCGAGGCCACGCCTTTGGCCATCGTCACCATGTCCGGCTCGACCCCGTAATTCTGGTATCCGAACCACGCGCCGGTGCGGCCGACGCCACAGACGACTTCGTCGATATGGAGCAGGATGTCGTATTTGCGGCAGATCTCCTGCACGCGCGGCCAGTAGCCCTCGGGCGGGACGATCACGCCGCCGCCCGCGGTCACGGGCTCGAGACAGAGCGCGCCGACAGTGTCGGGGCCTTCGCGCAGGATGACCTCTTCGATCTGGTTGGCGGCCCATTCGCCATAGCCCTCGGACGGGGCGCCCTGTTCATGCGCGCGGTATTCGAGGCAATGCGGCACCCGCACGAAGCCCGGGGTGAGCGGCCCGTACTGGGCGTTGCGCTCGTCCTGACCGCCTGCCGAGAGGCAGCCGATGGTGGTGCCGTGGTAATCCCGGTCGCGGTAGAGGATCTTGTGCTTCTTGCCGCCGTAGCGCTTGTGCGCGATCTGGCGGACCATCTTGAAGGCCTTCTCGTTGGCCTCGGAGCCGGAGTTGCAATAGTAGACGCGGCTCATGCCGGGCATCTTGTCGAGCAGCTTCTCGGCGAAGAGCGCGCCGGGCACCGAGCCCTTGGCCCCGGCGAAATAGTTGAGCTTCAGAAGCTGGTCATAGACGGCGCGGGCGATGCTTTCGCGCCCGTAGCCCACGTTGACCGTCCAGACCGCGCCCGAGACGCCGTCGAGATGCTCCTTGCCGTGCTGGTCCCAGACCCGCATGCCCTTGCCTTCGAGGATGACCTGCGGATCGGCGCTCTCATAGGATTTGTGCTGGGTGAGATGATGCCAGACATGCTCACGGTCGGCGGTGACGATATGCGAGATGTCGTTGGGGGAAAGCGTTCCGTCCATGTCGGGATCCTCTCGGTCGGGTCGAGTCGTTTCGACTATTTGATCAAATTCTGCACCCGGCACGGCTGCGGCGCAAGGGATCGAGACGCGATCAAGAGCGCGTTATCTCGAAGAGGCGCCTTCGCGCGCAGGGATGGGGCACATGCTTGGTCCAGAGCGAGCATCGCCGCATGCGCAGGAAATGTCCGTCTTTTCGGCGCGTGCTCTCTGGCGTGCGTGCAAGGCTGGCCTCCGCCCCCGGAGTTCTTGACTCCCAAAGCCGCGCGCGCGAGAGGGTGGCGCATGTCTTTCACGCTTCTCCAGGTCGCTATTGGCGGCGCGCTTGGCGCGACCTCTCGGTATCTAACCGGGGTCGCGGCGGTCCGGCTCATGGGCCCGGGCTTTCCCTGGGGCACCCTGACCGTGAATGTCCTGGGCTCGTTTCTCATGGGCGTGCTGGCGGTGGCGCTCGGCCAGTTCTCGGCCACGCGCTTCGCGCCCTTCCTGATGACCGGGCTCCTGGGCGGCTTCACCACGTTCTCGGCCTTCTCGCTGGACGCGGTCACGCTTTACGAGCGTGGCGATGTCGCGCTGGCGGCGGGCTATGTGGCGGCCTCGGTCATCGTGTCTCTCGGCGCGCTGATCCTCGGGGTTGCGCTGACCCGCGGGGTGATGGCATGAGCCGGGTGCAGATGATCACGGTCGGGCCCGGGGACGGGGACCAGCGGCTCGATCGCTGGCTCAAGCGGCTCTTTCCGCATCTGGCCCAAAGCCGGATCGAGAAGATGTGCCGCAAGGGCGAGCTCCGTGTCGATGGCGGCCG
The DNA here is from genome assembly GCF_042679605.1 of Litorisediminicola beolgyonensis. NCBI lineage: Bacteria > Pseudomonadati > Pseudomonadota > Alphaproteobacteria > Rhodobacterales > Paracoccaceae > Litorisediminicola > Litorisediminicola beolgyonensis. The sequence continues at coordinate 262,161 of NZ_JBHTMU010000001.1, forward strand.
GGTGAAAAGCGCGCACCGTCTGCAGGTCGGAGAGCAGGTACGCATCCCGCCGATCCCCGAGCCGGGGCAGGTGGCGTCGCAGCCGAAGCCCTCGGTTTCGACCCAGGACGCTTCGATGATCCAGTCCTGCGTCCTCTTCCGCGACGACCACATGATCGCGCTCAACAAACCGCCGGGCTTGCCGACCCAGGGCGGGTCGAAACAGACGCGCCACGTCGACGGCATGGCCGAGGCGCTGCGCTTCGGCTTCGACGAGGCGCCGCGGCTGGTCCACCGGCTCGACAAGGACACCTCGGGTGTGCTGCTGCTCGCGCGGACGCGGCAGGTCGCCGCCGATCTCAGCCGGGCGTTCCGCGCGCGGGACACCCGCAAGATCTACTGGGCCGCGGTTGCCGGAGTGCCCGCGCCTGCGATGGGCACGATCCGCTTCGGTCTGGTCAAGGCGCCCGGCCACGGCAAGGGCGGCGAGAACGAGAAGATGCGCTGCATCCATCCCGACGCGGTCGCCGCCACCGAGGGCGCCAAGAACGCCACGACGGATTACGCGGTGCTGACGCAGCTCGCCAAACGCGCCTCTTGGTGCGCGCTGGTGCCGATCACCGGGCGCACGCACCAGCTGCGCGCGCATATGGCCGAGCTCGGCCACCCGATCGTGGGCGACGGAAAATACGGCGGATCGGGGCAGGAAAACCTAGGCGACGGTTGGGGCGCGCAGCTCGGCGGCGAGATCAGCCGAAAGCTGCATCTGCATGCCCGGTCCCTGTCGATTACCCATCCCGTGACCAACGCGCGGATCACCGTCACCGCGCCGCTGCCGCCGCATATGGTCAAGACCTGGGAGACGGTGGGCTGGGATCCGGCGGACGTGCCCGAAGACCCCTTTGCGGAGGTCGAATGACCGCCCCGAAGCTGGTGATCTTCGATGTCGATGGCACTCTCGTGGACAGTCAGGCCGACATCCTGGCGGCGATGCACATGGCCTTCGACAGCGTGTCGCAGCGCCCGCCGGAGCGCGCGGAGATACTCGGGATCGTGGGGCTCTCCCTGCCCGAGGCCCTGGCGCGGCTCGCACCGGATCTCGATGCGGCGACCCGGATGGGCATGGTCGCGTCCTACAAGGATGCCTACATGACGTTGCGGGCGGAGCAGGGCGTCGATGCGTCCTCGCCGCTCTATCCCGGGGTGCGCGAGGTGCTGTCGGCGCTGGCCGCGCGGGACGATCTTCTTCTCGGGGTTGCGACGGGCAAGTCCCGGCGGGGGCTCGATAAACTCCTCGAAGGTCACGGGCTGGAGACGGTGTTCTTCACCCGGCAGGTCTCGGACGATCACCCGTCGAAGCCGCACCCCTCGATGCTGGAGGCCGCGCTCGACGAGTGCGGGCTTGAGCCGTCCGCGGCGGTCATGGTCGGGGATACCGAGTTCGACATGGAGATGGCCCGCGCCGCGCGCATCGCCGGAGTAGGCGTGAGCTGGGGCTATCACGGGCGGGACCGGCTGTCGGCCGCGACACATGTGATCGACCGGATCGAGGATTTGCCGCCGGTCTTGGCGGCGCAATGGGGGACGGCATGAGCGACTGGGCGCCAAAACGGTTCTGGCAGGAGACCTCGGTGGTCGACGCCGAGGACGGGTTCGAGGTGCGTCTCGACACGCGCCCGGTCCGGACGCCGGCGAAACAGCCGCTGGTCCTGCCGAGCCGGGCCCTGGCCGATGCGGTGGCCGAGGAATGGCAGGCGCAGGAAGAGCGCATCGACCCGCGCCGGATGCCGGTGACGCGCAGCGCCAATGCCGCCATCGACAAGGTCCGTCCGCAACAGGCCGAGGTCGCGGCGATGCTGTCGGCCTATGGCGACAGCGATCTTCTCTGTTACCGGGCCGAGGGACCCGCCGAGCTTGTCGCGCGGCAAGAGGCCGGCTGGGATCCGATGCTCGACTGGGCCGCCGCAACCTTCGAGGCGCGGCTCGAGCCCCGCACCGGGGTGATGCACGCGCCCCAGGACCCGGACGCTCTCGCCAAGCTCGCCGCTGCGGTGGCGCGTCTTGATGCGTTCGAGCTGGCCGCCTTTCACGATCTCGTGTCGCTGACCGGCTCTTTGGTATTAGGGCTGGCGGCAGAGCGCGGCCAGGACGCCGAAACCATCTGGCGTTTGAGCCGGATCGACGAGGAGTGGCAGGCCGAATTGTGGGGCGCGGATGACGAGGCGACCCGCGTTGCAGAAGAAAAACGCACGGATTTCAACCATGCGGTGCGCTTTCTGACGCTTCTGCGCGCTTGATACTCGCACGAGCCTGCCTGACCTTACGGCAATCACCAAGGCAACGCCGCTTTTCAGGGCGTTCGGCTTGACCTGCCCGGAGAATTCCTCCCAAACTCCGGCCCACTGAGCGGGATACCGCCCGCTGGTGCTTTTTCGCTCGCTGCATGAACGGCGGGCGGCAGCCGTCCCGGGAGGGGGCGGCCAAACAGGAAGAGGTAAATATGAAAAAAACCGTCATTCTTGGCGCGCTGACAGTGGCCGGTCTGACCGCTGGCGTTGCTGGTGCAGCGACGCTCGACGACGTCAAGGCGCGCGGAAAGCTGAACTGCGGTGTGACCACGGGCCTGACCGGCTTCGCGGAGCCCGATGCCAGCGGCGAATGGGGCGGCTTCGACGTCGGCGTCTGCCGTGCCGTCGCAGCGGCCGTTCTGGGTGATCCGACTGCGGTCGAGTTCGTTCCGACCACCGGCAAGACCCGCTTCACGGCGCTCGCCTCGGGCGAGATCGACATGCTGGCCCGGAACACCACCTGGACCTTCTCGCGCGACACCGACCTCAAGTTCGAATTCGTCGGCGTGAACTACTACGACGGTCAGGGCTTCATGGTGCCGAAGGCGCTGGGCGTGAGCTCGGCCAAGGAACTCAGCGGCGCGACCGTCTGCATCCAGACCGGCACCACGACCGAACTGAACCTCGCGGACTACTTCCGCAAGAACAACATGGAATACAGCCCCGTTCCGGTCGAGACCGACAACGAGGCGCAGCAGCAGTACCTTGCCGGTGCCTGCGACGCCTACACCACGGACGCCTCCGGCCTAGCCGCCACGCGCGCCTCGCTCGAGACCCCGTCCGACCATGTCGTTCTGCCCGAGATCATCTCGAAAGAGCCGCTCGGCCCGCTTGTCCGCCACGGCGACAACGACTGGGGCGACATCGTCCGCTGGACGCTGAACGCGCTGATCGCGGCTGAAGAGTACGGCATCACCTCCGCCAATATCGAGGAACTGGCCGCGGGCACCGAGAACCCGGAAGTGAACCGGATCCTCGGCACCGAGGGCAACCTGGGCGAGATGATCGGCCTCGACGCCGAATGGGCCAAGCGCGCCATCTCGGCCGGTGGCAACTATGGCGAGCTCTTCGCCAAGAACATCGGCGAGTCGACCCCGATCGGCCTGTCGCGCGGCCTGAACGCGCAGTGGACCGATGGCGGCCTGCTCTACTCGCCGCCGTTCCGCTAAGACACTCGAAGGGGCGCGGGCACTCCCGCGCCCCTCTCACGTGACGACCGCACCATAAACACCGCGGGCAGGCCAGGACGGATCAACCGACCGGTCAATGCCGCGGAAGACAGGGATGCCCCTCATGGCCATACTCAGCGACCCGCCGCGCGAGTCGTTCCGCCTCTCTATGTTGCTGAACGACACCCGCTATCGCGGCTACACGTTCCAATTCATCGCGGTCGTCTGCGTGGTCGCGCTGTTTGCGTATCTGGGCTCCAACCTTGCCTCGAACCTCGCCGCCGCGGGCCTCACGCTCAGCTTCGACTTCCTCGGGGACACGTCGAACTACGACATCAACCAGACCCTGATCGACTACACCTCGCAGAGCACGCATTGGCGCGCCGCGCTTGTCGGTGTTCTGAACACGCTTCTGGTGTCCATCCTGGCCTGTATCACCGCGACGGTGATCGGCGTCTTCGCGGGCGTGCTGCGGCTCTCGCCGAACTGGCTCGTGCGCAAGCTGATGTCGGCCTATGTCGAGGCCTTCCGCAACGTGCCGGTGCTGATCTGGATCCTGATCATCTTCACCATCATGACCGCGGTTCTGCCCTCGGCCCGCGTCTATCTGGGCGAAGAGCCGGAGCGTAATCTGCTCTTCGGCGGGATCGCCTTCACCAACCGTGGCATCTTCGTGCCGAAGCCGGTCTTCGAGCCGCTGGGCTGGCTCGTTCTCGGCATCTTCATCGCCTCGGTCGTGGGCGCGATCCTCTATCGCCGCCACGCGACCAAGACGCTCTATGCCACGGGCAAGATGCTGCCGACCTTCTGGCCGACGCTGGGCATCCTGATCGTGCCCGCGCTTCTGGCGTTCTTCATCCTGGGCCAGCCGATCACGCTCGACACGCCCGACCCGTTGGCCAACCGCTTCAACCTGCAGGGCGGCATGACGATCCTCGGCTCGCTCATCGCGCTGTGGTTCGCGCTGGCGATCTATACCGGCGCCTTCATCGCCGAGAACGTCCGCGCCGGCATCCTGTCGGTGTCGCGCGGCCAAACCGAGGCGGCGGCGTCGCTGGGTCTCCGGCCGGGCCGGATCATGAACCTCGTGATCCTGCCGCAGGCGCTCCGGGTGATCATCCCGCCGCTGATCTCGCATTACCTCAACATCACCAAGAACAGCTCGCTCGCCATCGCGGTGGGATACATGGACATCACCGCGACGCTGGGCGGCATCACGCTGAACCAGACCGGCCGCGCGATCGAGGCGATCCTGCTGCTGATGGCCTTCTATCTCGCCATCAGCCTGTCGATCTCGGCGCTGATGAACGTCTACAACAATGCCGTCCGTCTGAAGGAGCGCTGAGCCATGTCAGATGCACACGAGCACTCCGTCGCCTATGTCCGCGACAGCATGCTGCCGCAGCAGACGCCGCCCGCCTCCGAGACCGGGGCGGTCAAATGGATGCGCGAGAACCTGTTCTCGTCCTGGGCCAATGGCCTCCTGACCCTGGTCGCGCTCTACTGCGTGTGGTCGCTCCTCTCGGGGCTCCTGCCGTGGTTCCTGAACGGCGTCTGGAACGCACCGTCGCTCACCGCCTGCCGCGAGATCATGGCGGGCGACCGGGGCGGCTGTTTCGCGGTCCTGACCGAACGCTGGAACCAGCTCCTGTTCGGCTTCCAGTATCCCAACGAGATCTACTGGCGCCCGACGCTCGCCTTCGTCCTGCTCTTCGTCGCCATCGCGCCGGTGCTGTTCTACCAGACCTTCCCGCGCAAGATGCTGATCTTCACCGCGCTCTACCCGTTTCTCGCCTACTGGCTGATCTGGGGCGGGTCGATCCTGGTGCCGATCTTCGCGCTCGCGGGCTTCGCGGTCGGCGCGCTGGTCTACCAGCGGCTGGTGAACCAGAGCTTCGCGATGGGCTTTTTCGGAGGCATCGTCGCGGCGCTGGTCTTATGGTGGCTCACCGGCTTCCTGCCGGTCGAGGGCATCCTCGCCATCGAGGCGGTGGATTCGCGCAACCTCGGCGGCTTCATGCTGAACCTGATCCTCGGCACGGTCTGCGTGTCGCTCTCGATCCCGTTCGGCATCGCCCTGGCGCTCGGGCGGCAGTCCGACATGCCGATCATCAAGTGGATCTGCATCATCTTCATCGAGTTCATCCGCGGCGTGCCGCTGATCACACTCCTCTTCGTCGCCAACGTGGTCCTGGCCTATTTCCTGCCGCCGGGCACCAATTTCGACCTGATCCTGCGGGTGATCATCATGATCACCATGTTCGCCTCGGCCTATATCGCCGAGGTGATCCGGGGCGGTCTCGCGGCGCTGCCGAAAGGGCAGTACGAGGCGGCTGACAGCCTCGGGCTCGATTACGCGCAGGCGATGCGGCTGATCATCCTGCCGCAGGCGCTGAAGATCTCGATCCCCGGCATCGTCAACGTGGCGGTGGGCCTCTTCAAGGACACCACGCTCGTCTCGATCATCTCGATGTTCGATCTCGTCGGCATGATCCGCGGTCCGATCCTCGCCTCGACCGAGTGGAACGGCGTTTACTGGGAGCTTCTGGGCTTCGCGGCGCTGCTGTTCTTCGTCACCTGCTACGGCATCTCTCAATATTCGCAGTGGCTCGAGCGTCAGCTCACCACCGACCGGCGCTAAGGAGGCCCTCATGTCCGACACGGCCGTTCAATCCCCCGACACCACCCAGATGAAGGTCTCCGACGAGGTCGCGATCTCCATCGAGAAGATGAACAAGTGGTACGGTTCGTTCCACGTCCTCCGGGACATCGACCTGACCGTCTATCGCGGCGAACGCATCGTCATCGCCGGGCCCTCGGGCTCGGGCAAGTCGACGCTGATCCGCTGCATCAACGCGCTCGAAGAGCACCAGCGCGGACGGATCGAGGTCGACGGCACGGTGCTCTCCTCGGATCTGAAGAACATCGACAAGATCCGCTCCGAGGTCGGGATGGTGTTCCAGCACTTCAACCTCTTCCCGCATCTGACGATCCTCGAGAACTGCACGCTGGCGCCGATCTGGGTGCGAAAGACGCCCAAGCGCGAGGCCGAGCAGACGGCGATGCATTTCCTGGAAAAGGTGAAGATCCCCGACCAAGCCAACAAGTATCCCGGCCAGCTCTCGGGCGGCCAGCAGCAGCGGGTGGCCATCGCGCGCTCGCTCTGCATGCGCCCGCGGATCATGCTCTTCGACGAGCCGACCTCGGCGCTCGATCCCGAGATGATAAAGGAGGTGCTCGACACGATGGTCGAGCTCGCCGAGGAGGGCATGACCATGCTCTGCGTGACCCATGAGATGGGCTTTGCCCGCCAGGTCGCCAACCGCGTGATCTTCATGGACCAGGGCCAGATCGTCGAGCAGAACGAGCCCGAAGAGTTCTTCAACAACCCGCAGAACGAGCGGACCAAGCTGTTCCTGAGCCAGATCCTCGGCCACTGAGCCGCGACCCTGTCTCGGACCTGGACATGACGGCCCGGCGAAATCCGCCGGGCCGTTCGCGTTTCTGTGCTAGGCTGGCGTCACCACACAAAAATCGGGGGGACGAAACCATGTGCCATGCTTGCGTCATGGAAACGGTGAAACAGCGGATGCTGTCGCGCCGTCATGTGCTGACAGCCGCGCCTGCCATCGCGGCCGCGACCGTCGCGGGAGGGGCGTTCGCGCCGCGCGCCTATGCCCAGGAGGGCCGCAGGATCGTCGACATGACCTATGTCATCGACGCCGATTTCCCGACATGGTCGGGCCCTCCGGGGATCGAGACCGAGCAGCTGGCCAAGTTCGAGGAGAGCGGCTTCAACGCGTTCAAGATGACCGTGTTCGAACACACCGGCAGCCATGTCGACGCACCTCTGCACTTCTCGGCGGATGGCCTGTCGGTCGACGAGATCGCGCCGGAAAACCTCGTCTGTCCGCTCTGCGTGATCGACATCCGCGCCAAGGCCGACGCCGATGTCGAGGCGCAGGTGACGCCCGAGGATCTGCAGGCCTGGATCGACGCGCATGGCGACATTCCCGACGGCGCCCTCGTCGCGATGAATTCCGGCTGGCAGCAGTATGTCGCGACCGAGAAATTCGCGGGCCTCGACGAGAATGGCGTGCGCCATTACCCGGGCTTCCATGTCGAGGCGGCGCAGATGCTGATCGAACAGACCGGCGCGGTCGCCATCGCCACGGATTCGCTGTCGCTTGACATCGGCTCGACCCAGAGTTTCGACACCCATTACGCATGGCTGCCCACGGGACGCTACGGGGTCGAGAATATCGCCAATCTCGACCAGGTGCCCGCGTCTGGGGCCATGGTCTTTGTCGGCGCTCCGACCCATCGCGGCGGATCGGGCGGTCCGGCGCGGATCCTGGCGATGGTCTGAGACCGGCGCGCGGGTCGCGCTTAGACGAGTTCGCGGGGGATGACGAAGCCCTGCGCTTTGGCGCGTCCCCAGCGGATATCATCCCAGTCGTCGATATCGAGATCGGCGATCAGGGTGGCTCCGGTCGGGTAATCGGAAAAGCGCGGGTGGCGCGGTGGATTGGAGACAAGCGCCCGCGCCGCCATCGCGATCCCGGGATTGTGCCCGAGGACCAGAAGGCAGTCGCCCTCGGCCCCCGCGATCGACGCGAGGATTTGCTCGGGCTCGGCCAGGTAGAGGCGCTCGTCCAGCGTCGGGCCGATATCGAGCCCGAGACCCGCGCAGGTCTCTTGCGTGCGGACCGCGGTCGAACAAAGGACCTGATCGGGAGCGATGCCCTCGTCGCGCAGCCACTGCCCCAGCGCCTCGGCGCTCTTGCGGCCGCGCTTGTTCAGGGGCCGCTCGATATCGACCTCGCCGACCGACCAGTCGGATTTCGCATGTCGCATCAGGACCAGACGTTTCATATCGGACAAGACCCTCCCGGAGGTCACTGTCCCAGAAAGGCGGCCATGTGGAAAGCGGCTTGGTCGCCGGGCCGGTGCATCTGCGCCGAGACAGGGCAGGCGCGGCGCACGAGGCAGCCGCGCGTGCGGCAGTCGACGCCTTCGGGCGAGGCGACGAAGGCGCGGCAGGCGGGCACGTCATAGGCCTGACCCGGACCCATCGCGCCGACCGGACAGGCGGTTTCGCAGGGGCGCGCGGCGCAGGTCTCGCACGGGCATTGCGGCGGCGCGGGACGCTCGATCCGGTCACGCAGCGCGACGGCCCCGCGGAAGGACAGAAGAAGCCCGGCCTCGTCATGGACGAGCAGACCCACCGGCGCGACATGCGCGCGGCCCGACTGCTGGGCCCAGGCGATGAAAGGCGGGTAGGGCGGTCCATCAGATGGCAGGATCGCCGCGCCGCCCCAGTCTGCGGCCAGACCGCCGACGACCCTGGCCGACCATCGGTCGAGCGGATCGGGTCGCCCGTCACGGGCCTCGGGGGCCGCGGCGAAAAGCGGCCAGAAGGCAGGCTCGTCCGGGCCCAGCATGAGAAGCGTGCCGGTGTCCTCGGGCAGGCTCGGATCGGGTGCGGGGTGCAGCACACCCCGCACCGCGAGCCCCACCGCGCGGGCGGCCCGCTCGAACCCGGCGAGCGTCACCGGAGCTCGCGCGGCGGCAGGTCCTTGGCACGGATCAGCGAGCCCGCGCCATGCTCGGTGAAAAGCTCGAGCAGGCAGGCATTGGGCACGGTCCCGTCGAGGATGACGACGCCCCGCACCCCGCGGTCGAGCGCGTCGAGACAGGTTTCGACCTTCGGGATCATGCCGCCCGCGATGGTGCCGTCGTCGATCATCGCCCGGACCTCGTCCGGCGTCAGCGCGGTCACGACCTGGCCGGAGCCGTCCTTGACGCCGGGCACGTTAGTCAGAAGCAGCAGCCGGTCCGCGCGCAGCGCGCCCGCGATGGCGCCCGCGGCGGTGTCGCCGTTGACGTTGTAGGTCTCGACCGGGTCCATGCCGGTGGCGACCGGCGCGATGACGGGGATGATGCCCGCGCTCATCAGGTCGCGCAGCACCTGCACGTTCATCTCGATGGGGCGGCCGACCCAGCCGAGATCGGGGTCGTCGGCCTCGCAGACCATCAGGTCGTCATCCTTGCCCGAGAGCCCCACGGCCCGCCCGCCTTCGTCCATGATCGCCTGCACGATCCGCTTGTTGACGAGGCCGGTCAGCACCATCTCGACCACCTCGACGGTGGCCTGGTCGGTCACGCGCTTGCCGCGCACGAACTCGGACTTGATGCCGAGCTTGTCGAGCATCTCGTTGATCATCGGCCCGCCGCCATGCACGACGACCGGGTTGATGCCCACCTGCCGCATCAGCACGATGTCGCGGGCGAACTCGGCCATGGCGTCGGCGTCGCCCATGGCATTGCCGCCGAACTTCACCACGACGACCGCGCCGGAATAGCGCTGCATGTAGGGAAGGGCCTCGGAGAGGGTCCGGGCAGTGGTGTGAAAGTCCTGGTTCATGGTCCGGGTCTTCATCTTTGCAGATCCGCGTTGAGGGTCGCCCCGGTTATCGGGTGCTGCGTCGAGCGGTGCAAGGGAAAGACTTTGGCGCGCGTGCGACGCTCACTCCAGACCGGCGATGACCGCACGCAGCGTGTCGATGCCCCAGCCTTCCTCGGACGAGGTCACGATCAGTTCGGGATAGGCCGCCGGGTGCTTGGACAGCGCCGCGCGAACCTGCGCGAGGATCTTCGCGCGGTCCTTTTCCTTCACCTTGTCCGCCTTGGTCAGGACGCATTGGAAGGTCACGGCGGAGCGGTCGAGCAGGGTCAGGATCTCCTCGTCCACGGATTTAGCCCCGTGCCGCGCGTCGATCAGGACAAAGGCTCGGCGCAGGGTGGCCCGGCCCGAGAGATAGGCCTTGAGCAAGCGCTGCCAGGTCTCCACGACCCTGACCGGCGCGTTGGCGTAGCCGTAGCCGGGCAGGTCGACGAGATAGCGCGTGTCGCCAAGGGTGAAGAAGTTGATCTCTTGGGTGCGGCCCGGCGTGTTCGAAGCCCGCGCCAGTCCCTTGCGCCCGGTCAGGGCGTTGATCAGGCTCGACTTGCCGACATTGGACCGGCCGGCGAAGCAGACCTCGACCCGGTCGTCGGGCGGCAGCCCGTCCATCGCGACGACGCCCTTCAGGAACTCGGCGCCACCGGCAAAGAGCTTGCGCCCGCGCTCGCGGCTGGGCTCGTCGATCTCGGTTTCGGGAAAGGGAAGCGTCATGCCGCGCGCTCCGCATGATCGCCGCGGGCCACGCGTCCGGGCGCGATGCACATGGCCTGGACCGAGGAATCCTGGTGGCCCCAGCTTCGCAGCGCCTTGAGCGTGTCGGCGTCGCGTTTGCCGGTCTCGGGATTGGCTTCGGTGGCACGGCAGCGCTCGGTGCGTTCGGTGATCTCGAAGACCGCGTCGCCGACCCGGAGGCGCTTGCCGACGAGGTCGAACTCTTCCCACGGCGCCAGCCCGTCGAGCCACAGGTTGCCGCGCCAGCGATGGATCGAGAGCGGCGTGCCGACGCGCTCCTGCACGGCGCGATGCGTCGCCATGTTGCAGATCGTGATGCCCGCATCGCTGCTGTCGGTGAACCCGCGCGTCGTGGCGCGGACCACGGCTTGCGGCGTCGGGCGGTCCGGATCGACCAGCGGCGTCACCCAGTCGAGCAGTTTCTGCGCGTCGGCCTCGGGATCGACGGTGATCTCCGGGCGGCCCGGATGGGTCAGCGTCACGCGGGTTCCGTCTTCGGAGAGCGCCGCCGAGACCGCCATGAGCTGCGGCGAGGACGCACCCCGGATGAAGTGAAGGCACCGGGCCCAGGCGCCGCTGACCGCGTCCTCAGTGGCGCGCTCATGCGCGATGGCCCAAAGGCGGTCGCCCGGCATCGTCGAGCCTGCCGCGAAATGGGTTTCCGCGACCTCCTCCCGCCCGACCGCCTTGATCGGATGGCGGAGGAGGTGCGCGACGGTGGCGGTCATTTTTCGGCGGACTTCTTCTTGAAGCTTTTCTTGATGTTGCCGAACACGTCCGGCTTCATCCCCTGGCTGCGCATGATCAGGTATTGCTGGGTGAAGGTGATCGTGTTGTTCGCGATCCAGTAGACCACGAGGCCGCTGGCAAAGCCGCCCAGCATGAACATGAAGACCCAGGGCATCCAGGCAAAGATCATCTGCTGGGTGGGGTCGGCGGGCGCCGGATTGAGCTTCTGCTGGAGCCACATCGAGATGCCGAGGAGCAGCGGCAGGATGCCGATGAAGGCCAGCGCCAGGAGCGATCCGGGCTCGGGCACGCCCCAGGGGAACAGCCCGAAGCCGTTCATGATCGAGGTCGGATCGGGCGCAGACAGGTCCTGGAACGGTCCGAAGAACGGTGCGTGGCGCAGCTCGAGCGTGACGAAGATCACCTTGTAGAGCGAGAAGAAGATCGGGATCTGCAGAAGGATCGGCAGGCAGCCCGAGGCGGGGTTCACCTTGTTCTTCTTGTAGAGCTCCATCATGCCCTTCTGGAGCGCCTCGCGGTCGTCGCCGGCACGCTCCTTGAGCTTCTCCATCTCGGGCTGAAGCTCCTTCATCTTCGCCATCGAGACGTAGGATTTGTAAGCGAGGGGGAAGAGCAGCGCCTTGATCAGCAGCGTGAGCGAGATGATCGCGATGCCCATGTTGCCGATCAAGAGGTTCAGGTGGTGCAGCACCCAGAAGATCGGCTTGGTGAGGAAGAAGAACCAGCCCCAGTCGATGGAATCGACAAAGCGATCCACGCCGCCTTTCTGGTAGTCGCGGATCACCTCCCACTCCTTTGCGCCCGCGAAAAGACGGGTCGCGACCTGGCTGGCCTCGCCCGCGGCGAGCGTCATCGTCGGCAGCTGCGCCCGGGTCTGGTAGATGTCGCGAGCGGTGTCGTATTTCTCGACCGCGCGGAACGGCGTGCCAGCCTGGGGGATGAGGGTCGCCATCCAGTAATGGTCGGTGAAGCCGATCCAGCCGTTCTCGGTCACATCGATGATCTCGGCCGGGCCGCCTTCGGCCGCGTCGGTGTCGAGCTCGGTCAGGTCATCCCAGCTGGTCTCGGTCAGGGTGCCGTCGCTCATGACGATGGCGCCCTCGTGCAGGATGAAGAAGTTCTTCGCGTTTTCGGGCTCGCCATGCCGCGCGATGAGGCCATAGGGCGCGAGGCTGACCGCGTCGCCGGAGCCGTTGGCCACCTCCTGCGTGACGGTGAACATGTAGTCGGCGTCGACCGACAGCGTGCGTCGGAAGGTGAGGCCCGCCGGGCTCTCCCAGCTCAGCGTGACGGGCGTATCCGGAGTGAGCGTCGGCTCGCCCTCGACCTGCCACTCGGTGCTCGGGCCGGGCACGTCGCTGAACTCGAGGCCGGAACCCGGCGCCCAGCCGTGCAGGGCGTAATAGGATTGGTCGCCGCCCGCGGGATTGAAGAGATGCACGATCTCGGAATTCGGAGCGATGGTCTCGGTGTAGTCCTTGAGCTGCAGATCGTCGATCCGTCCCCCGAGGAGCGAGATCGAGCCGGTCAGGCGCGGCGTGTCGATGGCGATCCGCGGGCTGTTTTCCGCGGAGACATCGCTCGTCGTGGTGATCGGCGTGTCCGGCGCCGCGCTCGGAGACACTATGGGGCCGCCGTCGACGGTCTCGGCCGTGGTGGTCGGCGCGTCGGGTGCGGGCTGCTCGGGCGGCGGGAACAGCAGGAACCAGACCAGAATGACCGCGAAGCTGAGCGCCGTGGCGAGAATGAGGTTCTTGTTCTGATCGTCCATGTGTCGGGCCGCTTTTCGGGTCTCTGGGTCAGCCCCGGGTTCAACAGGGCGCGACCGGGAAGGTCAAGCGGAATCCCCGTGAGGAAACCTGCGTCACAGGGCTCTCTGCGCCTCTTGCAGGTGACGGGGGAGGTGAGACCCGTTGGCTCGACTTTGGTATGCCGTGGGTTCTGTTTGCTCGGATCACTTGGTGGCTGCGCGATCGCCAAATTCCCCATGTCGGCTGGAATGAAGGTGAGCCTGATTGGGAAATCGCGACGTCAGTGCTCTTTCCTACCGCGCTGCACCCGGTATCCGGCCCCTCCCAAGCCAGACCGGTCGTCGCTCAGTTGCGAAGCGGCGCGATGTTCACCGTCGGCATCAGACGTTGGGCGTGTTCGTTGGCCCAGGCCACGAATTGCGCGGCGGGAAGGGGGCGCGCGATGCCGAAGCCCTGCACGTGGTCGCACCCGAGCTGCGCCAGGGTGGTGTGTTCGCCCGCGCTTTCGACACCTTCGGCGAGCGTCTCCAGGCCAAGCTGGTCGGCGAGGCTGACGATGGCGCAGACGAGGCGGCGCTGGTCGTCGTCGCGGTCCGCGCGCGTCACGAAGCTGCGGTCGATCTTGAGACGGTGAACGGAGAGCGAGCGCAGGGTGGAAATCGCCGCGCGGCCGGTGCCGAAATCGTCGAGATCGATATGGCATCCCAGTTCGGCCAGGGCGGACACGTTCCGGGCGATGTCGCAGCTGCAGTTCTCGGCGACGACGGTTTCCAGGATTTCCAGACCGATCCGCGAGGGTGCCAGGTCATGACGGTCCAGAGCCCAGGACAGCCGGTCGACCAGGCGCGGATTGCGCAGCTCCTGCATCGAGAGGTTCACGCTCACGCGCGGAACCTCGATCCCGGCTTCGTCCCAGCGTGTCAGCGCCTCTAGCGCATGGTCGAGCATGATCTCGCCCAGATGTTCGATGCGCCCCGCGGCCTCGAGCGCCGGAAGAAACTGGCCGGGTGAGATCACACCCCGATCGGGGTGGACCCAGCGTGCGAGCGCCTCGACACCGCTGATGCGCCCGGTCGAGGTGCAAATCTGCGGCTGGAACCAGGGTTGGACCTGCCCGGCCTCCAGCGCGTGCCCGGCCTCGCTGCGGATGATCCTGCGCATGGCGTGGTTGGCATCGACACCGTCGGACCAGGCGCGGATGATCGAGGGCCCTTCGGCCTCGGCTTCGGCGAGGGCGGTGCGCACCGCGTCGAGCAGCTCGTCCCCGCATGCATCCTTGGGCAGCCGCGAGGAGCCGCAGAACCCGATGGCGCAGCGGAAGACGTGGTCTTCGCCGTTGACGCGCGCGGGCTCTTCGAGCGCGGACTGGATCCGGGCGGCGATCTTCAGCTGTGCTTCGAGATCGAGGCGCAGGGCGGGTTCGATGAAGGCAATGAAGAGCGCGTCGCCGATCCGCATGGCGCTGTCCCGGGTCCGGAGCGCCCCCTGGATGCGTCGCAGGCAAAGATCGCGCGCGTTGCGGGCCTGCGCGGTTTCCCACTGGTTCTTTTCAAGCCCGAGACCGGAAACCGAAATCATCATGCACGCGGTGTTAAGACGTTCCGAACGCGCGCGGGTCAGAAGGTCGTTGGCGATCTCTTCTGCCCGGTCGCTGTCGATCAGGCTGGGCGGAGCGGCGTCGGCAGCCGGCGGGCTGCCGGATGGCAGAGACAGGATTGCGGCCGAGGCGAGAAGCGCCACGGAGATCAGGAGCGGGTCGAGCCCCACGAGCGGCGCGAGCGGCACGAGGACCAGCAGACCGGCAAGCGCGGATCTGCGACGCAGCTGGATCGTTCTGAGGCGACCGGCGAAAAACTGGAGCATGAGAAGGATGTTTCCGGTTTGTTCCGTCGGTCACCCTAGGCCACCGGAATGAACAGCCGCTTAATGCCCGTCGGCCTCTTTTGCCGCCTTTTCGGAGATTTCGACGGATCCGCGCTCCAAACCGGCGAAATCGAACAGCTTCGGGTCCAGAAGATGCGACGGCCGGGCGTTCATCAGCGCGCGGAACATGACCTGCCGCCGACCGGGCGCGTTGCGCTCCCAGCCGTCGAGGATCTGCTTGACCTGCTGGCGCTGCAGCCCGTCCTGCGAGCCGCAGAGATCGCAGGGGATGATCGGGTAGGCCATCGCGCGGGCGAAACGGTCGCAATCGGCCTCGGCGACATGGGCGAGGGGGCGGTAGACGAAGAGATCGCCTTCTTCGTTCACGAGCTTCGGCGGCATGGTCGCCAGCCGTCCGCCATGGAAGAGGTTCATGAAGAAGGTCTCGAGGATATCGTCGCGGTGATGGCCGAGAACGACCGCCGAGCAGCCTTCCTCGCGCGCGATCCGGTAGAGATGCCCGCGCCGGAGCCGCGAGCAGAGCGCGCAGAAAGTCCGGCCCTGCGGGATCTTATCCATCACGACCGAATAGGTGTCCTGGTACTCAATCCGGTGCGCGACGCCGCGGTCTTCGAGGAACGCAGGTAGCACGGTTGCCGGAAAGCCCGGCTGCCCCTGGTCGAGATTGCAGGCCAGGATGTCGACCGGCAGAAGGCCGCGCCATTTCAGCTCGTGAAGGATGGCGAGCAGCGTGTAGCTGTCCTTGCCGCCCGAGAGGCAAACCAGCCAGCGGGCGTCGCGCTCGATCATGCCGTATTGCTCGACCGCCTCGCGCACCTGCTGCACGAGCCGCTTGCGGAGCTTCTTGAACTCCGTGGTCTTGGGGGCGCCGCGGAAGAGCGGGTGGATATCGTCGGTCTCGTCGAGCATGGGCGCGGAGATACGCCAGAGGCGCGGTCTCGGCAATGGTCTTGGCTCGGACGCTGGACCGCGCCTCTCGCCGGAGAGGCGCGGTTGCGCGCGGCCGCCGGTCACAGGATCGGACGGATCGGCGGCAGCGTCTTCAGCGGGTCCGCGCGTTCGGGCGGCAGGCCGAGATCGCGCCTCAGATGCGGATCGAGATCCTGCGCCCGAAGTGGCGGAGGGCGAAGTTGCGGTGGCCGCAAGAGCGCGCGCAGCGCGGCGGCGAGGACCTTGAGCGCGCCGTGCCGCGCGATCAGGGCGTCGATGCTGGTGTCCGTCTGCGGAACGGGGTCGAGACTGCGGATCATGTCAGATCTCCAGAGGGTAGGGCTGGCTTGGAGTGGAGATCCCGGCGCATCGACAAACGGATCCGGCACCGGACACGCATCGCGCGCGCCGAGACGGGGTTTGTTGATGCCGCACGGATATGGCCAGGACGCCCTACGGGCGCGGGTCACATCCTCGGGATCGGGTTTGCGGGGGCTCGCGACCGGCAGACGCTTCGGTGGCGAGAGAGGGAGGCGCTATCGGCGTCGTCGGAAGCCATTGCCGAAAAGAGCCTCGTGACAGCCGCCTGTCTGGGGACGATAGGTCGATACTGACATGTCGCGCCCTCCTTTGGCGTCCGGGGTGTCACTATCCGGAGGGATAGCGCAGCTTCCGACATTCACCTAGAGCTTTTTCGCCCGACGCGGCCGGGCTGTGCCCAATGCGCAAGGATCGGGTCGGGGGCGTTCTGCGTCAGGTCTTCGGGGGAACCTCGTCGACCCCGGAGCCACCCCAGGGATGGCAGCGCAGGATGCGGCGCAAGGCGAGCCAGCCGCCCTTCATCGCGCCGTGGCGCGACAGGGCGGTCAGCGCGTAGGCGGAGCAGGAGGGGTGGAAGCGGCAATTATGGCCGACAAAGGGGGAAAAGGTCGCGCGG
The DNA here is from genome assembly GCF_042679605.1 of Litorisediminicola beolgyonensis. Classification (NCBI taxonomy): domain Bacteria; kingdom Pseudomonadati; phylum Pseudomonadota; class Alphaproteobacteria; order Rhodobacterales; family Paracoccaceae; genus Litorisediminicola; species Litorisediminicola beolgyonensis. Next base: position 279,107 of record NZ_JBHTMU010000001.1, read on the forward strand.
TAAGCCTTGACCAGAAGGCTCAGGGCGTGGGCCGCGGGGCTCATGCGCGCGCGTGGAGCGTCTTCAGCGCGTAGCGCAGGTCCGATATCAGCGCCGGGAAGGGGCGATCGGCGGTGGCGCGGGGCTTGCCGATCAGCACGTAGTCCCAGCCGGGCCGGGCCATGCCTGGCAGAGACAGCCGTGCCGCTTCGCGCATGCGCCGCTTGGCGCGGTTCCGGGCGACGGCGTTGCCGACCTTCTTCGAGCAGGTGAAGCCGACACCGACATGGTCGCTGCCATCGTGCCGGGGCCGCCCCTGGATCAGCATCGACGCGGTGCCCTGCTTGTCGGCGCGGGCCGCGGCGAGAAATTGCGACCGTTTGCGCAGCACCTGAAGCTCGGGCGCACCCGCGCATGACGACGCCGCCGGAGGCAGTGTCCCGGCTGCGAGCGCGGGGGCCTCCGGCGGCGTCATGTCATACCCTCGTGCGGTCGTTGGGCGCTCAGGCGCTCAGCGACTTCCGGCCGCGGGCGCGGCGGGCGTTGAGGATCTTGCGGCCGGCCTTGGTGGCCATGCGCGCGCGGAACCCGTGGCGACGCTTGCGCACCAGGTTCGAAGGCTGAAACGTGCGTTTCGACATCGTTGCTCTCCGTCCGTCTGGCCCGCACCAATAAAGACTCAGGTCGGGCCGCATGAATCTCGAAGCCCGCGCTATAGGGAAGGAGCGGGCGGCTGTCAAACGGCTCGATCCGGGAAATTGCAACAATCGGAGCGCCCCGACTGCGGCGAAATGTTACAGAACCGCGGGTTTCGGCGTCAATCCGTCAACCCGCCGTGAGGCCTGTAGGCGGAACGCGTCTTCGGCCGCATGTTCGAGAGCAGGCAAGCGGCGCGATCCCAGAGGCGCGGCGCGATCTCAAGGAGACGCGGAGATGACCGAGAAAACCGAAACGCGCGGAGGCGGATGGACGCGGCACCTGCCGCTGATCGCCATCGCCGTGGTCGCCGTGATCGGCGCGGTGACGCTGCGCGACTACCTGAGCTTCGAGACGCTGAAGGACAACCGCGAGGCGCTGCTGGCGTTTCGCGACGACAATTACGTCCTGACCGTCGCGGTCTTCATGGCGGCCTATATCGCCATCGTCGCCTTCTCGCTGCCCGGCGCTACGGTCGCGACGCTCACCGGCGGGTTCCTCTTTGCCACTTTTCCCGGCGCGCTCTTCAACGTCACCGCCGCGACCATCGGCGCCGCGCTGATATTCCTCGCCGCCCGTTGGGGATTGGGCGAGACGCTGTCGCGCCGGATGGAGGCCTCGGACGGCACGGTGCGCAAGATCAAGGACGGGATCGCCGAGAACGACTGGTCGGTGCTCTTTCTCATCCGCCTCGTGCCCGCGGTGCCGTTCTTCGTGGCCAATCTCGTGCCGGCCTTCGTCGGAGTGCCCCTGTGGAAATTCGTGGTGACCACCTTCCTCGGCATCATTCCCGGCGCCGTCGTCTACACCTCGGTCGGCGCGGGTCTGGGCGAGGTCTTCGCCCGGGGCGAGACGCCCAACCTCGGCATCATTTTCGAGCCGCGGATCCTGTTGCCGATCCTCGGATTGTGCCTGCTCGCGGCGCTGCCAATCCTGCTGAAGGCCGTGCGTGGAAAGAAAGGGCTCTGAGCCATGAACCGAATCTCCTGTGATCTCCTCATCATCGGCGCCGGGTCGGGCGGATTGTCGGTGGCCGCGGGCGCGGCGCAGATGGGCGCCGACGTGGTGCTCCTGGAACGGCATAAGATGGGCGGCGACTGCCTGAACTACGGCTGCGTCCCGTCGAAGGCCCTGATCCAGGCCGGGAAGGTGGCCCATGCGATGCGCACCGCCTCGCGCTACGGGATCGCGGATGTGGTGCCCGAGGTCGATTACGGCGCGGTCAAGGACCACGTCCACGGCGTCATCGACACCATCGCGCCGGTCGACAGCCAGGAGCGGTTCGAGGGGTTCGGCGTCCGGGTGATCCGCGAGGAGGGGCGCTTCGTCTCTGAGACCGAGGTCGAGGCGGGCGACACGCGCATCACCGCGCGGCGGATCGTGCTCGCCACCGGATCGCGCCCCTTCGTGCCCCCGATCCCCGGGCTCGATACCGTACCTTACCTGACGAACGAGTCGCTCTGGGAGCTGCGTGAGCTGCCCGAGCACCTTCTGGTGATCGGCGGCGGCCCGATCGGGATGGAGATGGCGCAGGCACACCTGCGGCTCGGCTCTAAGGTCACGGTGATCGAGGGCGCGCGCGCGCTGGGCAAGGACGATCCGGAGCTTGCGGCGCTGGCGCTTGAGAAGCTCCGCGCCGAAGGGCTGGTGATCGAGGAAGAGGCGCTGGCCAAGGAGGTGCGCGGCGAAGACGGCCGGATCGAGGTCGAGACGCAGGACGGCCGCGTCTTCACCGGCTCGCATCTCCTGGTCGCGGTCGGGCGCAAGGCCAATACCGAGGCGCTCGATCTCGAGGTCGCCGGGATCGAGACGACCCGCACCGGCATCAAGGTCGATGACCGCCTGCGGACCACGAACAAGCGCGTCTTTGCCATCGGCGACGTCGCGGGGGGCCTGCAATTCACCCATGTCGCGGGTTACCATGCCGGCATCGTCGTGCGGCAGGCGATGTTCGGTCTCCCCGCCAAGGCCGGGACCGACCATATCCCCTGGGCGACCTATACCGATCCCGAGCTCGCGCATGTCGGCCTGACCGAGGCGGAGGCGAAGAAGCGCTACCCGTCCACCAAGGTCGAGATCGCGCGCTTCGCATACGACCACAATGACCGCGCGCAGGCCGAGCGCCACGCAGAGGGCCTCGTCAAGGTGGTCATCTACAAGGGCAAGCCGGTCGGCGCGTCGATTGTCGGCCACCAGGCGGGCGAGCATATCAACTTCTGGGCCTACGCGCTGTCCTCGGGGGCGAAAATGCGCGACATCACGGGCATGGTCTCGCCCTATCCGACATACGGGGAACTTAACAAACGCGTGGCCGGTGCCTATTTCTCACCAAGATTGTTCGAAAGTGACACGGTGAAGCGGGTGGTTCGGCTCGTCCAGCGCTGGCTGCCGTAGGTCGAAGGGAAGGCTCCGGGCGCACCGATGATCAATTCGCTCTCCGGACGGTTTCTCGTTCTCACGGTGATCTTCGTGATGTTCGCCGAGGTGATGATCTTCGTCCCGTCGGTCGCGCGCTTCCGGGAAGACTACCTGCTGGCGCGCCTCGAGCGCGCGCAGATCGCGTCCCTGGCGCTTCTTGCCGACGACATGATCGATCCCGATCTCGAGGAAGAGCTGCTTCTGAACGCGGGCGTGTTCAACGTCGTCTTGCGGCGCGATGCGGCGCGGCAGCTCGTGCTCTCCTCGCCGATGCCGGGCGCGGTGACCCAGACCTTCGATCTGCGCGAAGCCGGGCCGCTCATGCTGATCCGCGACGCCGTGGTCGAGCTGGCGACGCCCGAGCCGCGGCTGATCCGGGTGATCGGCAACCCGCTCCGCGATGCGGGGCTGCTGATCGAGGTGACGATGGAGACCGGCGCGCTCCGGCACGCGATGATCGACTACGGCCTGCGCATCCTCCTGCTGTCGGCGGTGATCTCGGTGGTCACGGCGGCGCTATTGTTCTTTGCCGTCCGGCGCTTGCTGGTGAAGCCGATCCGCGGCGTCGTCGGGGTGATGCAGAGCTATTCGGAAGCGCCCGAGGACGCGCGTCGGATCATCGAGCCCTCGGCCACGGTGCGCGAACTGCGCGAGGCGGAAGAGGCACTGCGCTCGCTCCAGACACAGCTCACCCAGGCGCTGCGCCAGAAGGAGCGGCTTGCCCAGCTCGGCGGTGCGGTGGCGCGGGTCAGCCATGACCTGCGCAACATCCTGACCTCGGCGCAGCTCTTCACCGACCGGATCGAGACCTCCGAGGACCCGATCGTCACGCGCATGGCGCCGAAGCTCGTCGGGTCGATCACGCGCGCCGTGTCGCTCTGCGAATCGACCCTGGCCTTCGGTCGCGCGGAAGAGCCCGCGCCGATGCTGACCCGCGTCCAGCTGGCGGCGCTGGTCGAGGAGGTGCTCGATGCCGAGCGGCTGGCGGTCGAGGAGGGTCAGGACATCTCGCTGGCGGCGGATATTCCCTCTGCCCTGAGCGTGCGGGCCGATCCCGAGCAGCTCTTCCGGGCAATTGCCAACCTTGTCCGCAACGCGCGGCAGGCCATCGGCGGCTCCGGGCGCGGAGGCGAGATCCGGGTCGGCGCGGAAAGCGGCGAAGGAGTCTGGGAGATCACCGTTGCCGATACCGGTCCGGGCCTGCCGCCCAAGGCCCGCGAATACCTCTTCCGCCCGTTCCAGGGCGGGGTGCGCAAAGGCGGCTCGGGCCTCGGGCTGGCGATCGTCTCCGAGCTTGTGCGCGGACATGGCGGCACGCTGGAGCTGGCGCAGTCCGACACGACCGGTACCGTTTTCGTGATCCGGCTGCCGATGGGCGATCTCGGCTGAGCCGCAACCCGGATACCGGACCGGTATCCGCCGAAATCCGGTCTTTCGGATTTCGCTGCCGGACCGCCCCACCAAATTGACGCGCATTTTTTGCCGGACCCCCTTGCACTGCGCGGGCTGGGTTTGTAGATGCAGCCCTCACGGACCGATAGCTCAGCTGGATAGAGTACCTGACTACGAATCAGGGGGTCGGGGGTTCGAATCCTCCTCGGTCCGCCACCATATTCCCTCAAATCGACCGGAATATGTGTGCAAGAAGACTCAATTCGCATACCTTAAGCCCCTGATCCGGCCGTCCGGACGGGCCACGCTTGCAAGGACATGCGGCGATTCTATCCTTTCGGAAACGGCCTCGAGCCAGACGCAAGGGACCCTGCAACCCATGGGCCGCACCATGAGCTTTGGACAACAGATCGCGGCGATGCCGCTGCGCAGGACGAAGTCCGGCGGGTTCGAGGTGCTCATGGTCACGTCGCGCGACACGGGCCGATGGGTCATGCCCAAGGGCTGGGAGATGGATGGCGAGAAGCCCTGGTCGGCCGCCGAGATCGAGGCACTCGAAGAGGCGGGGGCCGTTGGGTACATCTCGAAGAAATCCATCGGCCAGTTCCACTACGGCAAAGTGCTCGACGATGGCAGCGTGCAGCCCTGCGTGGTGCGCGTCTTCCCGATGATGGTGGAGCGGCTCAAGAGCGACTGGAAAGAGCGCAAGCAGCGCAAGCGCCGGTGGTTCACCCTCGACAGCGCCGCCGACAAGGTCGATGAGCCTGATCTTGCGGAGCTTCTCCGCGAAATCGGCCGCAAGCCGAAGAAGCAACCGATCATCCGGGAATTGTTGCGCGGCTGAGTGTCGAGAACGGGGCAAGCGACAGGTCAGCGCTTTCGCGCTTTGGACCTTGCCAACCGAGCCTTTCGAGAACGTGCAAAAAGGAGGTCGCAAGGGCCGCGCCGGCGGGACGCGACCCTTGCCCCTTCCGAAGCTGGGCTGGGATCGTTCCGCCAAGGCCCCTCAGCCGTGCGTCACGCCCCTGCGCGCTTCGAAACTGGTCCCGGTATCTCACCGGGTGTGGTGCTGAACGCCGCCCGCCGCGAGTTCGTCGTCAAAACGGATGCCAATGCACGGGCGTTGCTGCAGAAACCGCATCCCCGACATTGCGTGCGAGAGAGGTCGGCAACGGAACCCCAGCGTCGTTCGCGCCCCGCTTATGGAACGCTTCGCTCGCCCGTGCATTTAACTGTGACATAGTGAGGCTTAAAAAATGCCGATCAAATGCCGGGCCTGCCCAATCCGCAAATTGCGGTTGTTCCAGCCGATGACCGATCAGGAACTGGCCTTCATGGAACGGTTCAAGATCGGCGAGATGACCGTCGAGCCGGGCACGCCGCTTCTGTCCGAAGGTGCGAACTCCCCCCAGATCTTCACCGCGCTCTCGGGCTTCGGCCTGCGCTTCAAGATGCTGCCCGATGGCCGCAGGCAGGTCCTGAGCATGATTTTTCCGGGCGATCTCATTGGGTTGCAGGCGGGCGTCATGCGGGAGATGACGCACAATATCGAGGCCACGACGGCCATGAAGCTCTGCGTGTTCAACCGAAACGAGCTCTGGTCGCTCTACAAGACCCATCCCAGCCGGGCCTATGATCTCACCTGGATCGCCTCCTCGGAGGAGCGTTTTCTGGGCGAGGCGCTGACCGCGATCGGGCAGAAATCGGCGATGGAAAGCCTCGCCTGGGCGCTGTCACGGGTTTTTCGCAGACTCGAAGCGCTCGATATGCTCGAAGGGAACAGCGTTCCCTTGCCCTACCGTCAGCAGGATCTTGCCGATGCGCTCGGGTTGTCGCTGGTTCACACCAACAAGACTCTCGCGAAACTGCGCGAACGGCAGATCGCAAGCTGGGCGGATGGACGCCTGTCTGTTTCCGATCTGGAGCAACTCGAGGAGATCGGGCTGGTCGAGGGCGGACCGCCTCCGGCCCGCCCGCTGATGTAGACCGCTCTTTTGGACAGCGCTCTGCGTGTCAGCGATTGCGGTAGACCGCGCAGAGACACCCCCGAGCCTTCAGCTGCGAACAGAAGGTCCAGGCCGCGTCCCGGCTGTCCCGGCCGACGCGCGCCAGGTAATACCCGCCCTTCGGGCTGGCGCGGCTCTTCTCGTAGACATAATCGATCCGCTCGCTCTTGAGCGCACCGCTGCAGGCTCGGGTGGTGCGCTCGAACTTCTCGCGCGCGGCCTTCTTCGTCGCGCCGAACGCGACCTGCACGCCCCAGTCTCGCAGGCGCGGCGCGACCTCGGGGAAGGCCGTCACCCGCCGGGTCGTGGCCAGCGCAAGGCAGGCGCTCACGAAGGGCGTCGCGCCGTCCAGCCGGAAATCGTGGTCCTCGGGCGGATCGTCCCGCCAGTCCCAGGCGGTGAGCCCGGTGATGATGCGCACGTAGTCGATGGTCTCGCGCGGCAGGCCCCCGGTATCGGCGATGAACTTCTCGGCCCGCGCCTCGCCGCCGTTATAGGCGACGGCCGCCAGTCCCGGGTTGCCGAAGCGGCGGACAAGCTCGCCCAGATATTCCGCCGAGAACTCCATCGCCAAGGCAGGGTTGTAGCTGTCGACGAGACCGCGCAGCGCCGCGGTGGAATCGATGAACTGCGCGATGCCGCGCGCGGCGGCGGGGCTGACCGCGTTCGGATCGAACCGGCTTTCCTGCCAGAGAAGCCGCGCGAAGAAGCCCGCGGGCAGGTCATGCGCCTTCGAGAAGGTCTCGATCGCGCGGCAGGTGTCGTAGGTGAAATGCGCGGGCCGGATGCACTGGACCGGGCCGAAGCGACCCGAGGAACAGAGCGTTCCCGGACCGGCGGGCTGCGCGGCCGCAGGCAGGCTGAGGAGGGCAAGACAACAAAACAAAAGGACTCGGATCATGGGGCCGAGCTTCATCGTGCATCCGTCGCCGCGTCAACGGGGACTTTCCCATCGGGGCGCGAGGGATTAGGTCAGTTTTGCGTGAGTGAAGCGGAGCCCGAGGGTTATGTCCTTTTTCGGAAAGCTGAAGAGCCGTCTCTTCAAGTCCTCCTCGAAGATCGAGGAAGGGCTCGATGCCATCGTCGAAGAGGGCGGCGAGCCGGACCGGGAGCCCCAGGGCGTTCCCGCCGACCCCGAGCCGACCCCCGCGCCGCCCGAGGTCACGCCGCCTGCGGACCCTGAGCCCGCGCCCGTTCCCGACACGCCCCCCGCGCCGCCCGAGGAAACGCCCGCGCCCGTCGATCCCGAACCCGAGATCACCCCCGATCCCGGACCGGGACCCGCGGCACTCCCGCCCGCGGACCCCGAGCCCGAGCGGCCGGTCGAGCGGCCCCCCGTGACCCCGCTCGAGATCCCCGCAGAGGACGTTCCAAGCGCTCCGGACGCCCCGCTCGAGGTGCCGGTGGAGACGCCGTCCGAGAGCCGCAAACCCGGCCTGATGGGCCGTCTCTTCGGGCGCGGCGGCTCGGAAGCGCCGGTGATGCGCCGGACGCTCGACGACGACATGCTCGAAAGCCTCGAAGAGCTGCTGATCTCGGCCGATATGGGCGTCGACACCGCGCTGCGCGTCACCGCGAACATGGCCGAGGGGCGCTATGGCCGGAAGCTCTCGGTCCCGGAGATCAAGGAGCTCCTGTCGCGCGAAGTGGCCCGGATCATGGAGCCGGTCGCCAAGCCGCTGCCGCTCTACCCGACCAAGCCGCAGGTGGTGCTGGTCGTGGGCGTGAACGGCTCGGGCAAGACCACCACCATCGGCAAGCTCGCAAGCCAGTTCAAGGCGGCGGGCAAGCATGTCGTGATCGCGGCGGGCGACACGTTCCGCGCCGCGGCGGTCGAGCAGTTGCAGGTCTGGGGCGACCGCGCGGGCGTGCCGGTCCTGACCGCGCCCGAAGGCTCCGACCCCGCGAGCCTGGCCTTCGACGCCATGACCAAGGCGCAGGCCGAGGGCGCCGATCTCCTGATGATCGATACGGCCGGACGGCTCCAGAACCGGCAGGACCTCATGGAGGAGCTGGCCAAGATCGTCCGCGTGATCCGCAAGAAGGATCCCGAGGCCCCGCACAACACGCTCCTGGTGCTCGACGCGACCACGGGGCAGAACGCGCTCAACCAGGTCGAGACCTTCCAGAAGCTCGCCGATGTCACGGGCCTCGTCATGACCAAGCTCGACGGCACCGCGAAAGGCGGCGTTCTGGTCGCGCTCGCGGACAAGTTCGGCCTGCCGATCCATGCCATCGGCGTGGGCGAGCAGATCGACGATCTCGCCCCCTTCGATCCCGAGGAGTTCGCGGCGGCGTTGACCGGTTCGGCGACGTGACGGCTCAGAGCGAGTCGGTTCCGTCCCCGGGCATGATGTGCCGGATCATCCAGAGCACGACGAGCGTCAGCGCCGTGGCGAGTGCCGCGAGGGGGATATTGCCGATCCCGCAGCACAGCCCGACTGCGCCCGCCATCCACATGCCCGCGCCGGTGGTCAGCCCCGCGACCTTGGTGCCCTGCGTGATGATCGAACCCGCGGCGAGAAACGCGACGCCCGACGTCACCGCTTCGATCAGGCGGATGGGATCGAAGCGCAGCGTCGATTTCTCGTTCTCGGGCAGTTCGATCAGGTCGAAGGCGATCAGCGTGAAGAGGCAGGCCCCCGTGGCGATCAGCATATGCGTCCGCAGCCCGGCGGAGTTTCCGTGCCGCTCGCGCTCGAACCCGAGAATCGCGCCCATGATCAAGGCGCAGACCAGCCGGGTCAGCGCGACGGGCAACGGCGTGGCCGAGAATGTGGAAAGGAATTCCTGCTGGATGAGGTCGATCACGGCTCCGCGTCTCCTGGGCTTGGTCAAAGCAAACGTCCCGGGGCCGGGAAAGGTCCGCGCCGCCGTTGAGGCCGCCCGGACATGAGCGACTGGCTGATCGCCCTCGAGGGCACCGAGGCCGGTCACGTGCTGGCGCTGTTTCTCGCGCTGGCGGCGGCGTTCCTGCACGCGATCTTCGGGGCGCTTCAGAAGGGACGGATCGACCCCTGGACCTCGCGCGGTGCGATGGACGCAAGCTACGGGCTCATGGCCGCGCCCTTCGCGCTCTTCGTCGTGCCTTGGCCCGAGCCGCATATGTGGCCGATCTTCATGGGCGTCTGGGTGATCCACGTGGGCTACAAGATCACGCTCGCCATCGCCTTCACCAAGGGCGCCTACACCGTCGTCTACCCGGTGATGCGCGGAACGGGTCCGTTCTTCACGGTGATCGGCGCCTATCTTCTCTTCGGAGAGACCTTCTCGACCGGTCAGTGGTTCGGCCTCGGCGTGCTCCTGTCGGGCATCTTCGGGCTCGCGGTCTACAACCTGATCTTTCTCGAAGCGCAGCGCGACACGCTCGGAGCGGCGCTTGCGCTCGCGGTGCTCTCGGGCCTGTTCGTCGCGCTCTACACGACCTTCGACGCCTACGGCATCCGCTCGACCGCCGATCCCTTCACCTTCCTCGCGTGGTTCTTCTTCATCGACAGCTTCTTCATGCCGATCATGGCCGCGCTCCGCTGGAAGACCCTGCAAGACAAGCCGCCCTTGGGCAAACTGGCGTTTCGCGGCGTGGCGGGCGGGCTGGTCGCGATGGCGAGCTTCGGTGCGATCATGCTGGCCACGCGGCTTGACAAGGTCGGCGAGGCGGCGGTCCTGCGCGAGACCTCGACGGTCTTCGCCGCGCTGATCGGCTGGCTCGCGCTCAAGGAAACCGTGGGCCCGCGCCGCATCGCGCTGATGAGCCTCATCGCCCTCGGCGCGGTCATCGTTGAGTTCGCCGGCTGAGAAGGCCATATGGAGGGCAAGCGGAGGTAGCGATGGCCAAGACACGAGAAATCAATCCGATGCTGAAAGCCGGGCTCGAACTGGGGCCGGTGCTGGCGTTCTTCGTGGCGTATCTGCTGCTCAAGGACCGAGTCTTCGAGATCGGCGGCACCGCCTACGAAGGCTTCATCGTGGTGACCGCGGGATTCATCCCGGTGATGGTCGCGGCGACGGCGCTCCTTTGGAAGCTGACCGGTCACCTGAGCCGGATGCAGGTGGTGACGGTCGTGCTGATCGTCGTTTTCGGAGGGCTCTCGGTCTGGCTGAACGACGAGCGCTTCTTCAAGATGAAGCCGACGCTGATCTACCTGCTCTTCGGCGCCGTGCTCGGCATCGGGCTTCTCCGGGGCGAGAGCTATCTCAGGGCGGTGATGGAGGGGCTCATGCCGCTGCGGCAGGAGGGATGGATGATCCTGACCCGCCGCGTGACCGCCTTGTTCTTCGCGCTGGCCGTCCTGAACGAGATCGTCTGGCGGACGATGTCCACCGAGATCTGGGTGTATTTCAAGACCTTCGGCCTGACCGCGGCGCTGTTCCTGCTCTTCATGGTGCAGGGCAAGCTCTTCTCCGATTACGCGCTGGACGAAGAGAAGAGCTGACCGGGGCAGGGCGGCGTCCTGCCTCGCGGCGCACCGGAGATGCGTCGGGCATTGGATGATGTAGCCGCCCCCGGCACCAGGATGACCGCATGTCGCGCCGCCCGGATCGGGGCTGGACAGCGGCCCCGCCTGCCTTAGGCTCCGCCCGAGCAGCAACGGAGCCCCTCGCATGCAACCTTTCGGCAAAGCCCAATCGGTCAAACGGGTCGAGGACCTGCGCTTCCTGACAGGCCACGGGCGCTACACCGACGACATCGCTCCCGAGGGCGCGCTCTTCGCGCATGTGATCCGTTCAGACGTGGCGCATGGGCGCCTCGTATCGGTCGACGCGACCGAGGCGCGCGCGGCCCCGGGCGTCGCGCTGGTTCTGACGGGCAAGGATCTGGCGGAGGCCGGGATCACCCAAGGCCTGCACACGGTCATGGTGCCCAATGGCGACGGCACCAGGAACACCCCGCCGAAACGTCCGCTCCTGGCGGAAGATCGCGTGCGCTTCGTCGGCGAGCCTGTCGCGCTCGTTGTGGCAGACACGCGGGAGGCCGCGCTCGATGCGGCGGAGCTCATCGAGGTCGAGATCGACGACCTTCCCGTGCACATGGCGCTCGACGCCGGTGGCGAGGCGCTCCACAGCGAAGCGCCCGACAACCGCGCCTTCGATTTCGGGTTCGGCGATAGGCAAGCCGTCGAGGCGGCCTTCGCCGCGGCTGCGCACCGCGTCGCGTTGGAGGTCGTCGACAACCGCATCCACTCGGCGCCTCTGGAGACCCGCGCCGCCTGGGCGGACTGGGACGGCGAGCGCCTGCATCTCTGCCTCGGCGGGCAGGGCGTCTGGGTCCACAAGGAGCATGTCGCGCGCATCCTCGGCCTCGACCCCGAGCAGGTGCGCGTGACGACCGAGGATGTCGGCGGCGGGTTCGGCACCAAGGCGATGGTCTACCCGGAGTACTTCCTCGTCTCCGAGGCCGCGCGGCGGCTCGGTCGCCCGGTGCGCTGGATGGCGACGCGCGGCGAGGGGATGCTTTCGGACAATGCCGGGCGCGATCTCGTCTCGACCGCCGAACTGGCCTTCGACGCGGACTTTCGGATCACCGGCTACCGCGTCCACACCCGCGCCAATATGGGCGCGTATCTCTCGCAGTTCGGTCCGCTGATCCAGTCGCAGCTCTTCAGCCGCGTGATGCCGGGCGTCTACGACATCCCCGCGATGCACCTGCGCTCGGAGGGGATCTTCACCAATACGGTGCAGACCGACGCGTTCCGGGGCGCCGGGCGGCCCGAGGCGATCTATGTCCTCGAGCGCGTCATGGACCGCGCCGCGCGCGAGCTTGGCGTCGATCCCTGGGACCTGCACCGCCGCAACTTCATTTCGCCCGCCGCCTTCCCCTATCGCAGCGCCGCCGGGGAGCTTTACGATGTCGGCGATTTCGCCCGGGTCCTCGATCACGCCGAGATCGCCGCCGACCGCGAAGGCCTCGCCACCCGCCGCGCCGAGGCCGAGGCGCGCGGTCATCTCTACGGGCAGGGTCTCTGCTACTATATCGAGGCGATCCTCGGGGCCGCCTCCGAGGACGTGCGCCTAGTCCTGACACCCGAGGGGGCCGAGATCCATGTCGGCACGCAGTCGAACGGGCAGGGGCACGAGACGGTCTTCGCCCGCTACCTCGCCGACCACACGGGGCTGCCGATGGAGGCGATCACCGTCCGGCAGGGCGACAGCGACCTGATCCCGAGGGGCGGCGGCACCGGCGGATCGCGCTCTGTGACCGTCCAGACCAATGTCACGCTGCAGGCCGTCCGTCGCCTGACCTCGGGCTTGGCCGAGTTCCTGGCGGCAGAGATCGGCACCCCGCCCGACGATGTGCAATTCGACGACGACCGCTTCCGCATCGCCGGGTCCAACCTGACGCCCTCGCTGCTGGAAGCCGCCGAGATGGCGCGCGAGGCGGGGCGCGAGGATCTCCTCGACATCCGCGACACCGCGGAGCTGCCCGGGCGGTCCTTCCCCAACGGCGCGCATCTCGCCGAGGTCGATATCGACCCAGAGACCGGCCATGTCGAGGTGACGCGCTACCGCGTGGTCGACGATTTCGGCACGCTGATCAATCCGATGCTGGCCGAGGGCCAGGTGCATGGCGGCGTCGCGCATGGCATCGGGCAGGCGCTGCGCGAGCATGTGGTCTATGACGAGAGCGGCCAGCTTCTGGCGGCGTCCTTCATGGATTACGCCGTGCCGCGCGCCGCCGATCTGCCCTTCATCCGGTTCGAGACCGAACCTGTTCCCTCGACCGCGAACGTGCTCGGCATGAAGGGCTGCGGCGAAGCCGGGACCGTGGGCGCCCTGGCCGCCGTCTCGAACGCGGTTCAGGACGCGCTCTGGGGCGCGGGCGTGCGCCAAGCGGACATGCCGTTCACGCCGTCGCGGGTCTGGGAAATGCTGGAGGGCGCAAAAAGTGGCGGCTGACGGCGTGATCACGCTTGCGCGACCAGCCCTGCATCATCTTGAAACAGTGACTATAAGACCCATCTTTTATTCAGGATCGCGATTTTGGAACCTTCGCGATACTTTCACTGTCCCTCGTTCCATACCTAACGCCCGGAGTTTCTCCGGGCGTTTTTTTCTGGCAAGGTGCTGACATGACAGATGTTCCCCGCCATTCCGACGCCGAGATCCGCGACCTTCTCAAGAGCACCAAGACCATCGCCGTGGTCGGCGTGTCCGCGAACCCCGTGCGTCCGTCCTATTACGTGGCGCGGTATCTGTCGCTCAAGGGCTACAAGGTGATTCCGGTCAATCCCGGCCATGCGGGCGAGACGCTCTTCGGCTCGCGCGTGGTCGGCAGCCTTGAGGAGATCGAGGAGCCGGTGGACATGCTCGACATTTTCCGCCGGTCCGAGGCGGTGCCGCCGATTGTCGAGACCGCGCTCGGGGTTCTTCCCGATCTCAAGACGGTGTGGATGCAGATCGGCGTGGTCAATCACGAGGCGGCCGAGCGCGCTCGCGACGCGGGCTGCGAGGTTGTGATGGATCGCTGCCCCAAGATCGAGCACCAGCGCCTTTTCGGAGAGTTGCGCAAGGCGGGTTTCGCGACCGGCGTGATCTCGTCGAAGCTGTAACGCGCCTCCGCGTCAGGGCGTGAGCAGCAGGACCTGCAGATCGGCGACATTCGTGCCCGTCGCCTGCATCCTGAGAAGATCGCCCGCCGCGTCCAGCGCTGCGTAGCTGTCGTTGTTCTCCAGAAGGGCCGCCGCATCTTTCCCGGCTCCCGCGATCCGGGACGCGGTGCCCGCATCGACGACACCGCCCGCCGCATCTGTCGGCCCGTCGCGCCCATCGGTGCCGCCGGAGAGGAAGCACCAGCCGGGCCTGTCGGGCGCGCCCATCGCCACCCGAAGCGCCAGCTCCTGGTTCCGCCCGCCGCGCCCATCGCCACGGATCTCGACCGTTGTCTCACCACCGAAGAGAAGCGCCGTCGGCCGCTCCACCGGCGCAAAGGACGCCAGCACGGTCTCGGCCGCGTCGGCGACATCGCCGATTAGCCTGTCCGACACGATGCGCGTCTCCCAGCCGGAGCCGCGCGCCGCCTCGGCCATCGCGTCGAGCGACTGCCCGTTCGATCCGATCAGGTGATTGTGCGCCTCGGGCAGGGGCGGCAGGTCGCGCGCGGTCTCGAGATGGCTCCGCGCCGCGTCTGGCAGCCGGTCCCAGAGCCCTTCCTCCTTCAGAAGCGCCACCGCATCCTCGCGGCCGCCGATCGGACCGACCGTCGGGCCCGAGGCAATGGCGCGGAGGTCGTCTCCGATCACGTCCGACAGGATATAGGCCGTGACCTCGGCCGGGGCGGCATGGCGCAGGAAGCCGCCGCCCTTCAGGTCCGACAATTGCTGGCGAACGAGGTTCATCCGCACGATGTCGAGCCCGCCCGCGAGCAGGAGCTCGTTCACCTTGGCCTTGTCGGCGAGCGACATCGCGCCCGCGGGCGCAGGCACCAGCGCCGAGCCGCCACCGGAGATGAGCGCGATCACGCGGTCCTCCTCGGTCGCGCCGTCGAGCAGGGCCATGACCTGGCGCGCCGCGTCGGCACCGGCGGCGTCGGGGACCGGATGGCCCGCGCGCAGCACTGTCGCGCCGGGAACCTCGGCGGTGTTTTCGTGATGGGTGACGACAAGCGCGTCATGCGGGCCGCTGATATGGGTCAGCGCCTCGGCCATCATCCGCGGCGCGGCCTTGCCGATGGCGATCAGGATCCTGCGCCCCCGCGCATCGGGAAAGGGCTGCGCCTCGAGCGCGCGGCGCAGCGCGCGCGCGGGGTCTGCGGCGTCGACGCCCGCCTCGAAAATGCTGCGGGCGCTGTCGCGAAGCGTGTCTGTGTCGGCCATGGCGGAGGTCCTCCGGGATCGCGCCCCAAAAGGGGCACGAGCGGGCGCGGTCCGTCAACCGCGCCCTATGGCTCGGGGCGCGTCAGCCGGGGGTCTTGCAGGAGGTCAAGGCCGTCGCGAGACCGGTGAGCAACGCGGGGTAGAGATCCGCGCCGGGCGTGATCTCGGCCCCGAGCGGGTCGGCCTCGGTCACGCTCAGATCCGAGCCGAGAGCCTGGGCGAAGCGCATGTCCGAGCCGGGCGACGCGACAAGGCAGGCGCCTTGCGGAAGCGCGTCGCGCAGCGCCGTCATCCGCGTCGGCGAGGGCGCCTCGGCATCGCTCGGCGAGATCGAGCCCAGCACCGAAAGACCGAACACCGCTTCGTAATGCCCAAGCGAATCGTGCATCAGCACCAGCGGCGGCAGGTCGGAGGCCGCAAGGGTCTCGCGCGTCTCGGTTTCCGCGGCCTCGATCCGCTTGGTCATCTCCGCGGCGTTGGCGGAGTAGGTCTCGGCATTGTCCGGATCGGCATCGCTCAGCGCGGCCGCGATGGCCGCCACCCAGACGCGGGCGTTTTCCGGATCGAGCCAGAGATGCGGATCGTCGCCATCATGCACATGCGCGTCATGTCCGTGCGCGTCCTCTTCTGCATGCGCATCCTTGTGCTCGTCCTCGTGCCCATGCTCGTCCTCATGGGCGTGCTCGTCTTCGTCCGCATGATCGTCATGGCCGTGGGCCTCGTCATGGGCGTCTTCGAACAGGGGCTCCGTCCGCGCCGGGCGGTGCCGGGTTCCGGGCAGATCGGCCAGCGTCAGAAGGCGCGCGTCCTGCGCCAGCGCCTCGAGATTGCGCTCGAGTTGCGGCGTCAGTTCGGACCCGATCCAGACCACGAGATCGGCCTCCGAAAGCGCCCGCGCCTCGGAGGGCCGCAGCGCGTGGTCATGGGGCGAGGCGCCCGGCGGGAGAATCAGGGAAGGCTCGCCCAGATCTCCGAGGACACCGGCGACCAGCGAATGCACCGGCGCAATGTCCGCAGCGATTGCGGGCGGCTCGGCGCGCAGCGGCGTGGCGCAGAGAAGGGCGAGACACAGGGTGCGCATGACAGACCTCTTGACGATTTTGATGCCGGAGGGGATAAGGGTAATAGTATAACATATCAACTCCTGAATTCAGACGAGAAGAGACGCAGAGATGCCCGAGGCTCTCGGCTTCGAAAGCCACGACCACAAGACGTGCATCTCGGCCGGGATGCGCGAAGCGGAAGCGCGCTGCGCCGAGCGTGGATTGCAGTTCACGCCGATCCGGCGGCGTGTCCTCGAGATCCTGCTGACCCGTCACAAAGCGATGGGCGCCTACGAGATCCTCGACGTTCTGCGCGAGGACGGGCACGCGGCCCAGCCCCCCGCCGCCTATCGGGCGCTCGATTTCCTGACCGCCCACGGCTTTGCGCATCGCATCGAACGGCGGAACGCGTTTCTCGCCTGCGTGCATCCCGGCGAACGCCATGCGCCGGCCTTCCTGATCTGCCGCTCCTGCGACCGGGTCGCCGAGGCGGCGGCCGCGCCGATCGCCGTGAAGGTCGAAGAGACGGCCGCCGAGATCGGCTTCGCGGTCGAGCGCATGGTGATGGAGGTCGAAGGTCTCTGCCCGCGCTGCCGGGAGGATGCGGAATGAGCCTGATCGAGACGCGGGGTCTCGATGTGCGTCTGGGTCCGCTGCAGGTCCTCGACGGCGTCGATTTCGAGATATCGGCGGGAGAGATCGTCACCATCGTCGGGCCGAATGGCTCGGGCAAATCGACCTTCCTGCGCGCGCTCATCGGCGCCGTGCCCGCGGCTGCCGGGACGATCCGCAGGAAAACCGGCCTGCGGCTGGGCTACGTGCCGCAGAAGCTCGCCATCGACCCGGGACTGCCGATCCGGGTGCGGCGCTTTCTGGATCTGCCCAAGCGCGTGCCGGATGACGCCGCGGCCTACGCGCTGTCGCGCGCCGGAGCGGCGGGCCTGGACGAGCGCCCGCTCGCGGCGCTGTCGGGCGGCCAGATGCAGCGCGTTCTTCTGGCGCGGGCGCTTCTGGACGATCCCGAGCTCCTGATCCTCGACGAGCCGACGCAGGGTCTCGACCAGCCGGGCTCCGCTGCTTTCTACCGGCTGATCGAGGCGCTCCGGGCCGAGCTTGGCTGCGCGGTCCTGATGGTCAGCCACGAATTGCACGTGGTGATGAGCGCCTCGGACCGGGTCCTCTGCCTCAACGGCCATGTCTGTTGCCACGGAACGCCGCAGGTGGTCGCCAATTCCGCCGAATACCGCGCGCTGTTCGGGTCGGGCACGCAGGGCGCGCTGGCGCTCTATCGCCACGACCACACGCATCACCATCATCACCACAACCACGACGGCCATCATCATCACCACCCCCACGATCCCGACGCGGCAGAGGCCGACAGCCACGGCGAGGCCGCGCCATGAGCCTTCTTGACGATTTCTTCGTCCGCGCGCTTCTCGCCGGTCTCGGGGTCGCGGTTGCCGCGGCTCCCTTGGGCGCGATGGTGGTCTGGCGGCGAATGGCCTATTTCGGCGACGCGACCGCGCATGCGGCGATCCTCGGTGTCGCGCTGTCGCTGGCGCTGGGGTTGCCGGTGATCGCAGGGGCGCTCGCCGTGGCCCTCGCGCTGGCGCTCTCGGTCACATGGCTGACGCAGCGCGGGCTGTCCTCGGATGCGGGTCTGGGCGTTCTGGCCCATGCCGCGCTGGGGCTCGGGCTCGTGGCCGCGAGCCTTGCAGGCGGCGTGCGGATCGACCTCGCAGCGTTTCTCTTCGGCGATATCCTCGCGGTGACGCGGATGGATCTCCTGGTGATCTGGGGCGGGGCCGTCGCGGTTCTCGCGCTGATGGCGTCCCGCTGGCAGGCGCTTTTGACCTCGACCCTCTCGCCGGAATTGGCGCTCGCCTCCGGCATCGACCCGCGGCGCGAGGAACTGGTCCTGACGCTGGCGCTCGCCGTGACCGTGGCGGTCGCGATCAAGGTCGTCGGCGTGCTCCTGATCGGCGCGATGCTCCTCATTCCGCCGACCGCCGCACGGCCTTTCGCGACAAGCCCCGAGCACATGGCGCTCGGCGCCGGACTGGTCGGCGCGGCTTCGGCGCTGGGCGGGCTCTGGGTGGCCTTCTGGCTCGATACCCCCGCAGGACCGAGCGTCGTCAGCGTCGCGGCGCTGATCTTCGTCCTGAGCCAGACCGTCTCGATGCTCCGCGCATGAGCGCCTCAAGACGCCTGCGCGCGGCGCGGGCGTCGGCGGGTCGTCCGATGCTGGAGAGGAGAAGTGGTGGGCGACCTAGGAATCGAACCTAGCGTGCGTCTCCGCGAGGGAGTTACAGTCCCCTGCCACACCTTGCGGCCTGTCGCCCACTTCCTCTGAACCGAGGTCCAGAGTGCGGGTGAGTTACTATCGGCCTCATGCTCCGTCAACCGGAAAATCCTTGCGCCCGGGGTCGCGGATGCGCATGGAGGAAGGCAGTCGGGAAGGACAGGCAGATCATGGCGAAAAAGCCGAAATGGGTCATCGAGAAAGAGCAGTCGCGCAAGGCGTCGGCGGCCGAGACCGTGTGGCTCTTCGGTCTGCACGCGGTGCGCGATGCGCTGATGAACCCGCGCCGCAACCGGCTGCGCCTGATCGTGACCCCGAACGCCGAGGCAAAGCTCTCCGATGCGATCGCGGCCTCTGGCATGACGCCCGAGATCGTCGACCCGCGCAAGTTCACTGCTCCGCTCGATCCCGGGTCGGTGCATCAGGGCGCCGCGCTCGAGGTCAAGCCGCTCGACTGGGGCGGGCTTGAAGAGGTGGTGATGGCGGGCGAGGGGCCTGCCCGCGTGGTGCTGCTGGACCGGGTCACCGATCCGCACAATGTCGGCGCCATCCTGCGCTCGGCCGAGGTGTTCGGCGCCCGCGCGGTGATCGGAACGCGCCACCACGCCGCGCCCGAGACCGGCGCGCTGGCCAAGACGGCGTCCGGCGCGCTGGAACGCCAGCCCTATCTGCGCGAACGCAATCTGGCCGAGACGATCGAGAGATTGCAATCGATGGGCTTCCTCGTGCTCGGTCTGGCAGGCGAGGCCGAGACCGATATCGACGCCGCGCTCGACGGGCGGCGCGACCGGCCGGTGGCGCTGGTTCTGGGCGCCGAGGGGCCTGGCCTCCGGCCCAAGACGCGCGAGACCTGCGATGGGCTCGTCAGGATCGAGGCCGCGGGCGGGTTCGGATCGCTCAACGTCTCGAACGCGGCGGCGGTGGCGCTTTATGCCGCGCGCCCGGAGACCCGGGGATGACGCCAGAGGCCCGCCAGGACGCGCTCGCGCGCTGCGATCTCTTCGCCGAGCTCGAGCCCGGGCCGCTGGCGCGGCTCGCCGACCGCGCGCGGCTGATCCAAGCGGATGACGAGCAGCTCCTCTTCTCAGAGGGCGACACCGGCGACGGGCTCTGGATCGTCGTGAGCGGCATTGTCCGGGTCTGGATCACCGATGCCGAGGGGCACGCGCTGACCCTCGCGCTGCAGGAACCGGGCGACATGCTGGGCGAGATGTCCCTGATCGACGGCGCCCCGCGCTCCGCCTTTGCCACCGCGCTCGGCGCGAGCGATCTGCTGTTTCTCGACGCCTCCGAGTTTCGCGCGGTGCTGGCGGAGGAGCCCTCGCTCGCGCTTCACCTCCTGTCGCTCCTGGCCGAACGGCTGCGGCGCGGAAACGCCGAGCTTCGCGACCTGGCCTATGCGCCCCTGCGCGCGCGTCTCTCGCGCAAGCTTCTCGACCTGGCGCTCGGCCACGCCATCGCCCGGGGCGACGGCGCGATTTTCACGCGCGCCTTCAGCCAGGCCGAGCTGGCGCAGATGCTGGGGGCCAGCCGCGAGGCGGTGAACCGCCAGCTCCGCGCGATGATCCATGACGGCGCTCTGGTCATGGAGGACGGCAAGATCGCGGTCCCCTCGCTCAAGCGGCTCGAGGTCGCGGCGCGTCTCTGAGACCACGCCCAGACCACTTTTCGTAGAAAATTCATTCCGCTGTGACCGGCGTCACAGCCCTGTCGTCCGCTTCCTGTCACACCTTGGGGGCCGGGATGTGGTATCCTGGTGCGACCGGACAGCAGGAGCGCTGCAATGCTTGGAGCGATGGACGTCATTGAGACCTTCGACCACGAGGACGGGGAAGGTCAGCCAGCGGTCAGCGAGCGTGCGGGGGTTCATATGGCGCATTTCCGGCTCAGCATGACGCAGCTCAACGGCAAGGGTCTGTCGATCGGCTGGTTCATGCGCGAGGCGGCGGATCGCCATTGGTGGGCGCTCGCCGACGGTGTCGGGCTGACCCCGGCCCGGCTGCGCGACAGCGAAGGCCGCCGCGTGATCCCCGCGGTGCTCGAAGTGCGCGTCTCCGGTCAGTTCCAGTCATTCAACGAAGATGACGAGGCCGTTCTGCGGCTCTGCGACATCCCTTCCGCGGCCAATGGCTGGCGCAGCCTCTCGACGCTCGATGCCGGGGCGGGCGCGACCGCACGGGTCGAGATCGCCACCGATTTCCTCCGCCGCAAGGCGCGCTCGAATCTCGAACTGGAGCCGACCGAGCCGGTTCTTCCCGATGCCGAAGCCGGTCCCGCGGCCGCGCGCACCCGCGAGTTGCGGCAGGAGGGGCGGGCGCTCAGGCTCGATGCGATCGAGAAAGCGCCGCATCACAGCGTGCCGGTCTGTCCCGAGACCCATCTGAACGGCGTGGGCCTCATGTGTTTCGCGGCGATGGGCGAAGGCCTCGCGCAGGCCGAGCGCAAGGCGCTGGCCGGACCGCTCGGAACCCTGCCGCTGACCTCCCGCGCGCAGTCTCATTTTGCCAATGTCGATGCCGGCGACTGGCTGGATTTCACCTCCGAGGTGGACCCGGTCACTGCCACTGCCGACCCAAGCCTGCGCGTCCGCACCTGGGCGCGCCGCCGTTCCGACGGCAGGGTGGTCGCGGCATCCACGTCGTGCTGGGGCGTTTATTGAGGTGCATCCCCTCGAGCCCCAGTGCTTTGCCCGCCCGGGTCTCCCAGCCGGGCGGGCTTAGCGCGTCTTGAGATCGGCGCGTCAGTCGATCACCGCGACATGCTTGCGCTCGGGCTGGTGCGGGTCGTTGAGCCAGGAGATGAAGCGGCCCTTCACCAGCCAGCTCAGCCCGAACGCGGCCAGCGCGGCCCATTCGAACCAGAAGGTCAGGTTGTTGCGGTTGTAGATCGCCGGATCGACCAGCTGCTTGATCCCGAGCGCGAGGATCGCGGCGAAGATGGTGATCCCGCAGAGCGCGTAGATCGCGTTGCGGGTCTTCTTGCGCCAGGTCAGCTCGGTCAGCTTGGCGCGCGGACCGCTCTCGTCCACGCCCTCGCGCAGCGCGTCCGGCGACTGGACGCGGGTGAAGACGACGAGAGAGAAATATCCCAGGATCGCGAACATCACGGCAGCCGCGCCATAATGCAGGGAGCCCAGGACCTTTGCGAAGAATGTCTCCTGCGGAACGCCGAAAGAATCCCAGAAGCCGAAGGTCGTCTCGAGCGCTCCGCCTGCCATGCCATCGGCGAGATCGGTGCCGACATCGCCAGGCACGTAGCTGAAGCCGCGCAGCCAGAGATCGGCGCTCTCGCAGCCGATGCCCGAAGTCGGAAAGAGCGCGATCAGAAACGCCGCGGCGCCCGCGACCCGGACGAGGATCATGTCCATCCGGGTGAAATTGACGAACCCGTCGGCCCGGATCTCGGCGGTGCCCGTCGCGCGCCCGGGCGGCACGCGGCGGCTGTAGAAGAAGAGCATCAGGACCGAGATCACCGTCAGCGCGCCGACGAAGATCGTCCCGCCGATGCGCGAGAAATAATAGTGGCTGAGCGAATCCAGCCCGTCCTGGGCGGCGCAGAGCCCGGTGATCTTGCCGCTCGCGAGAAGGGCGAAGGGCATCAGGAAGGCGATGTAGCCGACCGACCGGTTCACCGATTTGGGATTGGCGGCCAGCGGCAGATCCTCGGGCGGCGCGATGCGGGGACGGACGGGCGGTGTCGTGGGGGAAGGGGGCTCGGAAATCGTCATGGGAAAAATCCTCGGGTCTCAAATGCACAAAGCCTAGCACGGATACACGCCCTGCGGGAGCGGAGCGGCGCATTTGTCCGCTGGAATCCTCGGGCGTGCTGTCATATCTCCCGGAGCGACAGAAGCGCGGAGGCCCTATGGTCGATTTCGAAACACCCGGACCCGTCGAGAGCGACTGGAAGAACGCGATCTCGTCGGTCGAGGAGATCCTCGAGGACGCGCGCAACGGGCGCATGTTCATCCTCGTGGATCACGAGGACCGCGAGAACGAGGGCGACCTGGTGATCCCGGCGCAATGGGCGACGCCGGACGCGATCAACTTCATGGCGACCCACGGGCGCGGGCTGATCTGCCTGTCGATGACCTCGGAGCGGATCTCCGATCTCGGGCTCCAGCTCATGTCGTCGAACAATTCCTCGCGGCACGAGACCGCCTTCACCGTCTCGATCGAGGCGCGCGAAGGGGTCACCACCGGCATCTCCGCCGCCGACCGCGCCCGCACGGTGGCCGTGGCCATCGACGCCTCCAAGGGCCCGCAGGACATCGCGACGCCCGGCCATGTCTTCCCGCTGCGCGCCAAGGATGGCGGTGTTCTCGTCCGCGCCGGGCATACCGAGGCCGCGGTCGACATCTCCCGCCTCGCGGGTCTGAACCCGGCGGGCGTGATCTGCGAGATCATGAACGAGGACGGCACCATGTCGCGGCTGCCCGAGCTCGTCGCCTTCGCGCAGCGCTTCGGGCTCAAGATCGGCACGATCTCCGACCTGATCTCCTATCGCCGCCGCTATGACAACCTGGTCCGCGTCGCCAAACAGGAGACCGTCACCTCGGAATTCGGCGGCCAGTGGGACATGCGCGTCTATGCCGACACCACCCATGGCGACGAACACGTCGTGCTCTCGAAGGGCGACCTGACCGGAGACGAGCCGGTTCTGGTCCGCATGCACGCGCTCGATCCCATGCTCGACGTGGCGGGCACCGGACCCAAGGGCCGCGCCGACGAGTTCCGCGACGCGATGCGCATCGTCGCCGAGGAGGGCCGGGGGGTCGTCGTGCTCCTGCGTGACACCTCGATGAAGATGGATGCCAGCTCTGATGTCGGCCCGAAGACGCTTCGGCAATACGGCCTCGGCGCGCAGATCCTGTCCTCGCTCGGGCTGTCGAAACTGACGCTCCTGACCAATTCCCCGACGCCCAAGGTCGTGGGCCTCGATGCCTACGGGCTCGAGATCGTCGGAACCCGCAAAATCTCGGAGATGGGCTGATGGCTGCGAACGAAGAGCATTACGTCCTGCCGCGCGGCACGGTGTCGAAGAAGACCAAGATCCTGATCGTGGTCGCGCCCTATTACCGCGCCATCGCCGACCAGCTCATCGCGGGCGCCCGGGCCGAGATCGAGGCCTGGGGCGCCGAGCACGACCTGATCGAGGTGCCCGGGGCGCTCGAAGTGCCGACCGCCATCGGCATGGCGGAGCGGCTGTCGAATTTCGATGGCTACGTCGCGCTGGGCTGCGTCGTGCGCGGCGAGACCACGCATTACGAGACGGTCTGCAACGACAGCTCGCGCGGCATCACGCTTCTGGGTCTGCAGGGGCTGGCGATCGGCAACGGCATCCTGACCGTCGAGACCATGCGTCAGGCTGAGGTCCGCGCCGAGGTGGAGGGCCAGAACAAGGGCGGCGGGGCTGCCGCGGCGGCCTTGCATCTGGTCGAGCTCGCCCGTAAGTGGGGCGCTCCGCGCAAGGGGGTGGGCTTCCGCCCCGCGCGCGAGGACACGATACTCGCAGGCGATCCGCAAGGCTCCGACACCGTATGACCGACCCCGCTCCCAAACGCGACAAGCGTGCAGAAAAGCGTCTCGCGCGCTCTGCCGCGCGGCTTTACGCCGTGCAGGCGCTCTTCCAGATGGAGCATTCCTCGCTCTCGGTGGACCAGGTGCGGCAGGAGTTCCTGTCCTACCGCTTCGGCGCCGAAATCGACGAGGGCGAGGAGATGATCGACGGCGATGTCGATCTCTTCCGCAAGATCCTCGAGGAAGCGGTGAACTGGCAGGCGCGCGTCGACCAGATGACCGACCGGGCGCTGGTCGCGAAATGGCCGATCGACCGGATCGACCCGACGCTCCGCGCGCTCTTCCGCGCCGCGGGGGCCGAGCTTGTCGCCACCGACCTGCCGCCCAAGGTGGCCATCGTCGAATATGTCGAGATCGCCAAGGCCTTCTATCCCGACGGCAAGGAGCCGCGTTTCGTCAACGCGGTGCTCGACCACATGGCACGCGAGGCGCGGCCCGAGGCGTTCTGAGCCCGGACCCGGGGTCCCGCAGAGGAGAAGCGGATGCGGATCGTCTTCATGGGCAGCCCCGATTTCGCGGTTCCCGCGCTCGACGCGCTGGCGCATGCCGGTCACGAGATTGCATGCGTCTACTGCCAGCCGCCCCGGCCCGCCGGGCGCGGCAAGAAGGACCGCCCGACCCCGGTGCAGGCGCGCGCCGAGGCGCTCGGACTGCCGGTCCGCCATCCGGTGTCCCTGAAATCCTCCGACGCGCAGGACGCGTTCTCCGCGCTTCAGGCGGATCTGGCGGTCGTCGCCGCCTATGGCCTGATCCTGCCGCAAGCGGTGCTCGACGCCCCGCGCTTCGGCTGCATCAACATCCACGCCTCGCTCCTGCCGCGCTGGCGCGGCGCAGCGCCGATCCACCGCGCGATCCTCGCCGGTGACCCCGAGACCGGCATCTCGATCATGCAGATGGAGGCCGGGCTCGATACAGGTCCCGTGCTGATGGAGCGCCGCACCGCCATCGGACCCGAGGAGACCACCGCCGATCTGCACGACCGCTTGGCCGAGATGGGGGCGGAGCTGATCGTCGAGGCGGTCGCCAAGCTGCCCGATCTGACCGCGGTGCCGCAGCCGGAGGAGGGCGTGACCTACGCCGCCAAGATCGACAAATTCGAGGCGCGGATCGACTGGACGCGCCCCGCCGCCGAGATCGACCGCCAGATCCGCGGCCTCTCGCCGTTCCCGGGCGCCTGGACGACCTGGGACGGCGCGCGCCTGAAACTGCTCGGCTCACGTTCTGTGGATGGCGCGGGCGCACCGGGAGAGGTGCTGGACGGTCTCCGCATCGCTTGCGGCGAAGGCGCGGTCGCGATCACCAAGCTGCAGCGTGAAGGCCGTGGCGCGCAGGATGCGGCGGAGTTTCTGCGCGGGGCGCGGCTCGACCCGGGCACCCGGCTTGGAGGAGAGGGCTGATGTTTCCAACCTTGATCGGCACCGTCGTGATCGCGGGCCTCGTCGGCTATCTCTCCGAGAAATCCGGCTTCACCCGCAACGGCATCCTGCAGAGCATCATCATCTGCATCGGCGGCGCGTTCCTGTTCTACTTCGTCACCGTGATGTTCGGCGTCGGCTTCCGGCGCGCGGGATGGAACGCGATTGCGGCCTCGATCGGCGCGCTCATCATCGTGCCGTTTCACTGGCGCCGCTGAGGCGCTCAGTGCACCTGTTCGCTGCGCCAGACCGGCAGGCGCAGCACTGCAGCCGTTCCATCGGCCCCCGGACGCACCTCGAACTCGCCGCCATGGAGCTCGACCAGCTTGCGGGTGAGCGGCAGGCCAAGGCCAAGACCACCGCGCGTGTCGCGCTTTTTCAGATCGCCGCCGACCATGAAGGGCTCGTAGAGCGCCGCGAGATCGACATGGTCCTCGAACCGGCCGGTATCGACCACCGAGATCTCGACATTGCCGTCGCCGTCGCGCCCGACCTCGATCCGGATCGCGTCGCCCCCGTGCAGCGTGGCGTTCAGGAGAAGCGCCGTCAGCGCCAGTTCGATCTGTTCGGGATCGACGAAGAGCGGCCCGACCCCCGCCGCGCCCTGCAGCTCGACCGGTTTCAGCGTCCCGTTCGGCGCCGGTAGCCGCAGTCCGGACACGCGGTCGAGGATCTCCTGCAGGTTCACCGCGCGCTCGTTCAGCCGCAGCTCGCCGGTGCTGGCGTCGCTGAAGGCGATCAGCGTCTCGACCAGCCGCATCAGATGCTCGACCGATTTCCGCGCCGAGGCCACGAGCACCGCGCCCGGGGTCCCGGCCGATTGCGCTTCGAGCAGGCGCATGCCGCCGAAGAGGATCGAGAGCGGCGTGCGCAGTTCATGGCCGACAAGCGTCAGGAACGCCTCTTTCGCCTGCAGATCCTCGCGCGCCGCCGCGGTCTCGGGCGGGATCGCTTCGAGCGCCGCGACGACCGCGCGGCCCAAGTCCGTGAGGATGGCGATCTCGCGCGCGCTCGGCGGCTCGTGCGGAACGAAATCGAGCGCGCAGAGCGACCCGAAGCGGTAGCCCGAGGACAGGATCAGCGGCACCCCGGCGTAGAACCGCGCCTGCGGACCGCCCTCGGCGACCATCGGATGGCGCGTGAACCGGGGATCGCGGCTGAGGTCGGGAACCACCATCGGAGCGTCGGACATGATGGTGTAGGTGCAGAAGCTCTGTGCCTTCGGCATCCGGTCAAGCTCGATCCCGACCACCGATTTGTACCATTGCGTGTCGTCCTCGATCACGCTGACATGGGCGATGGGGCAGCCGAAAAGCTTTCGCGTCGCGTCGCAAATGGCGTCGAAGATCGCGTCGTTCGCCGAGACGAGGCCCGGAACGTCGAACACGGCCCGCAGACGGGCTTCCTCGTTGAACGGAATGGGATAGGTGCGCACGGGCCGTCTGGTCCTCGGGGTCGTCTCTGTTGCGGGATCGGGCGGATCGGAATGCGGAAAATCGCGTGCGACCGTGTTTGCAGAGTGCAGCTTTTTCGGCCAGTTCTCAAAGGTATAGGAAGGTGAATTTGCGACGATTATTTTGGGAGTGTGTCTTTTTGCACAGGCGAGTGCGTTTGGGCCATGCACCTCAGGCGAGAACGCTGGCTCGGAACCGGCCGAAATGGTAAATTCGGGCCGGATGCTGACTTCAATCTGGGGGAAATTGGAGGAGGCCACATGCCTTTCATCGTTTTATCGCATTGGAAGACCACCGATTGGACCGACGAGCTGGAAGCGCTCGCCCAAGATACCTTCGTTCCGATGATCCTTGCCGCGGGCGCCGTGCGCGTGCGCATGGTCCGCACCGGGGATCGCAGCTTCACCGTCGTGACCGAGTATGCCGACGCGGCCGCCGCCGAGGCGGCGCAGGAGAAGATCCAGGCCATCCGGAGCAAGGCGGCCACCGAGCTGCCGATGTCGCTCGACGGCACCGAGGGCGCGATGGCCTTCGCCGCGAGCTAGCCCGCCCCGGTTAACGTGCGTCAGCGCAGAGAGCGCCTGCGTTCTCTGCGGTGGCGCGCGCCAATCGAGGGCCTACCTCTTAAGCAACACGACATTGCAGAAGAGGAGGCCGGACATGGGCAAGCTCGTCGACGGAGAATGGACCGACCAGTGGTATGACACCAAGAAGACCGGCGGCAAGTTCGTCCGCTCGGAAACCAGTTTCCGCAACTGGATCACGGCGGATGGCAGCGCCGGACCCTCGGGCGAGGGCGGCTTTCCGGCCGAGGCCGGGCGCTATCACCTCTACGTCTCCTATGCCTGTCCCTGGGCGCATCGCACGCTGATTTTCCGGGCGCTCAAGGGCCTTGAGGACGTGATCGGCGTCTCGGTCGTGCATCCCGACATGCTGGGCGACGGCTGGACCTTCGACACCGGCTTCCGGGGCGCGACCGGCGACGATCTCTACGGGCTGCCCTTCGCGCGCGACATCTACCTTAAGGCCGATCCGAAGATTTCGGGCCGCGTAACCGTGCCGATCCTCTGGGACAAGACACGCGAGACCATCGTCTCGAACGAGAGCGCCGAGATCATCCGCATGCTCAACAGCGCCTTCGACGGCCTGACCGGCAATCACGACGATTACTGGCCCGAAGACCTGCGCGAGGCCATCGAGCCGGTGAACGCGCGCATCTACGACACGGTCAACAACGGCGTCTACAAATCCGGCTTCGCCACCTCTCAAGAGGCCTATGACGACGCCGTGGAGCCGCTTTTCGAGAGCCTCGACTGGATCGAGGGCATCCTCTCGGACAACCGCTATCTCATGGGCGAGCGCATCACCGAGGCGGATTGGCGGCTCTTCACGACGCTGATCCGGTTCGACAAGGTCTATCACGGCCACTTCAAGTGCAACCGGCGCCGGATCGTCGATTACCCCAATCTCTGGGGCTACACGCGCGAGCTCTACCAATGGCCGGGCGTCGCGGGCACGGTCCATTTCGACCACATCGTGCGGCACTACCATTACAGCCACGAGACCATCAATCCGCACCGGATCATCCCCGTCGGACCCGATTTGGACCTTGACGCCCCGCATGGGCGCGACACGCTCAAAGCGGCGGCCTAGCGCGAGCCGTAATGCTCCACCATCGCGGCGAGGTCTTCGGGCTTCGTCGCGGCGGGCAGGAAGGCGCAGGCATTGGCGCAGAGATTGAAGATCGACCCGTCCGAAAAGAACGAGGTGTTGGTCACGAAGATCACGCGGCAGTCGGTCTGGCGGTAGCTGGCAAAATCGGCGACCGCCAAGGCGCTTCCTTCTTCAAGAACGAGATCGAGAACGATCACGTCGAACGGGCGTTTCGAAATCAGATCGGTGGCTGCGAACTGTGTCCGGGCCCGGTGCACCGTGATGCCGGCGCGTTCGAGATGGCGGTGCCATAATAGGCCAAGCTCATCGCGGCTTTCGACTAGCAGGACGTCCATTGGGTTTCTCAGACAGCAAGGTAAAGAATGCATTCCATAGGTCGGTGAAATTTATAATAAAGTGTTAACAAGCTGGTAAGCTTTGGTGCAAGGGCGCGGTTGCGCGGTTCGTCGCTCATGGCGCCCACCCCTCCGGCCTTGTTCCGCCGATTTCCCCTGATACGGTCCGCGCCAAACAGGACAGGCAGGAGAGCAGGCATGCGACAGGCATTGGCAACAGGACTCATTCTTTTTGCGGGCGCCGCGGCGGCGCAGGACGCTCCTTGCGGAGGCGATTTCGGTGCCTTCAAGCAGGGTCTGGTCTCCGAGGCAGGGGCTCACAATCTGTCGGCGCAGACCGCCGAGCGGTTCCTCGCAGGGGTCTCGCGCTCGGATGCGGTTCTCGCCGCCGACCGGCGGCAGGGCATCTTCCAGTCGCCCTTCATCGAGTTCTCGCGCAAGCTTATCAGCGCCGACCGGATCGAGCGCGGCCGCGCCAAGGCCGTCGAATATGCGGGGGTCTTCGACCGGATCGAGGCCGAGTACGGCGTGCCGCGCTGGGTGCTCCTGGCCTTCTGGGCCTTCGAGACCGATTACGGCTCGTTCCAGGGCGATTTCAACACCGCCGATGCGCTTGTCACGCTCGCCCATGACTGCCGCCGTCCCGAGCTTTTCCGGCCGCAGGTCTTCGCCGCGATGGAGCTATTCGCCCGCGGCGATTTCGACCCCGCGACCACGACCGGCGCCTGGGCCGGCGAGATCGGCATGGTCCAGATGCTGCCCGAGGACATCATCGAGAACGGTATCGACGGTGACGGCGACGGACATGTCTCGCTCAAGACCTCCGCTCCGGATGCGCTGATGTCGGGCGGCAAGATGCTCTCGTCGCTGGGCTGGCAGGCGAACCAGCCCTGGCTCGAAGAGGTCACCCTGCCGGGCGATTTCGACTGGTCCCTGACCGGGCTCGAGACCGAGCGGACGGCGTCCGATTGGGCCGCGCTCGGCGTGTCGCCCCGCGACGGCGCGTTCGAGGCCGAGGATCTTCCGGCCTCGGTGCTGCTGCCTCAGGGCAAGGGCGGTCCGGCCTTTCTCGCCTATCCGAACTTCCGCGTCTTCTTCGAGTGGAACCAGAGCTTCACCTACGTCCTGACCGCGGCCTATTTCGCGACACGGCTGGACGGTGCCGAGATCTACCGCGCGGGCAAGCCCGCGCCGGGCCTGTCGGACGCGCAGATGAAGGAGCTTCAGCAGAAACTCGCCGCGCGCGGCCACGATGTGGGCGAGATCGACGGGATCCTGGGGGCGGGCACGCGCGCCGCGGTGCGGGCGGTGCAGGCCGAGCTGGGCCTTCCGGTCGATGCCTGGCCGACGCCCGAGCTTCTGGGACGGCTCTGACCGACGAGAGCCCGCCGTGACGGGCGGGCTCTGTTCCTGACGACTGATATGCCGACGTCCGTGGCGTTCCAGACAGAGCGCGCGGCCCGGATCGCCTCTTACGCCACCAGCTTCTCGGCGTTCTTCAGATCGACCGAGACCAGCTGGCTCACGCCCTGTTCCTGCATCGTCACGCCGAAAAGCCGGTCCATACGCGCCATGGTCACCGCGTGGTGCGTGATGATCAGGAAGCGCGTCTCGGTCCGGCGGCACATCTCGTCGAGGATATCGCAGAACCGGGTCACGTTGGCGTCGTCGAGCGGCGCGTCGACCTCGTCGAGCACGCAGATCGGCGCGGGATTGGCGAGGAAGACCGCGAAGATCAGCGCCAGCGCCGTCAGGGTCTGCTCACCGCCCGAGAGCAGCGACAGGGTCGAGAGCTTCTTGCCCGGCGGCTGGCACATGATCTCGAGCCCGGCCTCTAGCGGATCGTCGCTTTCGACCATAACGAGATTGGCCTCGCCGCCATTGAAGAGATGCTTGAAGAGCAGCGTGAAGTTCGAGTTCACCTGCTCGAACGCCGTCAGCAGGCGCTCGCGCCCCTCGCGGTTGAGAGACGCGATGCCCGAGCGCAGCGTCTTCACCGCCTCCTCGAGATCCTGCTTCTCGGTCACCAGCTGGTCGTGCTCTTCCTGGACGTCCTTGGCGTCCTCCTCGGCGCGCAGGTTCACCGCACCCAGCGCATCGCGCTGGCGCTTGAGCTGGTTGACGCGCGCCTCGATCTGGTCGGCGGGCGGCATGTCGTCCGGCACGATCCCGAGCTGCGCCAGAAGCGCCTCGGGCGTCGTCTCCTGCTCTTCGCGGATGCGGTCGGCGGCGGCGGCCACGGTTTCGCGGGCGGCCTCGGCGCGGGCTTCGGAGGCCGCGCGGGTCTCGC